>NZ_DAMCNG010000019.1:3641-25836 GCF_032107865.1 Brevundimonas sp.
CCGCGGCACGACCGAGTTCGCCGCCGCCCTGGCCCAGACCGTGCCGTCGCTGACCTTCCAGCGCCCCTCGGCCAACGACGGCACGGACTCGATCCGTCCCGCGACCCTGCGCGGCCTGTCGCCGGACCAGACCCTGGTGCTGGTCAACGGCACGCGCCGTCACGCTTCGGCCCTGGTCAACGTCAACGGCACGGTCGGGCGCGGCTCGGCCGCCGTCGATCTGAACGCCATCCCCAGCGGCGCCCTGGACCGGGTCGAGGTGCTGCGCGACGGCGCCTCGGCGCAATACGGCTCAGACGCCATCGCCGGGGTCGTCAACCTGCGCCTCAAGGAAGCCCGCGAGGGCGGCGGCGCCAGCGTCACCTACGGCCAGTACTTCACCAATGTGGAGACCGCGCGCGGCAAGCGGGACGAGCAGGACGGCCGCGCCGTCACCGTCTCGGCCTGGCAGGGCTTCGGCCTGGGTTCTGACGGCTTCCTGACCCTGTCGGCGGAATATTCCGACCGCGACCCGACCAACCGTTCGGATTACGACCCGCGCGCCGCCGCCAACGGCGCGATCACCGCCCGCTTCGGCGATCCCAAGGTCGAGCAGTGGAGCGTCTTCGCCAATGCGGGCAAGCCGCTGAACGCCGACTGGGAGGCCTATGGCTGGGCCGGCTATCAGGAGCGCGACAGCTCCTCCGCCGCCTTCCCGCGCCTGTCGAACAACCCCAACAACGTGCCGTCCATCTATCCGAACGGCTTCCTGCCCAAGATCGCCATCAACTCCCAGGACGTTTCCGCCGCCGGCGGCGTGCGCGGGACGCTGGCCGGATGGGACGCGGACTTCAGCCTGGTCTATGGCCGCAACGCCCTGGAATTCCGCACCGAGGATTCACTGAACGCCACCTATGGCGCCGCCTCCCCGACCAGCTTCGATTCCGGCGGTCTGACCTATGACCAACTGGTCTTCGGCGCCGACTTCACCCGCCAGTTCGAGATCGGCCTGGACGGCGGTCCGCTGAACTTCGCCTGGGGTCTGGAGGCCCGCAAGGAGAACTACAAGATCGACGCCGGTCAGCCGGAATCGTGGAACCGCGGCCCGCTGGGCTCGAACACCGCCCTGGCCGGCGGCGCCCAGGGCTTCCCCGGCTTCCAGCCCTCGAACGCAGTCGATGAAGACCGCGACGCCGTCGCCCTGTACGCCGACGTCGAAATCCCGCTGACCGAGAAGCTGACGGTCGAAGGCGCACTGCGCGTCGAGGACTATTCGGACTTCGGCGACGCCCAGACGGGCAAGTTCGCCGCCCGCTACGACTTCACCCCCAACTTCGCCCTGCGCGGCTCGGTGTCGACCGGCTTCCGCGCCCCGTCGCTGCAGCAGAGCTTCTTCACCTCGACCTCCTCGGTCGTCCAGAACGGCGGCTTCGTCGAAACCGGCACCTTCCCCGCCACCAGCGAGGTCGCCTCGGTTCTGGGCGCCCGCCCGCTGAAGGCCGAAACTTCGACCAACTACACCCTGGGCGCCGTGATCCGCCTGGGGAATTTCGACCTGACCATCGACGCCTATCGCATCGAGATCGAGAACCAGATCGTCCTGTCGGAGCTGATCAACAGCAGCTTCTCGCCTCAGGTCGCCGGCCTGCTGGACCCGCTGGGCGTCCAGGCCGCGCGCTTCTTCCTCAACGGGGTGTCGACCGAGACCGAAGGCGTCGACATCGTCGGCCGCTATCGCCTGCGCACCGAGACGGCGGGCGCCTGGGACTTCACCGTCGCCGCCAACGTCAACGATGTCAGCGTGACCAAGATCCCGACCTCCTCCTCGGTGCTGAATCCGGTCCCGACCCTGTTCGCGCGCCAGCGCATCCTGACGATCGAGGAAGGCACCCCGGACACCAAGGTCGCGGCCTCGGCCGACTGGAGCCAGGGCCGTTGGGGCGCCACGGCGCGGGCGACCTACTACGCCAGCGTGCTGCAGCCCGGCTCGACGTCCGCCAACGACTATTCGACCGGCGACAAGACCACCATCGACCTGGAAGGCCGCTTCCAGATCACCGACCGGGTCGGCCTGGCCATCGGCGTCGACAACGTCTTCGACGAGTATCCGGACTTCGTGCCCGCCAACCTGAACAACAACGGCGTGCTGGGCTTCCCCTACTACTCGCCGTTCGGGTTCAACGGCCGCTACGGCTACGCTCGACTGAACGTGAAGTGGTGATCGGCTTGGAGCGCGCGCATCGGGGCTTCCTCCCTGTCCTTTGAGTGCGCCTCCCTCGTCAGACGCGGCGGCCCGCGGGGAGCCGCCGCGTCTGACGAAAACTTAATGTGACACAACGTTCGCCGGTCATGGTTCGGTCGTGAACCGCACGCTAGGCTTCACCGTCTCGAGGGAGGGAAAGCCCATGAAAGCCGCCACGTTCGCCGCCGTCGCCGCCCTGGCGCTGTCCGCCCTGCCCAGCGCGGCTGCCGCCATGACGGTTCAGGAGTTCCTGACCTCCGCCAACCGCATCCCTCGCAATCCCACGGCGCTGCTGCGGTCGGACACGCGGCGGCTGATGAATGAGATGAACGGAGCCTTCAGGGCGGTGCGCGACGATCAGGCCGCCGCCAAGACCGCAGGCCGACGCTCCGCGACCTGCATCCCCGAAGGAACCAAGATCAGCCTGTCGCCCGAGATAATCCTGAACCGGTTCAACGCCATCCCAGCCCATCGGCGCAACATCAGCGTCAATCAGGCCGTCCGCGAATGGATGGCCGAGGACTATCCCTGCCCCGCCTGATCGCCGCCTGAGACTTGAACCGCCGCGCGAGCGGGCGCATCTGTCCCGCATGTCGCGTTCCGCTCACATCCTATTCGCCGCGTCGCTAGGCGCCCTGACTCTGTTCGCCTCTGCGCCTCTGCGCCTCTGGCCCAGGCTCAGTCGTCCGACATGACCGTCCAGCAGTTTCTGACGATCGGCCATGACATCCCGCGCAACCGCGCCGTGGCCATGATGCGTCCCGACACCCGCCGCCTGATCCGCGTCGTCACCGGCGCCGTCAGCACGGTCAAGGCTGAACAGGCTTCGGCCGTCTCGGCGGGCCGCACGCCTGCGCACTGCATCCCCGCCTCCGGCACCGGCATCACGCCCGAGGCCCTGGTCGCACGCTTCGAGACCATGCCGGAATCGCGTCGCCGCATCACCGTGACCCAGGCCGTGCGCGACTGGATGGCCGAGCGCTACCCCTGCCGGGCCTGACGACCTCCTACTGATCCGACAGCGGTTTTCCGGCCCGTCCACAGGCGTCGGCGACTGTCCACGACCACGACCCCGCCCGCGTCTGACGTAGGGCGCGCCTATGCGTATTGATGATGTCGATGAACGCCTTCGCCCCGATGCCCTATGATTCCGCCAACGATACCGTGCAGGTGTCGTCCATGCCCCATAACCTGGAGGCGGAGCAGGCCCTTCTGGGTTCGCTGATGTTCGACAACGCCGTGTTCGAGCGCCTGTCGGATCGACTGCGCGGCAGCCATTTCTACGAGCCCTTCCACCAGCGCCTGTTCGACGCGATCGAGGACCACATCCGTCAGGGCCTGCTGGCCGAGCCCACCATCCTGATGGAGCGCTTCAAGCAGGATCCGGCGTTCCAGGAATTCGGCGGCCTGCGCTACCTCGCGGACCTGGTGGACCGGGCGCCGCCCGCCGCCAACGCCCCGGACTACGCCCGCGTCGTCTATGATCTGGCCCTGCGCCGCGACCTGATCCGCATCGGCGGCGAGATCATCAAGGAGGCGCCCAACCCCGAGACGCCTGCCGACGAACAGATCGAACAGGCCGAACAGACGCTCTATTCACTGGCCGAGACGGGCAAGCCGTCGTCGGGCTTCGTCAGCTTCTCCCACGCCCTGTCCGGCGCGGTCGAGATGGCGGGCGAGGCCTATCAGCGCGAGGGCAAGCTGGCCGGCCTGGCCACCCGTCTGGACGATCTGGACCAGAAACTGGGCGGCCTGCACCCGTCGGACCTTCTGATCCTGGCGGGTCGTCCGTCGATGGGTAAGACGGCGCTGGCCACCAACATCGCCTTCAACGTCGCGCGCAACTATCGCTGGGAGCCGACGCCGGAGGGCGGGCGCAAGACCGTCGACGGCGGCGTCGTCGCCTTCTACTCGCTGGAAATGAGCGCCGAACAGCTGGCCATGCGTATCCTGGCCGATGCGTCCGGCGTGTCCTCGGACAAGCTGCGTAAGGGCGAGATCGACGCCTCGGACTTCGGCAAGATCCGCGACGCGGCCATCGAGATCGGCGAAAGCCCCCTCTACATCGACGCCACCGGCGGCCTGTCCATCTCCAAGCTGGCGGCGCGCGCGCGACGCCTGAAGCGGATGGAGAACGGTCTGGACCTGATCGTGGTCGACTACCTCCAGCTCGTGACGACCGGCGACAACAGCCAAAAGAACCGGGTGCAGGAAGTGTCCGAGATCACCGGCGGACTGAAGGCGCTGGCCAAGGAACTGAACGTCCCAATCATCGCCCTGTCGCAGTTGTCGCGTCAGGTCGAGCAGCGCGAGGACAAGCGGCCCCAGTTGTCCGACCTGCGTGAATCCGGCTCGATCGAGCAGGACGCCGACTGCGTCATGTTCGTCTATCGCGAAAGCTACTACCTAGGCCGCGCCGAGCCGCGCGAAGGCACCGAAGAACACTTGAAGTGGCAGGAAGACATGGACCGCCTGCAGCACCAGGCCGAAGTCGTCATCGGCAAGCAGCGTCACGGCCCCATCGGCATCGTCAAGCTGGCGTTCGATTCCAACACCACCCGCTTCGGCAATCTGGCGAACGACGGCCGCTACGGCAGCGCCTATGCGGATATTCCGGAGTAAGCGCTCCTTCTCTGCCGTCATCGTCGGGCTTGACCCGACGATCCAGCGTCGCCGACGCCAGACGCATCCCCGCCCCGCTTGCTGGATGCTCGGATCAAGTCCGAGCATGACGGCGATGAAGGGACCGGATGGTCGCGCAGAGACTGGCGCAGCCTGACCAGCGGCCTATAACCGTCGCCATGACCTCCCCCGTCCTCGCTCCCGCCGTCCTCAACGTCGATCTGGACGCGCTCGCCAGCAACTATCGCACCCTCGGCGCCGTCAGCGGCGCGCCGGTCAATCCGGTCGTGAAGGCCGACGGCTACGGCCTGGGCGCCGCCGCCGTGACCAAGCGGCTGATGGCCGAGGGCGCGCGTACCTTCTTCGTCGCCCGCGCGGCCGAGGGCGTGCGTCTGCGCGAGGCGATCGGGCCTGAACCGATCATCTATATTCTGGACGGCTGCCACGGCGGCTCTCAAGGCGACGGGGCCGCCATGCTCAAGGCGTCCAACCTGCGACCCGTCATCAACCACCCGATCCAGCTTCAGACCTGGCAGGCGTCGGGCGGCGGGGCCTGCGGGCTTCAGATCGACACCGGCATGAACCGGCTGGGCTTCCGCGTCGAGGACGCGCCCGAACCGTTCGAAGGTCTCGAACTGGTGATGACCCACCTGGCCTGCGCTGATGAGCCGTCGAACCCGCTGAACCGCGCCCAGCGCGACGCCTATGCGGCGGCGGTCCAGCGCTATCCAGGCGTGACGCGCTCCTTCGCCAACTCGGGCGGCTGCTTCCTGGGACCGGACTTCGCCTTCGACGTGGTGCGGCCGGGCATCTGCCTCTACGGCGGCGGCCCGGAAGGCCGTCCCCATGACAAGATCGCGCCCGTCGCCAGCCTGATCGCCCAGGCGGTGCAGGTGCGCGACGTGCCTGCAGGCGAAACCGTCGGCTATTCGCAAGGGTATAAGGCGGATCGGCCGATGCGCGTGGCGACCGTTGGAGCGGGCTACGCCGACGGCGTGCTGCGCAGCTACAGCCCCAAGGGGCAGGTCTTCATCGCGGACGAGATGCGTCCGATCATCGGCCGGGTGTCGATGGACGTGCTGGCGGTCGATGTGACCGGCCTGGACGTGAAGGCGGGCGATCCGATGGAGATCTTCGGCGCCAACCGCCTGATCGACGACGCGGCGGCGGCGGCGGGGACCATCAGCTATGAACTGCTGACCTCGATCACGCCGCGCGTACCGCGCGTCTATCAGGGCTGAATAGCAAAGGGCTGAGGCGCAAGGCCCCAGCCCTTTTTCTTCAAACTTAGCTCAGGGCGAACGCCGTCGCGCCCGCGCCGACAATGACGAAGCTGGCGATCACCGCGCCGACAATGGCGAAGACGATGGCGTTCAGGATGATGGCCGCGACCACGACGACGATGGTGTAGCCCAGCGCCTTGTCGGCGGCGGTCTTCATCAGCGTCGGCAGGCCCAGGTACATCAGATAGAAGCCGTACAGACCAAGCAGGCCCGCCAGCCAGGCCAGCATCGGCAGAACGTTCAACACGCCCGCCACCCAGGCGGCGGTCATGGAATAAACGGCGACCTGCATCGCCTTCACCGGGTTCTTGGTCCCGCCGAAAGTCGGGGCCAGGGCGTCGATGATCAGGCCCAGCACATAGACGCTGACCAGGCTAAGCACATAGCTGAGCGCACCGCCCAGCAGCGGGCCGACCAGGCCGCGATGACCAAAGGCGATCTGGCCCACGATGGTCGCCACCGCCGGAATGGCCGCCAGGATGACGGCGTAGCTGGTGAACAGCCCCTTGATGCTGGCGCTTTCGGCGTCGATCACCGGCCATTCGAACTTGGGCCGTGTCAGGATGTATTTGGCCCGCGAGACGAGCGAGGGGTCGACGGCGGGGGGATTTTCAAGGGTCATTCGTTAGCCTTCTGGGCGGTTGAATCGGATCACGGCCTTATCATGTCAGAATGACGGCTGTGTGGATGCCGACGCAACCCCGCAGTCTCCCTATGACAGTTTCGGACGCAGGGCGTTCCAAGCCGCCTGCCCTCGCCCGCCTGATCTGCTAGGTCTGACATATGGCGCGCGACTCTCTTCTCTTCGTCTGCAAATCCTGCGGGGCGGTTCATTCCAAATGGGCCGGGCAGTGCTCGGCCTGCGGCGAGTGGAACGCCCTGGTCGAGGAATCCAAGGCGGCCCCGCCGGGCGCCATGAAGCCCGCCTCGACCGCGCGCGGCCGCGGGGTGCAGTTCGAGACGTTGCAGTCCGACACGCCCGAGCCGCCGCGTATCGTCACCGGCGTGACCGAGTTCGACCGCGTCTGCGGCGGCGGCGTGGTGCCGGGATCGGCCATCCTGCTGGGCGGCGACCCCGGCGTCGGCAAGTCGACCCTGCTGCTAGAGGTCACGGCCAAGGCGGCCCGCAATGGCGCCAAGGTCGCCTATATCTCGGGCGAAGAGGCGATCGAGCAGATTCGCGCCCGCGCCAAACGCATGGGCGTGGCCGATGCCGATGTGTCGCTGGCCTCCGCCACCGCCCTGCGCGACATCCTGACGACGCTGAAGCGCGACCCGTTCGACATCGTCATCATCGACTCCATCCAGACGCTGTGGAGCGACGCGCACGACGCCGGACCGGGCTCCATCACCCAGGTGCGCGCCTGCGCCGCCGAGCTGGTGCGGCTGGCCAAGAACGGCGGCCCGGCCATCGTTCTGGTCGGCCACGTCACCAAGGACGGCCAGATCGCCGGGCCCCGCGTGGTCGAACACATGGTCGACGCCGTCCTCAGCTTCGAGGGCGAGCGCGGCTATCCCTTCCGCATCCTGCGCGCGGGCAAGAACCGTTTCGGCGCCACCGACGAGATCGGCGTGTTCGAGATGGGCGATTCCGGCCTGCGCGAAGTGCCCAACCCCTCGGCCTTGTTCCTGGGCGAGGGCAAGGACCGGGCGCCCGGCGCCGCCGTCTTCGCCGGGATCGAGGGATCGCGTCCGGTTCTGGTGGAAATTCAGGCTCTTGTCGCGCCTTCTGCATACGGAACGCCAAGACGCGCCGTCGTCGGCTGGGACTCCGGCCGTCTCGCCATGCTGCTGGCGGTTCTGGAGGCTCGCTGCGGCCTCGGGTTCGGCGACAAGGACGTCTATCTGAACGTCGCGGGCGGGATGCGGATCAACGAACCCGCCGCCGATCTGGCCGCCGCCGCCGCCCTGATCTCATCGGCCCTGGATATGCCCCTGCCGCAGGGCTGCGTCGTCTTCGGCGAGATCGGCCTGTCAGGTGAGGTCCGCGCCGTCGGCCGCGCCGAGGCCCGTCTGCGCGAGGCCAAGAAGCTGGGCTTCGAGCGCGCCCTCGCGCCGCCACAAGCCAATGGCAAGGTGAAGAAGGGCGATGTCGCCCTGACCGTCGTCACCCGCCTGACCGACGCGGTCGAGCGAATCTCCCAGAACCGCTACTAAGCGCGTTCCCATCCCTTGAGGCCGCAGCGCGCGTGACCGGCTACGACGTCTTCGTGATCCTGGCCCTGCTGGCCTCGGGCGCCGCCGGATGGTTCCGGGGCGGCATGCGCGAGCTCACGGCCCTGTTCAGCTTCCTGCTGGCGGCGCTGCTGGCGCTGATCACCCTGCCGTGGACGGCGCCGATCGGGCGCGATCTGGTCGATCCGGACTGGGCGGGCTCTGTGCTGGCAGTGGGGCTGGTCTTCGTCATCCTCTATTTCGGCCTGCGTTTCCTCGGCTCGGCCATTTCCCAGGGCGCGCGCGGCCATGCGCTGGGCGTGCTGGACCAGACGCTGGGCCTTGCTGTCGGCCTGGTCCGCGCCCTGGGCCTGATCGGCGCGGTGCACCTGATCATCATGGGCGCCATGCAGGACAACCCGCCGCGCTGGTTGTCCGAAGCCGCCACCGCCCCGGTCAGCGAAGGCGCCGCGCGCGCCATCCAGATCGTGCTGCCCACGCTTGGAAAGGGCGCCGACGCCCTGACTCCCGTCGTCGGTTCTTCCGTTCGCGAAGGGTTTTCCGACCAATGAGGCTTGCCCCGGACGCTCGGGCGGCTTACGTGCGCGGCGCCGCCCTTTGAGTTATCCTTCCCCGGTCATCGGAGCCTGACGATGCGCCACCATATCGCCGAACCCGTCGTTCACCGTGAGCATTGGCGTGAGCCGGAAGACGATCAGCTGCGCCTCGAATGCGGCGTCTGCGGCGTCTGGGGCGCGCCCGAGAACGAGGCGTCCTCCATCGTCGCCCTGGGCCTGCACGCCCTGCAGCATCGCGGCCAGGAAGCCTGCGGCATCGCCAGCGTCCACGACGACCGCTTCTACACCGAACGGCATCAGGGCCTTGTCGGCGACGCCTTCGGCAACGCCGAACTGACGAAGCGCCTGCCGGGTCAGGCCTCCATCGGCCACACCCGCTACTCCACCGCCGGCGGCAGCTTCCTGCGCAACATCCAGCCGATGTTCGCCGATCTGGACCAGGGCGGCATCGCCATCGCCCACAACGGCAATCTGACCAATTTCAAATACTTGCACGCGCAACTTGTCTCAGAAGGCGCGATCTTCCAGTCGACCTCGGACTCCGAGGCCATCCTTCACCTGATCGCCCGCAGCCGTAAGGCCAAGATCGTCGACCGCTTCATCGACGCCCTGAGCCGGATCGAGGGCGGCTACGCCCTGGTGGCCCAGACCCGCTACAAGATGATCGGCGCGCGCGACCCGTTGGGCATCCGCCCCCTGGTGCTGGGCAAGGTCGGCGAAGCCTGGGTGCTGGCGTCCGAGACCTGCGCCCTCGACACCATCGGCGCCACCTTCGTGCGCGATGTCGAACACGGCGAGGTCGTGGTCATCGACGAGGAAGGCCTGACCTCGATCAAGCCCTTCGCCGCACGCGCCGCTCGCCCCTGCCTGTTCGAATACGTCTACTTCGCCCGCCCCGATTCCGTCGTGAACGGCCTGTCGGTCTATGACGTCCGCAAGGAAATGGGCCGTCGCCTGGCGCGCGAGCACACGGTCGAGGCCGACATCGTCGTGCCGGTGCCCGACTCGGGCGTCCCCGCCGCCCTCGGCTACGCCCAGGAAAGCGGCCTGCCCTATGAAATGGGCATCATCCGCAGCCACTACCTCGGCCGCACCTTTATCCAGCCCAGCCAGGGCGCCCGTCAAAAGGGCGTGCGGATGAAGCACAGCCCCAACCGCGCCGCGCTGGAAGGCAAGCGCGTCGTGCTGATCGACGATTCCATCGTGCGCGGCACCACCTCGCTGAAGCTGGTCCGCGCTGTGCGCGCGGCAGGCGCCAAGGAGGTGCACCTGCGCTCGGCCAGCCCGCAGATCCTCTTCCCCGACTTCTACGGCATCGACATGCCCGAGCGGTCGCAGCTGATGGCCGCCACCCACAGCATGGAAGAAATGCGCGCGGTGCTGGAGGTCGATTCCCTCGGCTTCCTGTCCATCGACGGCCTCTATGACGCCCTGGGCGCCGGACCGCGCAACGCCGCCAACCCGCAGTACACCGACCACTACTTCACCGGCGACTATCCGACCCGCCTGCTGGACCGTGAGATCGAGGAAGGCGGCCGCGATCCGCGCGGGAAGCAACTTTCTCTGCTGGTGACCGCTTAAGGCTGGATGATCCAGCTCGGCTACTTCACGCTCGACACCCCTGACGTCGACAAGGCCCGCGCCTTCTACGCGGGCCTGTTCGGCTGGCGCTTCGACGAAGCCTCGTCCAGCCCGACCTACGCCCATGTCACCGGGTCCGATCCCGCCTTCGGCCTCACCAAGGGCGAACAGAAGACCTTCCCCAACCTCTACTTCCGCGTGGACGACATCCACGCCGCCTGCGCCCGCGTGACCGAGTTGGGCGGCCGCGCAGCCGTGCCCGCCGAAAGCCCGTCCGGCCTGTCCGTCGTGGTCAGCGATGACCAGGGCGTCAGCTTCAGCCTGTGGCAGGCCGCGCCGGGCTACTGAGCCTTTCGCCGGACGCCCGGTCGCGCTATCAGCGGCCCCATGTCCGAACACGCTTCCCTCCCCCTCGCCAACCGTGTCGCCCTGGTCGTCGGTGCTTCGCGCGGCATCGGCCGTGAATCCGCCCTGGCCTTGGCCAAGGCCGGCGCGCACGTCATCGCCGCCGCGCGCACCCAGGGCGCCCTCGAGGAGCTGGACGACGAAATCTTCGCCGCCACCGGCCAACACGCCAGTCTGGTCCCGTTCGACCTCGTGGACGGCGGCGCCATCGATCGCCTGGGCGGCGCCCTGTTCCAACGCTACGGCAAGCTGGACATCTGGGTGCAGGCGGCCGCCACCATGGGCCCGTCAGGCCTGACCCCGGTCGCCCACGCCGAACCGCGCGAGTTCGCCAAGGTCGAGAAGATCAACTTCACCGGCGTCTATCGCCTGATTCGTTCGCTGGAGCCGCTGCTGCGCGCCTCCGACGCCGGACGCGCCATCCATCTGACCACCAGCGTCGCCGCCCAGCCGCGCGCCTTCTGGGGCATGTACGCCGCGACCAAGGCCGGCGCCGAGGCCCTGGTCAAATGCTGGGCCGACGAGATCGAGAGCACGCCGGTCCGCGCCTGCATCGTCGATCCGGGCCGGATGCAGACGCAGTTGCGCGCCCAGGCGTTTCCGGGTGAAGATCCCAGCGTTCTTCCGCATCCTTCGGAGATCGGTCCCCTGATCGTCGAACTGTCCCGCCCTGATCTCACTCCGCCCCTGACGGTCAGCTTCAAGGAATGGAAGCAAGGCCTGTCGGCGGACGCCCTGGTCTGACCTGCGCGTGGTCGAGGGGCTGGATCCGGGCGCACGGTCGCTAGCGAACCCGGCGGCGAAACGCCCCTCGCTTCCACTTGTGCGCGCCGCCCCCCTGGCCGACATCGTCGCTGTCGTCGCTTCGGTCGGGCTGATCCTCACCTACGTCGGTTTCTGGAGCGCGCCGCTGACCGGCTACGGCGCAAGGTCCGCGGACTTCCTGCGCAACTTCTACTACCCGGCCTATCTGCTGGCGCTGATCCTGGTCTGCCTGCGGCCTGAACGCGCGCTCAAAGGGCTGATACGATCGCCGCTTCTGATCGCGCTCCTGCTGCTGACGGCGGCGACCTACTTCTGGTCGATCATGCCGGAGCTAACCGCACGGCGCATACCCGCCCTGGCCTTCACCACCCTGGCGGGCGTCGCGCTGGCCTCGCGGTGGAGCTGGCGCAGCCTGACGGAAATCATCGCCGGAACCCTGGCGGTCCTGGCGATCCTGTCTTTCCTTGTCGGAGCGCTGCTGCCTCAGATGGGGCGGATGGACGAAATCTTCCCCGGCGCCTGGCGCGGCCTGTGGCTGGAGAAGAACTCCATGGGCAACGTCATGGTCAAGACGACCGTCTTCCTGCTGGCGGCCGGCGTGATGGCTCCCGAGCGGCGCAAGCTGTGGTTAGGTCTCGCCGTTGTCCCGGTCATGCTGATCCTGCTGTCGACGTCGAAGACCGCCCTGGTCGTCCTGGTCTTGTCACTGGCGTCCATGGGCTTCGTCGCCGTGGTCAAGTCTGGACCGCTACGTGCGGTCGTCGCCACCTGGCTCGCCGTCGTCTTCGTCATCGGCGCAGGTCTGCTGATCGCGATGGAAACCGACACCTTCTTCGCCCTGCTCGGCAAGGACGCCACCCTGACCGGACGAACCGAAATCTGGTCAGGCATCATGCAGCAGATGGCCGAGCACCCCTGGAAAGGCTTCGGCTACGGCGCCGTATGGGACGACCCCAGCATCACCGGCCCCAAGGCCTGGATCGGCTATCAGGCGCACTTCATGCCCGCCGATGCGCACAGCGGCTGGTTGGAGCTGTACATCGCCCTGGGCCTGGGCGGCGTCATCCTGTTCGCCCTGTTCCTGACCCAGATCTGGGCGCAGTCCCTGTGGGCGGCCTACACCAGCCCCGGCGGCTGGCTGGCCCTGCCGCTGATCGCGTCTTTCACAGTGACGATGCTGACCGAGAGCATCGCCATGAACTGGCATGAATTGCGTTGGGTGATCGTCGTGGCGCTAGCGCTGAAGCTGGCGTTGGGGGACGAACCGACAGCCCCATCCCGGCCGCGTCTCAAGAGAGGCGCAACCGGGCAGGTCTGATGTGAATCAGCGCTTGGCGCCGCCCTTCTGGCCCGTACGGACACGGCCCGAACGCGACACCTGACGAGCGCCGCCGCGTGCGCCCTTGCCGATGAAAGCGTTGGAGCCCGCCTTCTTGGACGCGCTGGCCTTCAGGCCGCCCAGAGGCTTCACCTTGGGCTTGATGCCGGCCTTGGCCTTCTGCTCCAGCGCCTTGCCGGGCAGATTAGACAGCTTCTCGGCCTTCTCGGCCTTGATCACCCGGCGCGGGGCGGTCTTGGCGTCGCCCTTGAAGCGTTCCGGCCCCGACTTGGCGCCGCCATCCGCATAAGGGTTGGCCGAGCCCGACTTGACGTTCAGACGGATCGGCGTGCCCGGCAGGTCGAAGCTCTCGCGCAGCGAGTTGACCAGATAGCGCTTGTAGTGCTCCGGCATCGCCTCGGCGCGGCTGGCCATCAGCACGAACGTCGGAGGGCGCGCCTTGGTCTGGGCCATGTATTTCGGCTTGATGCGCTTGCCGTCCACGGCGGGCGGCGGGTGTCTCTGGGTCGCCAGGGACAGCCAGTCGTTCAGATCCTTGGTCTTCACCTTGACCGACCAGGTGTCATAGGCCTGAAGCACGGCGGGCATCAGACGCTCGACGCCGCGCCCGTTGAACGACGACAGGGCCACGAAGGGCGAGCCGCGCAGTTGCGGCAGCTTGTCGTCAGCCAGGCGCTTCAGTTCGGCCAGACGCGCCTGAGGCTCTTCTTCCAGATCCCATTTGGACGCGACATAGATCAGCGCCCGGCCTTCCCGCTCGACCAGATCGGCCAGTTGCAGGTCTTGGGTGTCGAAGGCGTCGTCCTTGTCCATCATCATGATCACCACCTCGGCGAAGGTGATGGCGCGGATGGTGTCGGCGACCGACAGCTTTTCCAGCTTTTCCTGAACGCGCGCCTTGCGGCGCATCCCGGCGGTGTCGACCAGGCGGATGTTCTTGCCTTCATAGACCCAGTCCACCGAGATGGAGTCGCGGGTGATGCCGGCTTCCGGGCCGGTCAACAGGCGGTCATCGCCGATCAGGCGGTTGATCAGGGTGGACTTGCCCGCATTCGGGCGGCCGATGACCGCGATGCGGATCGGCTTTTCCGGCTCGTCGATCTCTTCGATGAAGATGTCTTCCGACGCGGCTACGAGGGCCTGATACAGGTCGGCCATGCCCTCGCCGTGCTCGGCCGAGATCGGCACCGGCTCGCCGAAGCCCAGGCCGTGCGCCTCGCCCACGCCGCCGCCGCTCTCACGGCTCTCGGACTTGTTGGCCAGCAGGACGATGGGCTTGTGCACCTTGCGCAGGCGATCGGCGAAGATACGGTCCAGCGACGTCACGCCTTCGCGCGCGTCCATCATGAACATGATCAGGTCCGCGTCCTCGATCGCCGCCTCGGTCTGCTCGCGCATCCGGGCTTCCAGGCTTTCGTCGGTGACGTCCTCATACCCTGCGGTGTCGATCAGGGTCAGATCCATATCGCCGATCACGCCGTCGGCGTAGCGGCGGTCACGGGTCACGCCGGGGCGATCATCGACCAGCGCAAGGCGCTTGCCGACGAGGCGATTGAACAGTGTCGACTTGCCCACATTGGGGCGGCCGACGATGGCGACCTTCAGAGCCATGTCGGCCTTCTAGCTTAAATCAGTGAAAAGGTCAGCGGATGCTGACCAGTTGGCCCTTGTCGGTCAGGACATAAAGGGCGCCGTTATAGGCGGCCGGGGCGATATAGGCGGCCGAACCCAGCTTCAGGCTGCCGGTCTGGGCGCCGGTCTTCGGATCGAAGGCCACGGCCTCGCCGTCCGAGTTGACCAGGACCAGACGGTTCGACGCCAGGATCGGGCCCGACCAGGTCGGACGCACGGTGCGCTTGCCGAAGCCCAGGAAGCCGCCTTCCTTGCGGACGCGGCCGTCATTCAGGTCGCGCGACCAATAGACCTGGCCCGTCTCACGGTTGACCACGGTCAGTTCGCCCGCCTGGGACACGACATAGACCACGTCGCCGACCGGCAAGGGCTGATTCACCCCGACGATGGGCAGAGACCATTTCGGCTGGCCGCTGCGCAGGTCCATCACCTGCATCACGCCCGACTGGCTGATGGCGTAGACCTGACCGCGGCTGACGACCGGGCGACCGGCGATGTCGCGCAGTTCCGACAGGGCGCTGGTGCGGCTGGTGCGCGACAGAACCTGCTCCCACACCGGCTGGCCGTTGGTCGCCTGCAGGGCCACGATCTGCCCCGAGGAGAAGGGCGCCACCACCGTGCCGCCGCTGACCGCCGGGCTGGATGCGCGCATGATGCGGGCCGGCTCGGTGATGCCGCGATACGACCAGTCCTGCTGGCCGTTGGCCACGTTGAAGGCCATCAGTTGGTTGTCGACGTCGACGACATAGACCCGCTGGCCCGCCACCGTCGGCGCGCCGTGGATCGGCAGGTCGACCGGCGTGCGCCACAGCTCGGTGCCCGTATTGGCGTCGAAGGCCGTCATGACGCGATAGCCGGACGAGACGAAGACCTTGCCGCCGCTGACGGCCACGCCGCCGCCGAAGCCGCCGCCGCCCGAACGTCCGCCCAGGCCCACGCCCAGGAAGCGACGGCCGCGATCAGCTTCCTCGACCTTGACGCTGGCCTTCCACAGGACAGCGCCGGTGCCGGCGTCCACGGCGGTCACGCCCGCTTCGCCGTCCAGCACGAAGAGCTTGCCGTCCTCGGCCACCACCGGGGACATGACCTGGCGATCATTCGCCGAGCCGACGCCGATGTCGCGGCGCCAGGCGACAGTGAACTCAGGCGCGGCGATCACATGCTCGACCGCGTTCTCGGCGTTGCCGCCGGGCTGGCTCCAGGCGGTGACCGCCTGCGGACCCGGCAGGACCGCCGAAGGCGCGAGCTGCTGCTCGAACTCCAGGATGGAGACACGCTGCCCCTCGGTCGCCGTCGCAACCGGCTCCTTGTCTCCGCCCAGGCCGAACGGCAGGGCGTTGCGGACCGTGCCGCACGACGCGACGGTCAGGGCCAGACCGCTCAACAGGGCGACTTTAAGGGTTTTGGTCATTGGTTGGCGTCCCGAGGGAGTCAAATCAGGGAGCAGGCGTCGAGGCCGGCGCTTGAGCCGGGGCCGCAGCCTCGGCCGGAGCCGTCTGGCCCGGAGCCGGCGTCGGCAGCGCAGCGGCGGCCTTGACGATGGCGGCCAGGTTGGCGGCCGTACCGGTGTCGACCGCCTGAACGGCGGCCTGGGCGCGCTGGCGCACCGGGTCCGGCACGTCCTGACCGAGTTGCAGTTGCACGAAGGTCTGACGTGCCTCGGCGGTCTTGCCATGCTGCAGCTGGGCCATGGCCAGGGCTTCCTGGGCGAAGGCCTGCATCGGGCGCTTGTCGCCGGTCAGCGGCTCCAGACGCTTCTGCACGTCTTCCAGCGAGGCCGTGTCCATGACCAGGAAGACCGCCTTCAGGGCGGCGATATCGGACAGAATCGGATCCTTGGCGGCCTTGGCGGCTTCATCCAGCAGGGCCACGGCGTCAGCCGTCTTGTTCTCGGCCTGGGCCAGGCCCGCCTGCTGCATCAGAGCCAGGGCCTTATAGCCGCCGCCGGCCTTGGCCGACTCGGCGAAGGCGGTCTTGGCTTCAGCGGGCTTGCCCGCCTGCAGCGCCTGAACACCCTGCTCATAGGCTGTTGAGGCCTTGTCGGCCTGCGAACTCACATAGGACTGCCAGCCCCACCAGGCCAGCGCAGCGACCAGGGCGACCGCCAGCAGACCGCCCAGAATGGGCAGCCACGTACGGGCCATACGCTTATAGCGCTCGGAGCGAAGCTCCTCCTCGACCTGCTCGAAGACATCAACCACGAAACGTCGCCCCAAAAATGCAGCCAAGGCCGATCATAAAAACGCCGCGACCCTAGAGGTTCGGCGTCACGGCCGCAACGCAGGCGTTGGGCGCGAAACGGCTTTTTCCAGCCCTAAGCCGGGACTGGGGCGGGAAAACGGCGCTCAGATCTGTTGCGACAGCTTCACCACGCCCGCCGCCAGCAGGGCGACCAGCACCCCGGCCGCGGCCCAGAACATCTGCATCCCGCCCATGGAGCCCATGGCGCTAAGGGCCGCATCCCCCAGCCCGCTCCTTTCCAGCAGGGCCTGAACCGCCAGTCCGCCCTGCATCCCAGCCTGGGAGCCGGCCGAATCAAGCCCGCCCCCGCCCGCCTGGGCGGTGAAGCCGTCCGGCCCCAGATGTAAGTTGACGCCCAGCAGTTCACGCACCGCGATCAGCCCGCCGATCAGCCCCGCCGCCGACAGGGCGATGGACCGCACGCGCGAGGCCTTGTTCAGCCGCGCGGCCACGTCCGCTTCAAAGAAGACCGAATCGGGGAAGTTCGGGGCCTGAGCGAACAGGCGCTCGATCATGGGATCGAATTCGTCAGCCGACATGGGATGCGCTCCCGATTGCAACCGGCCCCGGCTGGAGCCGGGCCCGAAGTTTATCCAGACCACGCTTGACATGAGATTTCACCGTTCCAAGCGGCAAATTCATGGCCGCGGCGATTTCCGGGTGCGACAGCCCCGCGCCATGACACAGGGAGACGCACAGGCGTTCGACCTCGCTGAGCCCCTTCAAGGCCTCGTCCAGATCGACGCGGCCGATGCTGTCGACGGCGGGCGCGACGTTTTCCGTTTCGCTTTCCGCCACATAGCGCGCCTCCTTCGAGATGCGCTTCAAGTACATGCGGGCGGCGATACGCTTGATCCAGGCGGCGAAGGTGCCCTCGCCCCGGAACTCGGCGCATTTCTCGAACGCCAGAAGAAAGGCGTCCTGGGCCACATCGTCGGCCAGGGCCGGCTGGGCGCCCATGCGGCGCAGCAGGCCCCGCACCGCCGAGCCGTGCCGACGGACCAGCTCGCCGAACTCTCGGCGGCCGCCGCCGGCCGCAAGCCCGGCCAGCTCGACGTCGTGCAGATCACGTAAGGCTTGGGCCATGACGGCTTCCCTGCTCCGGCCCGCCTCAGCCTTTGTTCTTGTTGAAGAAGCTCAGGATGATGAAGGCCAAGCCGATCATACCTGGGATCGCGGCGCCCCCGACGATGGGATAGAAGGCGTCAAAGTCGGCGAAGCTGACGGCATAGCCCAGCAAGGCGATGCCGATTGCGACCGACAGCAGGATCACCCCCGCCCGCAGATCGCGCGCCGCCGTTGCGACCGGCTTCGCATTATCCTTGCTGATGGCTTCGATCACTTCCGGCGGCAGGGACTGCCCCTTCTCGATCGAGGCTCGCAGCGTAGCCTGCATCTCGCGCCGTTCGCGGCTCTTGAGCCACGTCGGCACAAGAACGATGCCTGCGATCATTGCAAAGAACGCCAGCGGAATGAGGACTTCATCCATGAGTTTGACCCCTGTTCGGCCGAGCCTGATGCGGCGGCCTTCTGATCACAAGAGGCGGCGATGATCGCCTATGGATGCAGTTGCGCGCATGAACTCTTCGTAATGCGTCACCACAGCGTGACTCGACACGCCCGAAGCGGCGTTCAACGGTGCCGCCGAACCCTTCGGAGACGCGCATGAACATCACCTATCGTATCGTCCAGCACGACGGCGGCTGGGCCTACAAGCTCGGCGACAGCTATTCCGAGACCTTCCCCAACCATGCGACGGCGCTGGCGGCGGCCACGGCTGCGGCGCGCGAGCAGCGCGTGCCGGACCGCACCTCCTGGATCGAATATGAAGACGCCGCGGGCCAGTGGGTCACCGAACGCGCCGACGGCCACGACCGCCCGACCACCGCCGTCGAGGACTAAGCCTCAGCCCTCCAGGGCGGCGGCGTACACGTCGGGCTTGAAACCCAACAGCGTCCGCCCGTCGCCCAGATCCAGCACCGGCCGCTTGATCATCGACGGCTGGGCCAGCATCAGGTCCACCGCCTTGGCCGCATCAATGTCGGCCTTGTCGGCGTCCGACAGCTTGCGGAAGGTCGTGCCCGCCCGGTTCAGCACCTTCTCCCAACCATGCTCGGCGACCCAGCGCTCCACATCTGCGCGATCCGCGCCGGCGGCCTTGTAGTCATGAAAATCATAGGCCACGCTGTTCTGATCCAGCCAGACGCGCGCCTTCTTCATCGTGTCGCAGGCCTTGATGCCATACAGGGTGCGGGTCATGGGCGAACTCCAAGCGTGACGAACAGCCGGGGTCTGGCATCGAAGCACGGAGGGGTCAATTTGGAGCGTCGGAAAGGTCGGCTTTCGACCCTTTGCAGACGTTCATTGGGAAACATCCGGCATACGCAGCTTCAGCCAGTCGAGCCGAGCCTGTTGCAACAGGATCGCCAGCTCGATCCGTTCGCGCTCCACGGCGTCCAGGTCTGTCAGTCTGGCCCTTAACTCTTCGATTTCCTTCTCGATGTGGCATAGCAAGGCGTCGAAGGCGGCGCGGCGTGTCGAAGCGGGCAAGGCGCTCCACATGCCCGCGCGCAGGCGGAAGGGATCCAGCCCCACGCTCGCGGCCCGTGCGGGATCGCAGATCCAGTTGTTCAGACGCATCTCCCCCTCCGCCGTCAGGCTCAGCAGGCTGGTCTTGCGGCCCGCGTCCGTTTTCTCGGAACGGATCAGCCCCGACGCGGTCAGCCTGGCGATAGCGGGATAGACGGCGCCTGCGCTGCCGCTCCACTCCAGCGACGGCGAGACCTGAAAGGCCTTGCGCACCTGGAATGCGGTCGACCGGCCACGATGGTGGACCTCCGACAGGATGGCGCCTTCCAGCTCGGTGAGGGAGTCTTGCCGATTGTTCATTTGACCTCGCGCGCTTCAATAGTCCTAATCGTACTATTAGTCATTTTTTCCAGGACGCCTCCCATGCCCCGCTCTCGTCGCCGCGCCGTCGCCGCCTTGTCTTTCGCCCTGGCCTGCGGCGTCGCCCCAGTCGCCACGGCCCAGGCGCCCGCCGCCCCCGCCATTCCGACCTTCCCCTTGTTCAGCACCCATAACCGCAGCATCGTAGTCGCCCGCTTCGGCGACGCCGTCCCCGTGCCCCTGGTGTTCGACACCGGGACCAACGGCAATATCGTCGACATCGCCTACGCCGAACAGATCGGCCTGCCCGAGGTCGGCCCGTCCAGGTCGGTAGACGGGGCCACGGGCCGACCCATTCCCGGCTTCACCACCCGGATCACCGACCTGAAGGTCGCCGGGGTGGCGATCGCGGACGGTCCGGCCACCGTCATAGACTACAAGGCGCGGGATTCGGTGGGGATTATCGGTCCGAACAGCTTTCCCGGCCGCCTGACGGAGATCGACTTCGCCCACGGCCGTATCCGCATCCTGCCCGACACCGCCGAGAACCGACCCTCGACGCCCCCGGTTCCTCACCTGGGCGACCTGCCGGCCGTGATGGTGGCGCTGCCCGGCGTCGAGATTTCCGCCCTGGTGGACACCGGAAACGACTCGCCGCTCACCCTGCCGCTGTCGATGGCCGAGCGCCTGCCGCTGAAAACGCCGCCGGTACGGTTCGGCACCACCTATTCCGCCGGGGGACAGCAGGCCGCCTATCAGGCCCAGGTCGTGGGCGAAGTCCGGATCGGCTCGGTCGTCCTTCAGTCCCCGATGGTCGTCTTCAACGAGGGCGGACACCCCAATGTCGGCATGCCGGTGCTGAAGCAGATGCGCGTTCTGGTCGATCACACCGGCCAACGCACATGGCTGGAACCGCTGGCCTGACGGTAACAAAAGAACCGCTGACGTTGATCTCCATGGCGTCCTGCGGGAATTCCGCATGAGCTTGTATGAGGGAACGGAAGTCCGCTTCCGTTCCCGCCGCCCTCACCCCTCCGCTGCGGGCAGTTCCAGCACGACCTTCAGGCCGCCCATGCTGCTGTCGGCCAAGGTGACGCGGCCGCCGTAGGCGCGGGTCAGTTCGTCGACGATCGACAGACCCAGGCCTGTGCCCGGCGTGTCCTCGTCCATGCGCGTGCCGCGTTTCAAGGCCGTATCGCGCTGGTCGGCGGGCAGGCCGGGGCCATCGTCCTCGACCACGGCGATCATCTGGCCCGGCGTTGACGGCCCGGCCGAGATGCGGACGCGGCGCTTGCACCATTTGGCGGCGTTCTCGATCAGATTGCCGAAGATCTCCTGCAGATCCTGGCGCTCGCCCAGGAAGGCCAGGTCGTCGGGGGCGCGCCAGTCGATCTCGACGCCCTTGGTCTCAAACACCCGCTCCAGCATGACGGCCATCTCGTCCAGCACCTCGGCCACGGCGGTGCGCTCGCCCAGGCCGTGGGCGGCGCGGGCGGCGGCGCGGGCGCGGCGCAGGTGGTGGTCGACCTGGTCCTGCATCACCTTGGTCTGACGGCGGATCAGGTCCGGCAACGGCCCCTCGCGCGCTCCCGCCTCGGCCAGCATCACGGCCAGAGGGGTCTTCAGGGCGTGGGCCAGGTTGCCGACGTGGGTGCGCTGACGCTCCACCGTCTCTTGGTTGTGGGCCAGCAGGCGGTTGACCTGTTCGGCCAGGGGCTGGATCTCGACCGGATAGACGCCCTCGACCCGATGCGACCGACCCTGGCGCACGTCGGAAATCTCGTCGCCCAGATCATAGAGCGGGCGCAGGCCCACCTGCACCTGGATGAAGACCGCCGTCACCAGTCCCGCCCCCAGCAGCAGCATGGCGATCCAGGTGACGGTGGCGAACTGGCGGGTGTCGGCGTCGACGTCCGAACGGTCGATCCCGGCGAAGAAGATCACCGGCCGGTCGCGGCCGGGAAGCTGCTTCATGCTGGCGGCGATGCGCAGGGGCTCGCCCTTGGGGCCGTCCTCGGCGTTGTAGCTGATGGTCTGGCCGAAGGCGGAGCGCAGGCGGTTGGTCAGATCGGGACCATGCTCCAGCTCCGCCTCGCCCAGTGAGGCCGAGTGCGCCAGCACCTGCATCCCGCCTGTCGGCGTCGGCTCGGCCACCATCCAGTATTTGCCGGACAGCAGGCGCTGGGTGCGAGCGTCCTGAATCTCGCCGATGAAGACTTCGCCTTCGGGCGTGATGGTGGCGGCCACCACCGCCTCATCGATGGTGTCGCCCAGGATGTTGCCCAGGCGGCGCAGGGCGGATTCCTGAAACACGGCGGTCAGCACTAGGGCCGCCGCCGCCAGGGCGATCAGGATCCACGCGGCCGCCAACCAGATCAGCCGCCGCGTCAGCGAACGGCCGGGCCGACCGAACCAGCGGCCCCACTGGCGCCGGTCGGGCGGAGCCTGGCCCATGGACGGGTCGGTCATGCGGCGCTCAGGCCGC
>NZ_DAMCNG010000020.1:0-25217 GCF_032107865.1 Brevundimonas sp.
CGCGCGCTCCCCGGCGACTACGCGGCGCCCCGACTGGGGCCGCCGCTTCCGGGTGATCTCGGCAGGCCCATTCTCAATGCGCGCAACGCCGCAGAGGCCGAGGCGGCCCCTGTCGGTTCGCCTGCTGGACCGGGCTCGCAATCGCGCGAGGCAGACGCCCGCCAGGCTGAACTCGAGCGTCGTCGCGCCGAAGCGGATGCGGCCCGCACATCCAAGCTGCTCTTGATCCAGAGCGGCGCGCCCGTCTCTGAAGGCCTGCCGGTTTCGACCGGACTGCTTGCGGGAGGCCATGCCGCTGCCGCATCCGCCGCGACCTCGGGCGGGACCCTGCTCGCCGGCGCCGTCATCGAAGCCAGCCTGGTGACAGGTATCCGGTCCGACCTTGCCGGTCCGGTGCTCGGTCAGATCACGGCCGACGTCCATGATACGCGGACCGGTCGCACGCTGCTTGTACCCAAGGGCTCGCGGCTGATCGGCACACACACGGCTCAGGTCGCCCAGGGCCAGTCACGAATGCAGGTGGTGTGGACCCGCATCATCCTTCCGAGCGGGCGATCGATCCTTCTCGAAGATCAGATGGCGTCGGATCCCCAGGGCTATGCGGGCTTGGAGGATCGCACGGACCAGCGCTGGGGGGAGCGGTTGAGATCGGCGGCGCTGACGACGCTGCTGGCTGTCAGCAGCGCGGCGGTGGAGGTGGATGAGGCCGATCGGCTCGCGCGGGCGATCCGCGACGGAACGAGCGACGGCGTGGACGCTCTGGGGCGAGGCCTGGTCGAGCGCGGGCTCTCCATTCCGCCAAGGCTGACCATCCGACCGGGTTTCGCCTTTCGGATCATCCTTACCCACGATCTCGATCTTCAACCCTATGGAGAGTGATCCATGTCCGCGCTCAAGCTCGCCGGCCTGCAGGACGACACGCCAGTCAAGATGACGATTGAACTGCCCGCAGATATCCACCGCGACCTGGTTCTCTATGCCGAGGTCCTGTCAGGCGACAGAGAGCGAGCCTATGCTCCAGCGCAACTGATTGGGCCCAAGCTGAACCGGTTCATGGCGACCGACCGATCATTCGTCGCAGCAAAAACACGCCAGCAGGTCGCCCGCTAGATCGGCGCCAGGCGCCGTTTCGCTCGAGTTCAACGCAAGGCTCGTGCTGAACTCACAAAGCGGCGCAGCGCCGGATTATCGTTCTGGTGATACCAGGCTGCGGCGAAGCTGACGCTCAAACCTTCGCCGGCGTGGAGCGGTCGGTGGACCAGACTGCCCGGCAGGCCTGCATGGTCAAGGGCGCCCGCGGTGATGAGCGCAAGGCCCAGACCCAGTTCAACCTGAGCCAGCACGATCGGGAGGCCTGCACTCACGGTTTTGAGCCTGACCGATGCGGGCAGGCGGGTCTGGGCGAGTACATCGGCGCCGAGATCCCCTTCGCTGATCAGTAACGGGTCGCCGTTGAGGGACTGCAGATCGACCGTCTGTTCCAGAGCGAGCGGATGGCTTGCGGGAAGAACGACATGGAGCGTCTCGCGCCAGAGTTCGGATACGTCGAGGCCGGTGACGGTCATGCCTCCGGGCAGGACGGCGATGTCCAGTCTGCGATCCGCAACGGCCGAGAGGTGATCGCTCGCCTCGCCGGACACCATCTCGATCTGGACGTGGGGGTGGGCGCCCCGAAATCGGTGCAGAAGTCCGAACAGGGCTTCGGAAAGGAAGGACGGGGTCAGGCCGATCTTCAGCCGGCCCAGGCGACCTTCGCCCGCCTCGCGGGCCTCAGTGACCGTATCGCCCAGCAGGTCGAGCGCGTGCTCCACGCCCCTGATGAAGGAGACGCCTGCAAAGGTGGGGGTCGCGCCGCCCGGATTGCGATGAAACAGGGAGACGCCGATTTCGTCCTCCAGCCCCCTGACGCGCCGGCTGAGGGCGGACTGTTCGACGCCGAGGGCGTCAGCCGCCTTACGAAAGCCGCCTGCGCTGGCCACGGCGAGGGACCACCTCAGGGAGGTGAGGTCCAGCCTCGGGGCCGATCCCGGTTTCACCCGGCGCCCGCCTGAACCTGTTCCGCCTCGGTCAACAGGGGGGCGGCGCTGATGCGCCGCTCGTGAAAGTCGCGAAGCCGCTCCGCCGCTTGCGGCTCCTGTCCGTTGGCCAGCAGGTCGGCGACGGTTTCCAGGGCTGACGGCATGTCGCCGAGCAAGCGCGCTTCCGCCCGTGCGAACCGTTCAATCGTCGCCTGGACGCGATCATAGACGGCCACCAAAGCGGGATCTGCCGCGGCGGCGACGATATGGCGAAAGAGCCGCGTCGGGTCCGCATGGGGCGTGACGTTGATGCCAGGCACGGCGCCCTCCAACCCCTTTTCCAGACAGTGGAGCCGCAACCTGTATCGGCCGGCCAGGCCGGCAGGGTCGAGACTTAGTCCGGCATAGCCGCCGGCGGGCGCGCGCTCGATCAGGCCCTCTCCCCCGAGCCAGGCCAGAGCTTCGCGAATGGGTGTCGTGGACAGTCCGAGGGATTGGGCTTCATCGAGAATGATGATGGGCTTGCCGGGCGAGAAGGCGCCGGCGATCGCGCGCTCCCTGAGCGTGCGCAAGGCGCTGGCGAAAGGATCGCGATTGCGCGCCATCCGATGACTCCGTTGCTTCGAATCATCAGATTCAAGACTTCTTGCCTCAGTTGAAAGCGACGGGGGGCTGAATGCGACATATGTTCGCGCCCGGATGAAAAGCCCGCGCGGGCGCGCGACTTTTTCGCGCGAGGCTCTCTTAGCGCGTCCAGAAACGCTGACTTCTGTTGATTGAACGGCATTAGCCGCTCACACCTGTCGCGGGGAGGTTGTGAAATGACGCCACCGGACCAATCGGAGCTTGAAAGCGACAGCGCGGTGCTCTCGGCTACGATCCGCGGTATTCGACGCCTGCGCGGCCTTTCCTCATCGGAGACGGCCGCCGGAATGAACCTCGTCTTGCGCACCTATCAAGATTTCGAGGCAGGGCGAAGCCGCCTGAATGTCGATTACATTTACCGCTTTTGCTATTTCGTGAATGCCGATCCCGACGCCATCTTCGCGTCGCTGTCGATCGGGACACCTGATTTTGCGCTCCGCTGCAGTTCTAACAAGCTCATGAGCATTGTGATGATGGGCATGCAGCAGTTGAACCAGCAGTCGGGTGACAAGCTCGCTACTCTGGATGTCCGCACGATTGTCAACGCGGTGAACGCCCTGGTGCGCGAACTGGTCGACAAGAGCGCTGGCAGCGAGGAGGTCGACTGGCTCAAGGCTGCGGAGGAACAACTTCGGCGCGCGCGCCCCAAGCCGGGTCGCTGAATATACCGAGATATAGTTTGCCACGGCGTCGCGGGCGGCCGTCCATGGAGAGGCCGCAATCCTGCGGCCGACCAAGGAGACTGTGATGCAAACCTCAATCTGCGTTCGCCTGGTTCGTCTGGGCGAGGCCCGTACTCTCACGCGTGGCCAATGGCATGTCGGCGTCCTGGAACTGGACGGCACCTATATCCGCATGGCCTGAACGACCCAGCAGGCGTCGGCGTCAAGCCGGCGCCTGCTTCCTTTGGGCAAGGGAAATATACGGCAATATAGCTTGCTGCTATCCGCCCGGAGTCGCCTCCTGATGAAGCCGCGTTTTGCGGCGATCCAGAGAGGAGAGACTGAGATGACCCCCACCAAAACGATCCGCCTCATCCGCCTCGGCGAGGCTCGCACCCTGACCCGGGGCGGCGAACTTGAGGGTGTCCTGGAAATCGACTTCACCCGCATCAAGCCGCAGGGCTGAGGTCGGGGGCCGTCGGCTTGGGCCGACGGCCATCGCCTCTCCGCAACCGTGATTTCGCCCGCCCCCTCCATCCATGTGGCCTCGATCGAAGACGACCTGGTCGCCCTCGATCTCGAGAATGATGCCTACTTTTGCCTCCCAGGTTTGGGGCGGCATCTGATCGACGCCGGCGACGGCCAATGGACGGCCTCGAACGCGGTGATCGCGGATGGTCTTCTCGAGACAGGGCTTTTCCAAACGGCCGCTTCCTGCCCGCCCGGGCCCGCCCTGCCGCCGGCCGTTCGAACGTCGAGATGCTACGAGGGACCTGGTTCCGGCAGTATGGCAGGCGTGACCTTGGCGACGATCATGGCGCGGGAGGCCTGGCGTATCCACGGACGCCCCTTGAAGGAACTCATCGCGCGATCCCCGAACCTGACTCTGCGTCATGACCAGACCGCCGAAGCCATGGCGGACGCCCGCCTGTTCGATCACTGGATGCCCTGGGTTCCGGGGCAGGGGCAGTGCCTCTTTCGAGCCTATCTGTTGCGCGCGTTTCTGGCGTCACGCGGGCGCGGCGCCACCTGGGTTTTCGGGGTCAGGACCTGGCCCTTCTCCGCCCATTGCTGGCTGCAGGTCGGCGACGTGCTTCTGGATGATGATGTGGATCGGGTCGCCCTCTACACGCCCATCATGGCGGTCGGCGCATGAGCCGCTTTGTCGCCGTGCTCGGGGCGGAGGCCGATACCGGGGCCTGCCGGTCGATGAAGGAAGCCGCTCGGCAGCGGGGCTGGACCATCACCGAGGTAGGACCATCCTTCTGGATCGCCGCGGAAAGGGCCTCGGTTACACGCCAGTCGCTGGCCATCGGCGAAGTCGTCCTGATTGGTGAGACCGTCGGTGGAGCGGCGCCGGTGGACAGTCGCGTAGACAACATCGACGACGCCTGTGTGGACCTGACGCGGAAGGTCTGGGGCCGATACGTGGCCGTGTTCCTGACGCCCCACGGTCGTCTGTCCGGCGTTTTTCGGGACCCGTCCGGGGCGATAGACTGCGTCGTCTCGCGACGCAGATCGGCGTGGTTGATCGCGAGCGATACGCCTGACTGGCTGGTCGACGGCCATGAGCACTCCGGTCTTTCATGGGGTGCGGTCGCCAATGTCTTGCGGGACTCGATCACCCTGTCGACCGCCGATCTCCTTCAGGGCTGGAAGACGGTCTATCCCGGCGCACTTCATCTGCCGGATGGTCGAAACCGGACGGTATGGTCGCCACTGCAAGCGGCTCGGCGATCGACGTCGATGACGACAGACGACCTTCGCGAGACGGTCGACGCGGCGGTCGCGGGCCTGACCCGTCAACGCTCTTCCCTACTGGTCGAGGTCTCCGGAGGGCTGGATTCTGCCATCATGGCCGCCAGTCTTCGAGCCAGCGCGTTCGACGAAAAGGTCCTCTGGCTCAACACCCATGGGCCCTTTCCGGAATCTGATGAGCGCGCCTACGCCACGGCGGTGGCCGAGGCCCTGGGCGTGCCACTGACAATCCTATCCCGATCCGCCCGCGACCTGGCCAAAGGGCTGGCGCTTGAACACCCCCGCTCGTTCCGGCCCAGTCTCAATCGCCTGGACGCGGCCTATGACGCGCTGCAGGCGGACCTATGCGAGGCGCATGGCGTGGAGGGCGTGCTTACCGGCAAGGGCGGGGATGTCGCCTTTCTGCAGACGGCCACCTCCGGCATTCTCGCCGACGAGTTGCGCGATCGAGGTTGGGCCGCCTTGTTCGGCCGAACCGCGCCTGTGCTCGCTCGGCGGATGCGGCGGTCAGCATGGCGTAATATGCGAGCGGCGCTCGCCTCGGCACGACGGCCACGTGAGTATTCGCCGTCCGCAAACGCCCTCCTGCACCCGGACATCCGCGGCGCCGAAATGCCGCCTCATCCCTGGCTTGTCGACATGGACGGCGTCGGCCCGGGCAAACGACAGCAGATTGTCGGCTTCGCGAGCAACCTCGGCCTGCATAGCCCCTCACGGCGAAGCGAGAGAGCGGAACTGCTGCATCCGGCGCTCAGCCAGCCCGTCATGGAAGCGGTTCTGGCCACCCCGTCATATGCGCTGACTAAGGGTGGGCATGATCGTCTTCTGGCCCGTGAAGCTTTCGCTGACCGACTGCCGCAGGCCCTGGTCCATCGCCGGTCCAAGGCCGAACTCGGCGGCTATTACGGCCGTGTCGTCGCCGCGAACATCGACCGCCTGCGTCCGCATCTCCTCGAGGGACATCTTGCCTGTCAGGGTCTGATTGATCGCGATCAGGTCGAGGCCGCGCTCCAGGTCGAGCACCTGATCTGGCGGGGCGGCTACCTGGAACTGATGATGCTGGCTCTGGTCGAGAGCTGGACCAAGGCCTGGCTGCGCTGAGACCAGATTGAACGCCCTGGTTCCAGGCCTCAAGTATTGGCCTGTGGGCCTGTCAGACGGCGGCGTAACAGGATATCCAAAGCGTGACCTTTTATGTGGAGCGCTAACTTGGACGACGCCATGACGCCCGACCGGGATCTTCTCGACATGACCGCTGACATCGTCGCGGCCTTTGTGACCAACAACAAGATCGACGCCGCATCGCTTCCCGCCCTGATCACCTCAATCCATGCCGCCCTGGGTTCGACGGGTTCGGAGCCCGTGGAAGAGGTCGAACCAGTTCAACGGCTGACGGCTGCGCAAGCCCGCAAGCTCATCACGCCTGGCGGCATCATCAGCCTGATCACGCAGAAGCCGTTCAAATCGATGAAGCGCCACCTCTCGATTCACGGCCACACGCCGCAATCCTATCGCGAGGCATTTGGCCTTCCCGCCGATTTCCCGATGGTTCATCCTGACTACGCCAAGGCGCGTTCCGACCTCGCCAAGGCGATGGGGCTCGGCGCCGGTGGACGTCAGGCGGCCAAGCCGGCTCCCAAGGGCAAGTCGGGCCGTAAGCCGAAGGCCGGCTAATTAAATCGCGGCCGCGACTGCACGCAGGGTAATGTCTTGTCGGTCATGCCTCATCCTTTCCCGGGCGGGGCAGGATGAGGCGTTCCGATGGATGCACGTCGGGGAAGCGGTCGATCGTGTCGCGCCAGTCGTCCATCGCAGGTGACAGCCAACGCGTTATCTCGAGCATGGCCCGATGCAGCTTCGGCAGGTTCCAGTAGAGTATGGGTTCGTGGTGGGCGATCCGGTTCCTGAGCAGCCGAACCTGCGTCAGCCGGGTGGTGAAGTCCTTGCGCGCCAGAAAACGCCCATCGCGTGTCGCGATCCGGTGGAGGCTCCGCTTCCATAGATCGTCCTGCTCACGCCCGAACATGGAGGTCCAGAAGCTGAAGGTCAGGGCGGCGACAACTCGGCCATCTTCGATCGGCTTGCCTCCATCGGTCAGTTCCGCGATTGCCGTGCGCACCTGTTCAGCCTGGCGGTCGGTGACATGACCCGCTTCGGGCTGGAACCAGCCCGAGCCGTGGGTCTGGACCATGACGGTGTGGATGCGGTTGCGCAGCGCCACCTCCAGGGCCTGAAGGGGCACATAGAGAGCTTCGGAAACCCGGGTGTTCAGGGTGTAGAGGGCTACCGCGTGTTCGCGGTCACCCTCCGCCCACGCGACATAACGGGCGAAGCGTTCGAGGGAGAGCGCCGCCTCCACCGCATCTACGGTCGCCCTTGCAACGGGTTGGGTCATGGATTATCTCTACTCGCGTACACCCTGGGATCGCCTCTGCTGCAAAGCATGCCCCCGGGGTAAATCAATTTCAGCCTCAAGTTTCTACGGCTGCCGACGCCCCACCGGGGTGGTGACGCGGAGCCGGGCTGTTTCCCGTTCTTTACGCGCCTGGCTAAACTCCGGCTCCAGCTTGCGGACTCGATCGATCAGTCCGTCCAGGTGATAGAGGTTCGAGCCCCAGTCGCCGGCCGCAGTTTTGCGCATCTCTCGACGAACGAGACCAGCCTGTTCCAGCTGACGCATGTTGGTTTGGATCGTCTTGGGCTTCACGCCGATGCGTCGACCCAGCTCCGCCCTAGAGGGAAAGGGCGCCCGGCTCGGGTCGCGGTAGTAGTCCAGCAGTTGGACCAGGATGTTGAACTGCATTGGGGTCAGGCCGAGGCGTGATTGCGCCTGGATAAGGATCGACGGAATGCCAGCGTAGCCATTGGCAATGACAGCCTTGCCCCAAATCTTGTCCTGTGAAGCGACGGGCTTGGCAGGGGTGAGAGAGGGGAACGGCACGACGGTGGGTGACGGGGGCGTGGTCATGGGGAACTCCTTCCCGACCAACCTATGGATGCGCAGCCTGACGAACAAGGTTCTCGGGTTGGCCGGGTGGGGTGCCGTCATGACCTACCTGACTAGGTATGCTTACGATCATTACGCCAAATGCGATGCTTAACGTCACGCTACTTAAGCGGCAGGCTGGCGACCCAGGTAGGGAACAGCAAGACCAGACCAGTAGGGCGCCAAAAATACCTACCTCGTCGTCATAGGCGTCACGGGGCTCGGGCTGCTGTCGTGTTCAGGTTCGGCAGCTGGTTATGCGGAAGGGGAGAAAAGCGGGTGGTTGATGAGGTTGGCCGCTAACCGCCCAGGCTCAAGCGAAGGGGGCAAGAGTCCGGGCGGCCTCGGTCAGGTCGTAGACAGAACTCTCAATGGTCCCGTCATTTCGACGAGCCTGCGGGTGGAGCCTCCCGCTTCAGAACCTCGTCCAACCATGCCCACACGGTTTCATAGAAGTCGCGAATGTTCGCCGGGCTGGAGAGGACGTGGCCTTCGCCCCTATAGGTGACGAGGACCACATCCTTCTGCTGCCGGTAGAGAGCCGAAAATAGTTCCTCGGCCTGACCCGGCGGCACATAGTCCCGATCGGCCGTGAACAGCAGCACAGGTGCCGTGATGCGGTCTGCGGCGAGGACAGGGCTATTGCGAACATAGCGATCCGTATCCGCGAAAGGCGGCGACCCAAGTCCTCCCTGGCCGGTCTCGACCCAGCCTGCTCGAGATCGAACCGGCAGTCCGTCCTCCGGGGCAAGGGATGGCTTTAGAGAAAACTGCCCCCAGGCGCTGAGCAGATTATAGGGGCCGTTCGCAGCGATGACGGCGGAGAAGCGGTCGGATTGGGTCGCAGCGGCGACGGCTGCAAAGGCGCCGAAACTGTGCCCCCACAGTACGATCCGGTCCGGGTCGAAAGCACCGAGGGCGGCCGCCGCGTCAACCGCCCCCAAGATGTCGTCCGCCATGCCGATGGCGGGTTCGCCGCGCCGGTCTGGCCTCGGGAGGCTGGGGATCAGCACCGCATAGCCGGCGGCCGTCATCAGTTGAGCGTTGGTGATTACGTTATCGTCCGCCCAGGCCGGCGCATAGGCGGGGCTGCCGGGATAGGGAATGACGATCAGGGCGGGCTTGTGATCGCCCGTCTTGAGCGGGCGATAGAGCCAACTCACGAGAGGGCTGCCGTCCGGAGCTTGGTGGGTCACCGCCTCTGCGCGGGCGAAGGCGACTTCGGAGAGCCGGTCGTTCAATCGGATCATCGGCGGTTCGCCGTCGAGGGCGAGCGCATCGTGGTTGTGGTCATCCCGGGTCGCGATGACGGCGCGCCGTTCTCCCGCCGCTAGGATCCGAGGAGACATCTTCATCCTGGCGCCGATCGTGGCGCCTGAGGCCGTATCGACGCGCCATATCTCATCGCCATCACCCGTCAGCGTCCAGTCCCGTCGTGGCGGGCTGTTGAAGGAGAAACGCTGCCCCTGGCTGACCAGGGCCGATGTGACGCTCGGCCGGGTGCGGACCGCCCTTCCCAGGTGTTCTGCGTTTCCCTTTTGATCGACGGACCAGGCCTCGAGGCCGGATTGCACCACAAGGCAGTGTCCGGAAACCGCGACAAGGGAGACGGAAGGCGAGGTCAGATCGGCGGTGAGCACCTGCGGGCCAGCATCGGAAAAGGCGACCCAATCGCGCCGTTCGCCGTTCTGAGCGTAGAGGATCGGAGTTTCGCCAAGCCAGTCTGCGCTGACGACCTCGGTACGTAATCCCGTCTCGACCCGCGCCGGTTTGAAGCCGCCGAGCGTCGTCGGGGTGGCGGTTTTCCGTTTCGGATCGATCTGCATCAATCTGCCGTCCGACCAGGGCTCGCCGTCCTGCCTCGCCCAGACCAGAAGGCGATCGCCGGAGGGCGACCAGGCCAGGAGCAGGGGTGATATGTCCTGTCCTGGCAGGGGTTCCCAGGTCTCGCCGCTTTCAAGATCGGCGAGGGTGAGTTCCCGCCTCTCCGAGAAGTCACCCTGAAGGAAGGGGATTCCAGGATCGAACGGACGGTCGCCTGCGAACCTCACGGCGGCGGCGAAGTCTCCGCCAGGCGCGATTTCCAGATCGTGGAAACGGCCTGACGCCAGGGTCCGTTGGTGTCCGTTATTGGCGGACACCAACACCAGGCGGGAGTCCGCCGGTTTGGGGTTCAGGCCCAGAAATGCGCCGCCGCCGATCAGGGTGCGGCCGGGCTCCAGCCCCTCGCGGGTAGACCGCCATAGCTGGTTCATCCGATCCTGGACGTGGAAACCCTGCCTTAGCATCGGGGGGAGATCGCTGTCGGCGCGCTGGATCATGATCAGGTCGTCGTTGTTGCGCCATTGGGCCGCTCGGCCCCACATGGCGCTCTCCGGCGTTCCGGAAAGCCATTGGACCTCGCCGGTGACGGTATCGGCGATCCCGGCCGTGAAGGTCCGGTCCCTGAGGCGGTAGATAAACAGCCTGCGGTCGTCGGGCGACCAGGCGCCGATGACATGGCCCTTGCCCTCGATCTCAGGCAGGAGCGGGCGCGGCGCGGTGTGGCCGTCGGATGGCGCGACCAGAATTTGGGAGCGCAGCACCAGGTCCAGGGCGTCATATTCATAGGGGCCGGCGTCGAGGGTTGGACCGATCCGCTCGAAAGCGACGGTCGTCTCATGAGGCGACAGCGACACCTGCCCGAACTGTTCGATACGCAGCATGTCTTCAAGGGTGAAGGGCGTGGCGAGAGCCGGTCCCGATCCGCAGATCAGGACCGCGCTCGCGGTGGCGAGCACAATGCGAAGCATGACGGACCTACCAGCGCTTGGTCAGTTGCAGCGCGAAGGTCCGACCCAGGGGATCGGCCTGCCCGGCGTCGAAGCCTATGCCGGTTATGGCGTCATAGAAGGGCGGGTCCGCATCGAAGACATTCCGCACCGAGGCTGTCAGGCTGAGCCCTTCGCCCCATGAACCAGATGGCGTCCATCCGACCTGCATGTCCGTCGTCGTCCAGGAGCCGATCCGGGACTCCAGGAGGTCGCGATAGCCGCCGACATGGTTCACTGCTACCCGGAGTGAAACATCGTCTCGCACCCAGCGACCGGAGACGGTGCCGCGCAGATCGACCGGAAAGCCGTAGGTGTCGACAAGGTCGACGGTCGGCGCGGCCGTGGTGATGCGACGCTTGTAGTCGATCATGTAGGAGGCCGCGGCTTCCAGGGTGAGCTCGCCGCCGGCCACATCCAGATCGTAGGCGGCGTAGCCGTCGAGGCCGCGCACCTCTACCGCCGCCGTGTTCAGCCAGCGCCCATCGACGATGACGCCGAAGGCGTCGGCCGGGAGGACCCCCGGCAGAAGGAAGTCAGGGCTGTTGATCAGGGCGTCCACGGCCGCCCGGTCGGCGGCGGAGTTCCGATCGACCCGATGGACGAAGGGCGCAAGACTGGGATCCAGCAGGACCTGGGTGAGGTTGTCGAGCGCGGGGCGCCCGATCCGATCAGAGAAGGCTATGTCGAACCAGGTGGCGCCAAACCGCCATGACCTGTCCCTGGGGCGGTAGTCGAAGCCGAGGGTGAAGGTGTCCGCCGTTTCGGGCTTGAGGTCCGGATTGCCGCCGCCTTCAAACAGGGCGACCTGCTGGCCGACCGTATCGGCGACGAAGGTCGCGGAAATGTAGCGGCGCTGCGCCAGTTCGGTCATGGCCGGCGCGCGAAAGGACGTCCCCCAGTTGGCGCGGACCTTGAGGTCATCGACCGGGGTCCACGTCAGACCGATCTTGGGATTGGCGGTGGAGCCTATGTCGTCATAGTCCTCCAGGCGGCCTGCGAGGGAGAGTTCGAGTTTTTGCACGCCGGGGATGGCCTGGTCGGGACCGATGAGCGGCGCGCGCACCTCTATGAAGGTGGCTGTGACCTTGCGTTCCTTGTCGGGGGATCGAGTGGAGAGCGGGGTGAGGCCGGAGGTGAAGGTGACGCCGCTGTTCTTCAGCGCCTCCGTTCGGAACTGGGCGCCGACCGCGACCTTCACGTCGCCAGCGGGCAGCTTGAACGCCGTGCCCTGGGCGATGAGGTTGGCGGAGGCGACTTCGCTTTCGTCAGTGTAGCGGTTCCAGCCGCTGGAGATGAAATCCAGGACCGTACGAGAGTTGGCCGCGCCGGAGCCAAAGAGGTTGAGATAGCCGTCGCGCGGCGCGGAGAAGGCGGTCGCCGGGTTGTCCGCGGTATTCCCCAGGGCTTCCTGAAGGTTGGAGGAGTGAATCATGCCGCGACTCCCGTCGACGGTCCGCTCGGAGCCATAGGTCAGGAAGGCTTCGGCCTCCCAGTCGGCGGGTAGGAAGACCCGTGCACCGAGGGTGGCGCCGAGACTTCTAGCCTGGCCGGAGCGTCGCAAGGTCCCCAGGTCTTCACCAAAGGAATAGGCGATGCTGTGCGATGTCGCGCCGGTCGGAGACACGAAGTGGGGGTTTGCCGTCGTGACAGTAGCGATGGCGGTCGGGGTAATGCTCTCGGTCTCGAACTCGCGCTGGCTGAAGCGGAGATCACCCGTAAACTCCAGGTGCGCGCCGACCGTCTGTCGGGCGTACAGATAGGCCGCGTGCCGATCGAACTCCGGAACGAGAGCGGCCCCCACCCTGGTGTTGTCGTAGTTCTGTTGGCCTGCTGCGAAATCCGCCGCTGAAACTGCGACGCCGCCGGCTCCCGGGCGGATAGCATGGGTGACCACATAGCTGCTGCTAGCGTTGTCGAAGCGGACGATATTGCCGGGGACGCCGTAATAGGTCCGGTGGTCTGTGCCACCGAAGGGTCTGAGGTCACCTGTCGCTGTGTAGGGGCGATCCATGGTGCTCAGGGCGTTCTGGCGCTCGAACTCGTAGGACAGAAGCGCCTGGCCGGTAGACCATGTCCGGCCAATGGTATGGGCGGCGATGACGGACTCGCCGCCGCCTTTCGACGCGCCGACACGCAGGCGGCTTTCCTGACCGTCGAAGTCCCGCCGAAGGATGATGTTGACCACGCCGCCGACGGCGTCGGCGCCATAGAGGGCGGAGGCGCCGTCGAGCAGGACGTCCACGCGTTCGACGGCGGCGGTAGGAACGGCCGAGACGTCCGCAAAGTCACCCCGGCCGCCCGCGCCGGCCATGCGGCGGCCGTTGACCAGCACCAGGGTGGAGTCCGGACCGAGACCGCGCAGGTTCACGCCGGTCGCCAGGCCCGAATTGCTCTGCATCGGGTCCGATCCCACCAGAGCCGCCGTCGGCGTGCCGCTGCCGGCGTAGTTCTGGGGCAGGGCGGCGAGGGCTTCCGCGATGGTGGCGCGGCCGGTTCGGTCGAGATCATCCCGCCGGATCACCGTGACCGGGGAGGGGGTGTCGCCGGGGCCGCGCAGCAGGGTGCCGGTGACGACGACGTCGTCGACGACCGCGGCCTCCGCGAGTTCATCCCTGGACCCGCGCTGAAGAACCCAGGCGCCGTTGGACGACGGAACAGCGACGAGACCGGAGCCGACGAGAAGCTGGCTGAGCGCGGCGTCGGCGGTCATTCGTCCGTTGAGGCCGGGGGTCCGGCGGCCCGCGACCTGGTCGGAGGTGAACATCAGCTGGCGGCCGGCCTGACTGGCATAGGCGTTGAGCGCCGCTGCCAGAGAACCGGCCGGAATGGAGAAGCTGATTTGAGCCGGCGTCGGGGACTGGGCCTGGGCGGCGCCGGATATGGCCAGTATGGCGACGCCCGTGAACAGGCTGGAACGGTAGGCGGTCATGATGTCTTCCCCCACGACGCAACAGCGCGTCGGGGAAGAGACGGTTTAGGTGGGGGCTGACCCTCACCCCTGCGCATTATTCCTTGAGCTGACCAATCGAACCTTGCCGTCAGCCTCTCGGATCGCCTTCAGATTGAACAGGTGCGCCGCGGCCGAAACAAAGGCCGTGCGGTCTCCGCTGCGGAAGACCCCGTTGATCGGCGTGTTCGCGGCGGCGGGCGCGTCCAGGACAATGGGGGCGGCCAGGTAGCGGTTCACCTCGGCGACGGCCTCGGCCAACGGCGTGTCCACAAAGGTCAGTTCTCCGGTGGTCCAACTCGTCGCAGTGTCGGCGTTCACGGCGGAAACCATGGCTTGGCCCGATTTGATCGCCGTCTGTTGGTTCGGCAGCAGCCTTTGAGGTGCGCCCTTTGTGGTGGCCTGCACCACATCGACGGCGCCGGACACGAGAACGACCCGCGTCTCTGACCTCACGCGGCGCACTTCGAAGACGGTCCCGACCGCCGTCACGGACGCGTCTGTGGTCATGACCACGAAAGGACGGGCGGGATTGTGCGCCACCTCGAACAGGGCCTGGCCCTCGGCAAGCTCGATGCGGCGTTCTCCCTCGGTAAAGCGGACCCGCATCCTGGAGGCGGTGTCCAGGCGGACGCGTGAGCCGTCAGCGAGTTGCAAGACCCGCTGCTCGCCAACGCCGGTGGCGTAGGTGTCGCGGCCTTGCCAGAAGAAGACGCCTGCCGCGAGCGTGGCGGCCAGAGCCGCGGTTAGGCCGATCCCGCCGATCTGTTTGGCTCCGAAGCGTCGGGGGCGTCGACTTTGAGCCTGCGCGAGCGCGGCCTGGATGTCGGGATCGTCGGCCAGTTCGCTAGTGCGCGACCACAACTGCTCCGCACGGCGATAGGCTTCAGCGTTCGCAGGGTCCTCGCGCCATCTGGCGAATTCCTGGATGGTATCCAGCGAAATGGTGCGCGTGCCCAGCCGCGCAATCCAAATGGCCGCCTGGTCGTCGGCGACCGTTCGTGTCTTTACCTCAGCCGGCATTGAAGCCCCTGGACTAGCGTCGGAGTTGAGCATCGACCTGTTTCAGAGCCCGCGAAATGCGGCGCTCCACGGTCTTCACCGACACCTCTAGTCGTGATGCGATCTGCTCGTTTGTCAAACTTCCGAAGCGGCTGAGCATGAAAATATCTCGCTCGGGTTGCGGAAGCTTCAGGACCAACTGCTTCAGAAGGACGGCTTCGGTCTGGGATGGGGCGTCGGTCCAGAGGGGCGCGGTGGCGGCGTGGCGACGTTGTCTTTGAGTGCGTCGGCCCTCTTCGGCCACGAGGTTGGTGGCGATCCGGAGGAGGAGGGACTTGGGGTGTCGAACCTCGCCGCGCGCCTGGTAGGGGGCGATGCGGAGGTAGGTTTCCTGGACGACGTCGTCGACACCCGTGACGCCGAGGTGGCGGAGACGGACTGAGAGCCAGTCAGCGTGAGCTCGGTAGAGATCACCCAGACAGCGTTGAGTGACTTCTTGTGACGCGCCTGATGATGACAAATCGACGCCTCCTGGTTCGAGGGCAATATATTGCTAGCAGGTTATCACCTTCCATGAGCAGCCACAAACGGTGACACATTTCTCATGGATGAGAGAGGTGCTCTTGGTCGCAACGTCCTCCACTTCCGATCAGTTCGGAAGTGGAGTCAGCAAGATTTGGCTGGAGAGTCGGCGCTTTCTCTACGCTACCTTGCTGGGATAGAGCGAGGTGAAGAGAACCCATCGCTGGCTACCATTGTCGCGATTTCTTCGGCGCTCGAAATCCCCGCGTGGGCTTTACTTCATCCAAGCTATGACGATTTCAGGCGAGAAAATTAGCAATATATTGCTAGCGACATGGATCCTTTATTGGTGACTGTTCAAATGCTCCATTTTAGTGATGAATTGGAAGATTTGCTTGGGTCAGAATGTGCGGCGCTATCGCGCAGACAAGGCGTGGTCGCAGCAAACGCTCGCGGGCGAGGCGGATCTGTCTTTGCGCTATCTGGCAGGCATTGAAAGAGGCGAAGAGAACCCGAGCCTGGAGACAATAGTGGCTATCGCGGAGGCTTTAGACGTAGGGCCGGCGCGTTTATTAGAGGTACGGCGATGAAGCCCCGTTAGCTTCTACTCAGCTACGCAGGATTCACGTTTTGGAGCCTCAAAGGGTTCCTTGGCTGACGCACCCTCAAGAGAGGGTTTGTGGTTTGCTGGACCTGTGATTGAGGGAAGTGCCCATGGCTCACAAGTCACGCATCGGCCTCCTGCCGCCCTCACGGACATATCTAACTGCGACCTTTCACGCGAGCTAAGCGTCGTGCGGGCCGAGCGAATCGAAGAGTTGTTGGTAGTCGGCCCTTCAGCGGAATTCGAAAGGGCGTTCCTTGCGTATTGTGCCAGCGTTGAGAACGGGAATGCGCATCAACGATGTCGCTGTAACACAAGTCGCAAACCCAAGCTGACTGATTGGTTTTGCAACCTTTTCTGCAGGAGTGGCGGAGACGGAGGGATTCGAACCCTCGGTACCGGTTACCCGGTACGACGATTTAGCAAACCGTTGCCTTCAGCCACTCGGCCACGTCTCCCGCTTCCTGCGGAGGTAGACGAACCCGCCGGTCTGCGCAAGTTATCCTAATGACGGTAAGGCCTTGGGGAAGATCAAGAGACGAGGGTTTCAACCGCCGCTGTCGCGGATGGCATGCCGACGGCTTTGATCTTCGATCCCAAGCGACGGATGAGTGTAAACCCATCGGTGCTCCCACCTTTGGTGAAGTCGCCATTGGGACCGACCGAATAGTTTCCCTGGAGCACGAAGACGACCTCGACGGACGGCGCCAAGTTTTTGACGGAACTCAAATCGAGCAGCTTGTGACCGACGGCACCTTCGAGCAAATGGCGTCCCTTGGGTTCAACCGCGACGAGTTCGCTTTCCGAAATCCAGAGTAGGAAGTCCGGGTAAAACCAAGCGGTCTCGGCACCGATTTCCTGGATCGGAATTCGGAAACCATCTTTCCCAACTGGGTTGCGCGCCCAAGGCTTGCCGAGCGCGTCAAGGGCTTGCGCGACCTGAAGCTCGAAGGCGTTGAATCCGTTGTATTCTGCGTGGACGGAGTTGTTGAATCGACGGACCTTGTACTTCTCACGAAGAGTGGTGTTAGCGGCTTCAACATTCGGCGAGACCAGCTTGAACGGCGCGAGGGGCTGGATGCCATGGCGGCCGAGCCCGCGCAGATGGAAGTTGTCATTGAGCCCCCGTCTTATCGTGGGGAGAGCGCCATGAAGCATCGCCATCGCCTCGGAGCCGTACTGCATCGGCTGGACCATTCGCTCGTGCATCTTCAGCTGAGCGCTGAAGATCGACCCACTTTCATTCATGATCCGGGAGTCCATGGCGGCGAGGCGCGCCGACAGATACTCCCAAGGTGTGACCGCCTCGTTCTCCGCGCTCTTCACTTCGCGGCGTTCAGCGACATCTTCCTCGAGCTCGCGCATCTCGAAGACGCGCGTCTGCATCCGACCCTCTGCCTTGAGCGCCTTATCCGCGAAAAGCGGAACATTCTGCAGGAGGACGTCGTCCAGTATTTGGATCTTGTCGCCGAACCAGGGGGCGATCGCGGGAAGCGGCTGATCCGACAAGACGGGCGTGGTCTGACTCGTCGGCGGAGATCGCCCTTCGGCCATCGGGACGATCTCATAGCCGTCCGTTTCCATTTCCTTCTGGATGTCGGCGATCAGACGGGTGAACGCCTCATCAGGCACATTGAAATAGAAGTAGGCGGCGTTCAGATCGGGGTCGTCGAATAGCTTCGCGTCCGCCTGCCTAACGAACCGGCCGATTTTCTGCACCATATCGCTCGCAGACCGGCCTCGATCATCGATATAGGCGACATAGGCCATAGGTTCGTCCCACCCCTCCCTCAGGGTGAGATTCCAGATGATGTGGGTGAAGCCGGCCTCGGCCAAAGCTTCGGGGGAACGCTCCTCGGGTTTGCGCCCCGAATAGGTGTCGATCATTCCCATCAAGGCACCGTGGCGATCCTGGATGACGTCGCGAGCGCCGTTCAGGTGAACCGCGATCTTGGAGGGTGAGACGCCGAGCTTTATCAGCTCCTCCCAGATGTCGACGCCGCGTGTTGTCTGATTGACGATGAAACAGCCAATTGGAATTTTCCGGCCGGGTGGAAACACCTTCGTCAGGTCGGTGAGTTTGTCGTTGGCCGCCTTGATGGCGTCGACCTTGGCCGTGTCGCAATCCACGAAATATAGCCGGTTCTTAAGCAGGCCTGCGAGGACCACTTCGCGGGTGGAGACTGCGACGGTGCGTTCCGCGAGTGCTACCTGTCGTTGCTCTTGGGTCTTGCCGGCGAGCAGGTCGGCCAGATCTTCGGGCAAGGGGCTGGCGGACGCTAGGACAAAGGCTTTAGGCTTTAACTCTCGCAATTTGCGGAATTGGCGCTCGGTTACCCCGTGACCTTCGTCATAAAAGACGTAAAGCGAACGGCGGCGGCCAAGCGGACCTTCCCCGCCTAGCGATTCCCAACGCGTGTGCGCACCGATTTTCTTGTGAATCCGTAAATTGTCATTGTCTTGGTTGAAGGCTGCGACAGTCGATAAGATGATGGTCAGGCCGCTTGAGGCCTCTAGCGTTTGTTCCCAATCGGAAGGCGTCATCTCGCCAAGCTGGAAGACCTGAGCACCCGGGGGGAGAAGTTCCGAATATTTGCCGCCGGTTCTGAGATTGGCGCTGGTCTGTGAAATCACGGCACCGCGGTTCGTAGTCCACAGAATGATTCCAGTCTTCAGATGTTGCGCGTTCAAGGCGAGGATCGGTGTCTTGCCCGCACCGGTGATCGCCCTCAACCGGCACAGGAAGGGTAGGCATTCACCGGTGTCCGGATCGAACCGCGGTCGGAACCGGTCGCTTGGATAGGCTTGGATCATCTCCGCAAGCGCGCTCGCTGCTTGCTCCTGGAACGGCTTGAGGTCGCCTCGACGGATCAGGGTCAAACCATGACCTCATCGTCGCCGTCGAGGATGCCCAAGCGCGCTAGGATTGAGTTGGGAATTTGGTGGAAACGGTAAAGGTCGTCGCTGAGGGGAGCTGTATTCCCAGATGCATAGATGTGCACTGGCTTGCTCAACCCGGCCGCTGCGACTTCGTCGAGAATGGTCTCCAGCACCTCCCATGTCAGCATTTGATCCGTAGTTCCTCTGTTGGCGGGTTGCCAGACCAAGGCGATGCCATAGCCCAGCCGTGTTCGGCCGATTAGGAAGGTATGACCTTCGACGCGGCAATCGATCCGGTTAGATTCTTCCTCAACGATCTGGAGAATTATGTCAGCGAGGGTTTCGCGCGTCGCGGCCATTATGCCGGCCTTGGTGATCTGTTCGCTGGCGCGCAGATAATGGAAGCCTGCATGGAGGGCCGGATGCGCCTTTCCGTCGGCCCAATTGCCCGAGATAAACCGGCGAACTCGCTCCGCTGTCGTCCGGCCGACATAGTTCGCCCGTGCTGCCGGCGATCCGGACGGATCGCCGCTTTCGATCAAGACGAAGGCACGTTCTCCGCCATCTGCGGCATTCATTGAGAGCACGGCCTGGCCCGTTGTTCCGGAGCCAGCGTAGGGGTCAAGGATGAGAGCCTTTTTGTCGTTCCAAGTCACCAGATTGAAAAGCTCCGACAGTACTTCCGGGTCCTTCGGATTCTTAAACGTTTCCTTTCCGAGAACAGCCTCGAGCATTTCGACTGCGCGCTGGCCAGACCGTTTGATGACACTGGTCTGGACTTCGTTTTCCATCTCATGAAGGTAGGTGATCAGCCGGGGAATACCGTTGTGATCCTTTTTGAAGGCGACTCGGCCTTCGGCGATCAAACGCAGCATCTCGGGTTGCTGGTGACGCCAGCCAGACTTCGGGATCTTGCAGGGTTTTCCCGTCACAGGATGGATCACATCGTATCTAGGTCCATTGCCGCCGGGCCAGTTCGGATTGCCGTCGTCGTTCAGGACGCCTTTTGAATCCACCTTCTTATAGCGGATGGATCGAGACGGGTGGTCAGCTGGCAGATCTAGGAAGAAGGTGTCGAGCGCAGCTTGTATCGCGGCGACGTCCTCTCCATGAAGCGCCTTCGCTTCCGCATAGGCCGTCAGGATTTCATCGACGCCGTCTTTGCGCTTGCGCCAGCGTCCCGCCGTTTGATTCCAGCCCGGCTGTTTGCCCATGCGGGATTTCTTGGCGTCTAGGTCCGACTTGCTGCGCGCCCAGACCAGCATGTACTCGTGGCCCTCCGAAATGTAGGATGCGTCGTTCTTGCGAGCCCGATCCCAAACCAAGGTGGCGATCCGGTTCTTTTCCCCAAAAATCTCCTCCATGAGCATCCAGAGGCGGGGGAGCTCGTGTTCATCGATCGAGATGATCAGCACTCCGGTTGATTTGAGGAGCTTTTTCGCCGCCCATAAACGAGGAGCGATGTGGTTGATCCATTTGGTGTGACGGGTCGGGTCGTCGAGGCTCACCAACGATGTAGCGCGGCCGTTCGTTCGACGCAGTGCCTTCACCTCCGCTTTGGAGAAGGCGTAGCTGTCGTTGTAGGAGAACACATCCTCGCCGGTGTTATACGGCGGATCAAAATAGATGACGTCGAATCCCCTCGTGGGGCCGCCACGAAATTCGGACAGAAGCGACGTCATCACGGCGAGATTATCGCCCTCGATAATGCGGTTTCCCTGCTTGTCGGGCAGTACGCACTGGTCTGGAACGGGCTTGAGCGTTACCGGAATGATCTTCTCGGCCAGAAATCTCGACCGTCCGTTCCACAGCAGGGTGGCGTCGGCTCCACCAGCCTCTCCGATATGCGAAAAGGCCTCCTTCATTCTGGCTGTTTCCTGCAGGTCCAGGATGTGGGCCACGAGTTCGGACTTCGATAGCCCTTCTAGGATGGCGGCGGAGGGTTGGGCGTGGATGGCTGGCCCGCGTTCGGGCGAGAACGCTGACGTCGCGAGTTCATCGGTCCGACCTGACATTATAGTATTTCCTTACTCCAGCCCGATCGCCAAGCTTCGATAGTGCACTGTAGCCGGGACGCCAACCATCATTGATAGGCGCCAGACGACTTTGACGGCCTCTCTCAGACGCGCCGTTTCTCTGTGAATCATGCGTCAGAGTCGGACGTATCTAACTCCCGCCAACCACATGATGATTTGTACGGCAAAGCAAGCTGAACCCCCGCTTCGTAAAGCTGGAGTCTACGCTGCTAAACCCGCGGCAATCAGATGGAGGGTTTCGGGGCGTAGGTGGGTGTAGCGGCGGAGCATCTTCCAATCCTTGTGACCGGTAACAAGCGCGACCTGCTGAATCTGAAAGCCTGCTTCGAACAGACGGCTGGTCCCCTCGTGGCGAAGGTCGTGAAAATGCAGGTCCGCTATTCCGAGAGTTTTGCAGGCCCTTGTAAACGCCGTACCGGCTGATCGGTGATTGAAGGGGAAGATGCGCTGGTCCGCATTCGAGCGGGGAGAGCGCTGTCCTTCGATCAGCGCGACGGGATCGAAACCTGAGACCGATAGAAGGGGGATGCGCTGGTCGTTGCCCGTCTTCTCGCGAGGGTCTTTCCGGTCGCGAATGGTCAGCATCTTGGTCCGGGCTGCGTAGTCATTCCAGACGACTTTGAAAATCTCTTCCTGGCGCATCGCCGTTGCGATCGCGAACCGAATGACGGCCCCCATGGGTACGGTTTGACGGGGCTTCTCGTCGAAGTGGCTGATCAAGCGTTCCAGTTCTTCGTCGCTGGGCCGGCGATCTCGCTCGACGCCCTTGCCAATCAGGCTAAGGCGCTTGAGAGCGAGGCGGGCCATATCGATGGCCTCGATCGAGACCGTCAGGCCGTGAACCGCCGCGGCATGGGAGAGGACGAGCTTGATCGCGCCGATATCGATGCTCAACGTCATGGGGCCGGCGCCTTCGGAGGCGCGCTCCCGGCCGAAGTCGATGAACAGCTGCCGATCCAGTTGGGCGATCTTTTTCCCGCCCAGGCGCGCCTTCAGCATCTTGAGCGTCGCCGCTTTCGATCGCCTGGGCGCCTTCCCGACGGACTTCATGTCCTCAACGTGGAGGTCAATAAGCTCGCCGAACGTGCGAAGCCGCGCTGACCGAGAGGGGGTAGGCGTCTCGCCGCGATCAATCCGACCTTCGGCTTCGGTGGCCCAGCGCCGTGCATCATCGCGTTTAAGGAAGGTCTCGCTTATATAGCGACCCTTCCGTCTTACCTGGACCCGCCACGTTCCTGACGGGAGTTTCGAGTAGGTCGCCATTTCGTGTGCGCTCTGTGTGCACTGAGGTGTCGAAAACTCGGAAAAAACGTCGCAACACGTCGTAAATTTGAGCGCTTGCGCCGCCTTCCAACTTTTTGATCTTACTGAAAAAATGTCTATAAATCAAGCTCATAGACTGTCCGTGGCGCCCATGATGGATTGGACCGACCGCAATTGTCGGGCGTTCCATCGCGCGCTGAGCACGCGCGCCTTGCTCTATACGGAGATGGTCACGGCCCCGGCGGTGATCCACGGCGATCGCGACCGCCTGCTGGGTTTTGACGCGGTCGAGCATCCGGTGGCGTTGCAACTGGGCGGGTCGGACCCGGCGCAACTGGCCGAGGCGGCGAAGATCGGCGAGGCCTATGGCTATGATGAGATCAATCTGAACGTCGGCTGCCCCTCGGACCGGGTGCAGTCGGGCCGGTTCGGCGCCTGCCTGATGCGCGAGCCGGAACTGGTGGCCGACTGCATGGCGGCGATCAAGGCGGCGGTCAGCGTCCCGGCTACCGTCAAATGCCGCATCGGCGTGGACGATCAGGATCCGGAGATCAGCCTGTTCGCCACGGTCGACGCCTCGGCGGCGGTGGGGATCTCCAGCTTCGTCGTCCATGCGCGCAAGGCGTGGCTGAAGGGCCTGTCGCCCAAGGAGAACCGCGACGTGCCGCCGCTGGACTATGCGCTGGTGCGGCGCCTGAAGCGCGAGCGGCCGCATCTGACCATCTGCATCAACGGCGGCATCGGCGATCTGGATCAGGCCGAGGCGCATCTGAAGGCCGACGACGGGGTGCAGCTGGACGGCGTCATGCTGGGCCGCGCCGCCTATCATGAGCCCGCCCTGATGGGGCAGGTGGACCGCCGCATCTTTGGCGAGGCGACGCCGGACGTGGACGTGTTCGAGGCGCTGGAGCGCTATCGCCCCTATATGGCCGCGCGGCTGGACGAGGGCGCCAATCTGGCGAGCATGACCCGGCACATGCTGGGCCTGATGCACGGCCGGGCAGGCGCGCGCGCCTTCCGCCGCATCCTGACCGTCGAGGGCGTGAAGTCCGGCGCGGGGCTGGAGGTCGTCGATCGCGCGGTCGAAGCCGTGCGCGAGGCCGAGGCGCGCAAGGCGGCGTAGAGCGCTCACCCCCACGAAGGGGCTGACGGCGTGACGGCGGACGGCTAAGCCATTGGTCATGACCCTGCCCCTGTCCGAACTTGTCCTGATGGTCGCCGCCCTGGTCGGGGCGGGGGCGGTCGCGGGCGTGATCGGCGGCCTATTCGGCGTCGGCGGCGGAACGGTGCTGGTGCCGGCGCTGTTCTACGCCTTTTCGGTGCTGGGCGTGGGGGGCGACGGCAATCTGCACGTCGCCATCGGCACCTCGCTGCTGACCATCGTCGCCACCTCGCTGCGATCGCTGGCGACGCACCGGGCGCATGGGGCGGTGGACGAAACGGTCTTGAAGACCTGGACGCCCTGGGTGGCGTTCGGGGGGCTGGTCGGGGCGGCGGTCGCGGGTTTCACCTCCATGGAGGGGCTGGCGATCGTCTATGGCGTCTGCCTGCTGCTGATCGCGGCGCAGATGGGGCTGCTGCCCGAGCGGTTCACCCTGCGAAAAGACTTGCCGACGGACTGGGGGCGACGCGGCGTGGGCACGGGTATCGGCCTGCTGTCGGCCATGATGGGCGTCGGCGGCGGCAGTTTCGGCGGCATGATGATGACCCTGTGCGGGCGGCCGATCCATCAGGCGGTGGCGACGGCCTCGGGCTTCGGCCTGGCCATCGGGTCGGCGGCGGCGCTGGGCTTCGCCGTGTTCGGCTGGGACGCGCCGGGGCGGCCGCCGCTGTCTCTGGGCTACGTCAATGTGCCGGCGGCGGTGATCATGGGCCTGCTGACGGCGTTGACGGCCCCTTATGGCGCGCGGCTGGCGCATCGGCTGGATCGGAAGATGCTGCGCCGAGCCTTCGCGGTCTATCTGCTGCTGACGGCCCTGTCTGTCGTGCTGAAGGCGCTGTGATCGCGATTAAGTAGATGCCCGCAGGCGGGCGCTAACACTTTGTCGAACAAGCGCGGGCTAGGAGCGAGGCTGAACCTCCCTCCCCGAGCCTTGAGTCATGTTGAAGAACCTGTCGGTCCCCAAGAAGCTGATCCTGTCCTTTATGGCGGTGATCGGGGCGTGCGGGGCGGCGACCCTGGTCGTCCTGTGGTGCGTGGCCTCTCTGCAGAGGGCCGATGCGGCGGACACGGCCTCGCGCGAGGTGATGAAGGCGTCGGACCGTCTGATGGCCGCTGCTGTCGAGCAGCAGAACGCCATGCGCGGCTATGTCGCCAGCCGTGACCCCGGTTTCATCGAAGCCTTCGATCAGAGCGGCGCGGATGTGAAGTCGCGCATGGCCGACCTGGCTGCATCCGACGTCGACGGCGCCTACGCCGCCGAGCAGACGGTGCTGATCGCCGCCACCGCTGAATTCGAGAAGAGCGCCTCGGGCGTCATGGCCCTGGCGCGCGACCCGGCGACGCAGGGCGCGGCCCTGGCTCAAGTGGCCTCGGCCGCACGTCTGTCGGATATCCGGACTTCGATCGACGCGATCCGCGAAAAGGAGGCCGTCCAGGCCCAGGCTCGCGCCAAGGTCAAGGCGTTCGCCTTCACTGAAGCCTATATCGCCTTTGCGGTTGGCGGGGTTCTGGCTCTGGGCATCGCCTTGGGCGCGGCTCTGTGGCTGATCGGGGCGCTGAGCCGTCCGGTCGAGGCCATGACGCGCGCCATGACCCGCCTGGCCGGCGGCGATCTGAATGTCGCCATTCCGGCGATCGGCCGTCGCGACGAGATCGGCCGGATGGCTGACGCCGTCCTGACCTTCAAGCAGAACGCCGAGGAAAAGGTGCGCCTGGAAGCCGAGGCCGAGGCCGCGCGCCTCGCCGCCGAAGCCGAACGCCAGGCCCAGGCCGAGCGTGACGCCGAGTCCGCCCGCCAGCAGGCCCGCGTGGTCGAGGGCGTGGCCAAGGGGCTGGATAAGCTGTCGCACGGTCAGTTGGCCTTCCGCCTCAACGACCCGTTCGCGCCTCAGTATGAGGGACTGCGCACCGACTTCAAC
>NZ_DAMCNG010000021.1:0-5163 GCF_032107865.1 Brevundimonas sp.
ACCGCGCCCTGACCGTGGCGTGCAATCAGCCGCTCGGCCCCGGCGGTCAGGCTGGTGCGCGAGACGTCCGTTCCCTCGGTCCAGTCGGCCAGCACCTCGGCCATGCGGGCGCCGTCGCCGGCGGCCAGCGACTGGACGAAGCTGATCAGCTCGGCGCGGCGGCGCGGGGTGACGGTCCCGACCATGCCGAAGTCCAGCAGTCCCACCCGGTCGCCCGGCAGGCCGCGCAGATTGCCGGGGTGCGGATCGGCGTGGAAGCGGCCGTTGACCAGCACCATGTCCAGCACCGCCTCGGCGCCGACGCGGGCCAGCTTGCTTGGATCGACGCCCGCCGCCCTCAGCCGCGCCGCGTCCACGGGAGGGACGCCGTCGAGATAACCCTGCACCAGCACGCTGTCGGTCGTGTGCTGCCAATAGACGGTCGGAATGACGACATCGCGGTTCCTGGCGAAGTCGGCGGCGAAGCGGTCGACGTTGCGGCCCTCGGTCGTGAAGTCCAGTTCGTCCAGCATCGCCTCGGTCAACTGAGCGATCAGGGCGCGCGGACGATAGCGAGCGATCTCGGCGCTGGACTGTTCGGCGCGGCGGGCCAGTTCGGCGATCAGGCGCAGGTCGGCCTCGACGCGCGGGCGCACGCCGGGGCGACGAATCTTAACCACCACCTCCGTCCCGTCATGCAGGGACGCGCGATGCACCTGGGCGATGGAGGCGGCGGCCAGCGGCGCCGTGTCGAAGCGGGCGAAGACCTGTTCCGGCGGCCCGCCCAGGGCGGCCTCGACCTCGGGCCGCAACATCTCGAAGTCGAGGGTGGGGCCGGCGCTCTGAAGCTGTTCGAACTCGGCGATCCAGTCTGCGGGCAGCAGGTCCGAGCGGGTGGACAGGATCTGGCCCAGCTTGACGAAGGTGGGGCCCAAAGCCTCAAGCGCCTGACGGGTGCGACGGGGCAAAGGCTCCGGCCCGTCGGCATGGGCCTCGCCGCCGCCCAGGCCGAGGCGCAGCAACACGGCCTCAAGCCCGAAGCGGGCGGCGACGCCTGAAATCTCGGCCAGACGTTTTCGATCGCGCGCCGCTACGGCCAAGGTTGTGAACATGAGAGGCCAACGCGAGGCAGGCTCGCCGCGTTCCCCTCATACATCCGTTCTCAGGGATGCAAGGCAGGCTGTGAACGCTTGCTCCAGATCCAGCGCGCCCCGCTTCGGATCACAAGACCCCACAAGCCCAGCACCGGCACGCCGAGGAACGGCGGTATCACCGCAGACAACGCCAGCCAATACACGCCCCATGTCAGATACCAGCTGATCGTCAACCCGCCAGCAAGCATGCCCGGCATATCCGGAGCACATCTGACGCCGATGATAAGGGCGTCGTAAAAATAGCATCCCGCCGGTTCCGCTCCGCCGCGATAATAAGGCAGGGCGAACTGTGCATAGGTTCCGGCTGCGACAATTCCTATCACGGCGACCACTGCAAAAGGCCCCGCCCGGCGCTCCAGTTCTCGCAGCATTTCAGATGCCTCCAACGCATAACCATGACAGGCGAATGAGGGCGCGGCCATCCGCAAGACGGATTTCACCAGCATCGTGCCGGAGCGGGATGACGATCGTCTCCGCCCTCGCTAAGTCTGTCGCATGATCCGTCTTTACGTTCAGGGCGACCTCGCCCCCGGCGCCGCCGTGGCGCCTACGCTCGACCAGTCGCGCTATCTGACGCAGGTGATGCGGTTGAAGGCGGGCGACGAGTTGCTGGTCTTCAACGGCCGCGACGGCGAGTGGCGCGTCAGCGTCGCCGAAGTGCTGAAGAAGGGCGTCATCCTGCGCGCCGAAGAGCAGACCCGGCCTCAGGTCTATGGCCCCGATCTGGAGCTGATCGTCGCCGTGGTGAAGAAGGCCCGCGTCGAGACCATCGTCGAGAAGGCCGCCGAACTGGGCGCCAAGCGGGTGCGGCTAGCGCTGACCCAGCGCACCAACGCCGACCGCCTGCGACTGGACCGGCTGGACGCCATCGCCGAGGAGGCCGCCGAGCAAACCGGGCGTCTGGACGTGCCCCTCGTGGATGATCCGGTGAAGCTGGACGCCCTGCTGGACGGCTGGGAGGCGGGGCGTCGGCTGATGTTCTGTGACGAAACGGGCGGCGCGCCGGCGGTGTCGGCGTTGACCGGCGCAGGCGACGGCAAGTGGGCCATTCTGATCGGGCCCGAAGGCGGGTTCTCGCCCGAGGAGGGCGAGCGACTGCGGTCCCTGCCCTTCACCACCGCCGTCTCGCTGGGGCCGCGCATCCTGCGGGCCGACACCGCCGCCATCGCCGCCATGACGCTGTGGCAGGCGGCGGTCGGCGACTGGGATCGCTAGAAGTTTCCGCCGCCCCCTTGAGCATGGCCGACGGCTGGCCCATCTAGCCGCGACAGCAGAGGTTACAGATGTCCGACACGGCACCCCTTTCCAGAGACCAGCTGATCCACGCCATGTCAAAGGGCGAGAAGCCCCGCGACCAGTGGCGCATCGGCGCCGAGCACGAGAAGTTCGGCTTTGACAAGTCGACCCTGCGCCGCCCCGCCTATGAGGGCGATAACGGCATCCTGGCGATGCTGACGGGCCTGCAGCGCTTCGGCTGGGCGCCGGTCGAGGAAGCAGGCCATGTCATCGCGCTTGAGCGCAGGAACGCCGAGGGCTTCAGCGCCTCGATCAGTCTGGAGCCGGGCGGACAGTTCGAACTGTCGGGCGCCCCGCTGAAGGACATCCACGACATCTGCAATGAGACCGGCCAGCATCTGATGGAGGTCAAACAGGTCGCGGACCAGCTGAATCTGGGTTTCCTGGGGCTGGGCTTCGACCCGATGTGGCGGCGCGAGGACATCCCCGTCATGCCCAAGGGCCGCTATGACATCATGCGCGCCTACATGCCCAAAAAGGGCACGCTGGGCCTCGACATGATGCTGCGCACCTGCACCATCCAGGCGAACCTCGACTTCGACAGCGAAGCCGACATGGTCATGAAATTCCGGACCTCGCTGGCGCTGCAGCCCATCGCCACGGCCCTGTTCGCCAACAGCCCCTTCACCGAGGGCAAGCCGAACGGCTTCCTGTCGGCGCGCGCCAACGTCTGGACCGACACCGACCCGGACCGCACGGGCATGCTGGACTTCGTCTTCCAGGACGGCTTCGGCTACGAACGCTACGCCGACTACGCCCTCGACACCCCGATGTATTTCGCCAAGCGCGGCGAGACCTATGTCGACCTGTCGAGCCAGTCGTTCCGCGCCTTCATGGAGGGCAAGCTGGACGCCCTGCCGGGCGATCGCGCCACGGCCAAGGACTGGGCCGATCACCTGACCACCCTGTTCCCCGAAGTGCGGCTGAAACAGTATCTGGAGATGCGCGGCGCCGACGGCGGACCGTGGAGCCGCATCTGCGCCCTGCCCGCCCTGTGGGCCGGAATCCTGTACGACGCGCCGTCGCTCGCGGCGGCGTGGGATCTGTGCAAGGACTGGGACATCGAGGACCACGAGCGCCTGCGCCGCGACGTGACCCGTCTGGGCCTGAAGGCCGAAGTCAACGGCCGCAGCGTGCGCGACATCGCCGTCGACATGGTCAACATCGCCAAGCAGGGCCTGAAGAACCGCGCCCGCTTCAGCGGCGGCATGGTGGACGAGCGCGGCTACATCACCGAGCTGGAAGACATCGCCGACAGCGGCGTGACCTCGGCCGACCGCCTGCTGGAGCTGTACAACGGCGAGTGGGGCGGCGACCTCAGCCGCGTTTATCGCGACATGGCCTACTGAAGCTCTCCCGAGACGCGAGCCGCAAGGCGCCCTTAACCGGCAGGCGCTAGGATGAGGTCCAGCCTGCCTTCAGGACCGCGCCTCAGGACCGCCCATGCCCTTCACTCCGGCCGCCGCCCCTTCCTCGACGGGACAGCCGCAGCCGCCGCCTGACGCCGGGGTCGATCTGGCGACCTTCTTCGACGTATCCCTGGACCTGCTGGTGATCCGCGACCTGAAGGGGCGGATCGTGCGGGTCAGCGCCTCCTGGGCCTCGACCCTGGGCTATCAGCCCGAGGAACTGGTCGGCCTGGCCATACTGACCCTGGTCCACCCCGACGACCTGCCCGGCACCCTGGGCAGCGTGACCGAAGTCGAGACGCGCCGCCCCGGCGATCCGGTGCTGGGCCACGTCAACCGCTATCGCCACAAAGACGGCCGCTACGTCACCCTGGAATGGCGGGCGCAGAAGTTCGGCGACCGCATCTACGCCGTGGCCCGCGACGTGACCGCCAAGATCGCCGCCGAGCGCGCCCTGATCGAAGCCAAGGCCGCGGCCGAGGCCGCCAACCGCGCCAAGTCCGACTTCCTGGCCAATATGAGTCATGAGATCCGCACGCCGCTGAACGGGGTCATCGGCATCATCGACGCCCTGGCGCGTACGCCGCTGTCGCCGCAACAGGCCGAAATGGTCGAACTGGTCCGCAGTTCGGGCGTGACCCTGGAGCGACTGGTCACGGACATCCTGGACGTGTCGCGCATCGAATCCGGACGCATGACGCTGGAGGTCCGTCCCTTCGACCTGAACGACGCCCTGATCCCGGCCATCGCTCCCCTGCGCGGCCTGGCGGAGAAGAAGGGCCTGACCTTCCGCCTCGAACGCGCCGAGACCGCGTGCGGCGTCTTCAACGGCGACGTGGTGCGGATCCGCCAAATCCTGAGCAATCTGCTGTCCAATGCCGTCAAATTCACCGCACAGGGCCAGGTCGCCGCCCATATCGACCTGCTGGACAGGGGCGACGGAGCCGTCCTGCTGACGCTGGAAGTGCGCGACACCGGCATCGGTTTCGGCGCCGACCATGCGGCGCAGTTGTTCCAGCGCTTCAGCCAGGCTGACGCTTCCATCACCCGGCGGTTCGGCGGGGCCGGGCTGGGCCTGTCCATCTGCCAGGCCCTGGCCGAGATGATGGGCGGGCGCATCGAGGCCGAGTCGGCGCTGGGCGAAGGCAGCCGCTTCCGGGTCGAACTGCCGCTGACGCGCATCGCCTCCCTGGCCGAGTTCGACGCCGCCTACGCCGAGGAAGCGACGCCGGACGCGCCGCCTTCCGGCCCGCGTCCCCACGTCCTGCTGTCCGAGGATCATCCGATCAATCAGCGAGTGGTGCAACTGATCCTGGGCGACGGCG
>NZ_DAMCNG010000021.1:5173-9828 GCF_032107865.1 Brevundimonas sp.
GGACGGGCTGAGCGCCACCCGCGCCCTGCGCGAGATCGAGGCCGCCGATCCGGCGCGTCCGCGCGCGCCGGTCATCATGCTGAGCGCCAACGCCATGGCCGAGCATCAGGAACAGGCCGCCCAGGCGGGGGCCGATCTGCACCTGGCCAAGCCTGTCACCGCCGAGGCCCTGACGGCTGCCGTGCGCAGGGCGCTGGGCGGCCGCGCGATCTAACCTAGCCAGCCGACGATCATGGTCCGCAGCGGATTGGCGGGGTCGGACAGCAGCCGCGCCGTCATGGCCAGGGAGATGACCACCAGCAGGGGGCGGATCAGCCGCGGGCCGAAGCGCATGGCCGCGTGCGACCCCATGCGGCCGCCGATGAACTGTCCCACCGCCATGATCCCGGCCAGAACCCAGACCACGTGGCCGCCGACCGCCAGGACGGCGATGCCGACAACGTTGCTCATCAGGTTCAGCGCCTTGGTGTGCGCCGTCGCTCGCGTCAGCCCCATGCCCAGCAGCATGACGAGGCTGAGGGCGAAAAACGACCCCGTCCCCGGCCCGAAGAAGCCGTCATAGAAACCGACCCCGCCCGCCACGAAGGCGTAGGCCAGCGGCGTCAGGCGGGCGTGGGCGTCCTCGTCCGCCGCCTTAGGGCCGAGCAGGAAATACAGGGCGATGCCGACCAGCAGCACCGGCAGCAGGATCATCAGCCACCGCGTATCCACCAGGGTCACGGCGAAGGCCCCCAACCCCGCTCCGACCGCCACCAGGGCCATCGGCCAGCGGATCAGGCGGAAATCCACCCGCCCCTTGCGCCAGAAATTCCACAGGGCGCTGGCCGTGCCGACGCTGCCCTGAACCTTGTTGGTGGCGATGGCGGCGACCGGGTTCAGCCCGACCGACAACAGGGCCGGCAAGGAGATCAGCCCCCCGCCCCCGGCGATGGCGTCGATGAAGCCGGCGATCACCGACGCGACGCCCAACAGGGCGATGATCTCAGGCGTCAGTTCGAACACGCGCGCAGCACTCCGGTCAGGCTGGCGCTATAGACCCGCGCGAGGCGGACCGCCACCGCGTCGAGGCGAAGGCAGCCGCACGAACTCAAGCCGGTGCTTCGCGATAAGACGATGACGGCTTTCGCCTCACTGCGGACGTTAAGCCACCCAAGACTCCACGCAGCCCGTCCGATGCCAAGCGCCCCAGAAGCGGTAATAGGTGCAGTTCTGCCCCGAACCGGCCAGCGCCGCCAAAACCACCCCGACATCAACCTCAGCCCTGTAACCACCAAGGCTATATCGCGGGGCTCCTACTGTGCGGCTCGCCGCATCGGTTCCAAGGGGGAGTTGATCGTATGTCAGGGCGCGCGGGAAGCCCAACTCCTGCCAGCGGCAAGTACGATCTGAAATTATCACGCGATGGGGCTGAGATGCGCCGCGCAACGCCTGCGCCATAAGGATGCAATCGGCTCCCAAGGGGCCGTCCATTCCATGTCCCCGAACAGGGAGGGCTAGTCCGGCTACTGTAATTATCAACAGCAGCGAAGCAGTGACCGCTGAGGCCACGCTTACGGCTCCGATTTGTCTTTTCATTGGCTACCCCCAAGGTAGCGACGACGTTAGCAGGTCGTTATCCCTTAACCACCCTTACCTGACACGCAACGCATCCGCGCCCCATAGCCGCCACCAGTGATTTCTGCGATCAAGGCGGCCTGCATCAGGAGGCGCAGCCATGACAGGATTCATCCATATCGGCGTCGGCGGCTGGACCTTCGAGCCGTGGCGGGGGGTCTTCTATCCGCAGGGGCTGGTGCAGAAGCGGGAGCTGGAGTTCGCCAGCCGGGCGCTGACCTCGATAGAGATCAACGGCACCTATTATTCGACCTTCAAACCCGACAGCTGGGCGAAGTGGCGCGATGAGACGCCGGACGGCTTCGTCTTTGCAGTCAAAGCCAGCCGCTACTGCACCAATAGAAAGGTTCTGTCCGACGGCGCCGAGAGCTTCGAGCGGTTCCTGTCGCAGGGGCTGACGGTGCTGGGCGACAAGCTAGGGCCGATCAACTGGCAGTTCATGGGCTCGAAAAAGTTCGATCCCGAGGACTTCGAGGGTTTCCTGAAGCTGTTGCCCAAGGAGAAGGACGGGGTGCGGTTGCGCCACGCGCTGGAAGTACGCAATCCGACCTTCGCCACCGAACAGTTCTATGATCTGGCGCGGAAATACGGCGCGGCCGTCGTCTATGCCGTTGATGACGAGGAGCCGACCTGGCCGCAGATCGACGAGGCGACGGCCGACTTTACCTACGCTCGACTGATGTCCAGCCGCGAGGACGAGCCGACGGGCATGACCTCGGACGAACTGGACGCCGTGGCGAAACAGGCGTGCGGCTGGGCCGAGCGCGGCGACGTCTTCGCCTACTTCATCTCGGGGGCCAAGGTGCGGAACCCGGCGGCGGCCCAGGCGCTGATCGCCAAGCTGAAGGACTGAACCCATGCCCATCGCCACCCGCGCCTTCGCCGCGACCGCCGCCGATCAGCCGCTGAGCCCCTATAGCTTCGAGCGCCGCGATCCGGGGCCGGACGACGTGGCCATCGCGATCAAATACTGCGGCGTCTGCCACTCGGACCTGCATGTGGTGAAGAACGACCTGGGCGGGACGCGCTATCCCATCGTGCCGGGCCATGAGATCGCCGGGATGGTGACGGCGGTCGGCGCCAACGTCACCCGGTTCAAGGAAGGCGACCGCGTCGGCGTCGGCTGCATGGTCGACAGCTGCCGGACCTGCTCGGCCTGCCGCGAAGGGCTGGAGCAGTATTGCGAGCCGGGCATGACCCAGACCTACGGCTCGCGCGATCCCAAGGGCGCGGCCGTCGGCCAGACCATCACCCAGGGCGGCTATTCCGACCGCATCACGGTGGATCAGGGCTTCGTGCTGAAGATTCCCGACAGCCTGCCGCTGGATGCGGCGGCGCCCCTGCTGTGCGCGGGCGTGACCACCTGGTCGCCGCTGAAGACCTGGGGCGTGGGGCCGGGCTCGAAGGTGGCGGTGATCGGCCTGGGCGGGCTGGGCCATATGGCGGTCAAGCTGGCCGCCGCCCTGGGCGCCGAGGTGACGGTGCTGTCGACCTCGGACCGCAAGAAGGCCGACGCCGAACGGATGGGCGCGAAGCATTTCCTGATCAACTCGGACGCAGACGCCATGAAGGCGGCCGCCGAAAAGTTCGACCTGATCATCAACACCGTCTCGGCCACGCATGAGATCGCCAGCCACGTCAATCTGCTGGCGCGCGACGGGACCATGGTCATGCTGGGGCTGACGACCGAGGGGCTGCCGGTCTTCGCCATGCCCTTGCTATGGCGGCGGCGGCGCATCGCCGGTTCGCTGATCGGCGGGATTCGCGAGACGCAGGAGATGCTCGACTTCTGCGGCGAACACGGGATCGTGTGCGATATTGAAGTGATCACCCCCGACCAGATCAACCAAGCTTATGTACGAATGGAGCGGTCGGACGTGCGCTACCGCTTCGTCATCGACATGGGCCGTATGGCCGCGACGGCGTAACCCCGTCTTCTCGTTCGCCGCCAGCCGCGCTAAAGCTGGCGACAAGGGAGACGGACGGCGTCGCGACCACGACGACCGCCGCACAGGGACAGGGAGACATCATGGCGCGTACCGCATTCGTCACCGGGGGCACCCGGGGCATTGGCAAGGCGATCGTTCAGCGACTGAAAGAAGACGGGCTGCAGGTCGCCGCCGGTTATTCCGGCAACACCGAGGCCGCAGAGGCCACCGCCCGCGAGCTGGGCGTCATGGTGGTGAAGGGCAACGTCGGCTCGTTCGAGGACTGCGAGCGGGCGGTCAGGGAGGTCGAGGCGCAATTGGGCCCGATCGACGTTCTGGTGAACAACGCCGGCATCACGCGCGACGGCTTCTTCCACAAGATGAGCGCGGACCAGTGGTCCGACGTGATCCGCGTCAACATGGACAGCGTGTTTAACATGACGCGCCAGGTCATCAACGGCATGCGCGACCGGGGCTTCGGCCGCATCGTCAACATCTCCTCGATCAACGGCCAGAAGGGCCAGATCGGCCAGACCAACTATTCCGCCGCAAAGGCCGGGATGATCGGCTTCACCAAGGCGCTGGCGCTGGAGAACGCGCGCAAGGGCGTGACGGTCAACTGCATCGCGCCGGGCTATATCGACACCGAAATGGTCGGCGCCATGGACCAGAAGGTGCTGGACGCCATCGTGGCCCAGATCCCCGTCGGACGCCTGGGCAAGGGCGAGGAGATCGCCGACATGGTGTCCTGGCTGTCGGGCGAGCGTGCCGGATATGTCACAGGGTGCACGCTCTCGCTCAACGGCGGGCAGTACCTGGTTGGATAAGCCGCGTTCGCCCAAAATCCGCCGTTCGCGCGTATCACCTCTGAAAACATGAAGACTGCGGTCGAAGTCGTGGCGGAGAAACCGCCTTTCTTCGCCGTCGCGACGCCCAGCGCAGCGACGGGCGCAGGCGTGCGCCTGCTCCAGGTCACGGGGCTGGCGCTGGCCGTCGCCTGCCTGGCCGGCGCCGTCGAGGCCGAGGCCCAGACCCGCTCGAACGTTCAGTCCGAACAGAGCCGCGTCATCCGCGACCAGTCGGTGATCCGCACCACCCCGCCGCCGGGACGCT
>NZ_DAMCNG010000021.1:10017-24722 GCF_032107865.1 Brevundimonas sp.
ACGCGGGCCCCCGGCGGCTCGCCGGTCTCCCTGGCCGGACCGCCGGTCAGCCTGGAGCCGCCCTCGCTCGGCCCGGTGCAGATGTTCAACCTGATGACCCGGCGCAGCAGCCTGGTCTCGGAGGCCATGGGCCGCCTGGTCCGCATCAACGTCTTCGGCGAGGAATCCGAGGCCCTGTGCATCGAGGCCCTGATCGTCACCACCGACGCCGTGGTCCGCATCGCCCGCTCGCCCAGCGCCCGCCCCTTCCTGGACCGGCTGCGCAGCATCACCGTGGTCGAGGGCCAGCGCGCCAGCGTGACCTATTCCAGCGGCGATCTGCGCGTCGTGGTCGACCCGCGGCGCGGCATCGCCGGCCGCCCCTCGTCCGCGCGCGTCATCCGGGCCGTCATCCCGCAGGACTGACGGTGGACCAAAGGTCCGACCCGCGCCATCTGCCCTTTCGCGCCCATTGGGCGTATGAGGGCCGCCATATTCACTATCAGAGAGGCTGATTTCACAGTGACCTCTTCCCTCACCGCCGTTTCCGCCGAGGACAAGGCCAAGATCCGCGCCATCGTTCCGGTGTCGATGAAGGGCTATGACGCCGACTTCCAGGCCTTCGCCGACGCCCTGGGCGCCTCCTTCGCCCGCTACGGCTTCGCCGTCATCGCCGACCACGGCCTGGACCAGGGCCTGATCGACGCCGCCGTGAGCGACGCCAAAACCTTCTTCGCCCTGCCCGAGGACGTGAAGCGTCAGTATCATCAGGCGGGCACGGGCGGCGCGCGCGGCCTGACCCCCTTCGGCGTCGAGGCGGCCAAGGGCGCCCAGGCCGTGGACCTGAAGGAGTTCTGGCACACGGGCCGCGAACTGCCGCAGGGCCACGCCTATCGCCAGTACATGCGCGACAACGTCTGGCCGACCGAGGTGGCGGGCTTCCGCGAGCACGTCTACGGCCTGTACGATGGCCTGGACGAACTGGGCCGCCGCATCCTGAAGGCCATCGCCCGCTATCTGAAGCTGGACGACGCCTATTTCGAGGACAAGGTCCAACTGGGCAACAGCGTGCTGCGCCTGCTGCACTATCCGCCGATCCCGGCCGACGCCGAGGGCGTGCGCGCGGGCGCCCACGAAGACATCAACGTCATCACCCTGCTGCTGGGCGCCGAAGAGGCCGGGCTGCAGTTGAAGGACTCGGACGGCGAGTGGCTGGACATCGCCCCGCCGCCGGGCGCCCTGGTGGTCAACATCGGCGACATGCTGCAGCGGCTGGTCAACCACGTCCTGCCGTCGACGACGCACCGCGTGGTCAATCCGGCGCCCGAGCGTCGCGGCTTCGCCCGCTATTCGACGCCCTTCTTCCTGCACTTCAACCCGGACTTCCCGATCGAGACCCTGCCGTCGACGATCACGGCGGAGAACCCGGACCGCTATACCGGCAAGACCATCCTGGCCGAGGACTTCCTGACCCAGCGCCTGAAGGAGATCCGCCTGATCTGACCGGGCGGTACGACTGAAAAGCACGAAGGGCCGGCGGATCGCTCCGCCGGCCCTTTTGCTTGCCCCGCGTCTTCGTCAGCGCGCGATGCGCAGGCGGGTGATGTCGCGACCGATGGCGCGGAAGGCGTCCTTCAGGTCGGTGCCACTGTCAGCCTTGAAGAAATGGGTGTCTTCGTTTGTGGCGCAGGCGCGCATGACGTCCAGGGCGGTATCGACGATGCCTTCTCGTCCTGTGGCGTTCCCAAGGTTGAAGCCCACCGTGTAAACAACGATGTTCTGAGCCTTCATCCCTTCGCACAGCTTCACCGACTGCTGGAAGGGGCTCCCGTTGGTGGCCGCGCAATAGATGCGGCTGGTCGAGCGCCCGCCCGTATTGGCGGCGACGTCCTCGCAATAGGGCGCGTTGAACTCACCGTCCGTCATGAGGACCACAGCCTTCAGAGTCCTAGACGTATCATAGGGGGCCGGCTGGCCGTCGCCCGTGAAAATCGACCCGAAAGTGGGCGACACCAGATACCAGCCCCAGGCGATGCCGATCTGTCCGGCGGTGTTGCCCGCAGCCCCGAGCGAATCGATACGGTCTTCGAGATCCCCGCGAACGCTGGTCAACGGCAGGATCGGCTGCGAGTTGCAGTTGGTCGCATAGACCCGCCCCACAGGAGCCACGCCGGGCGCAGTATCCTTGTAAGCGTCCTCGCCGGTCCGCTCGCTCACGCAATTGGTCGCCGGCAGGCTGGACATGGAGCCTGCGGAATTTCTGAAGACGAAATATTCACAACCGCGCAGGGTGCAATAGGCCTGACCGTCGGCGGTTTTCACATAGGGATCGTAGTTCGGGCCGAAACGATCGATGACGAAACGATCTGCGTCGAGAATTTCGATCGGAGCGAAGTTGCCGTTGATGTGCGGCACGTTGTTGTTGCGTCGTTTCAGGCCGGAAACGCCGTCGATGTGGACATAGTCATTGCCTGCCAGACCGTGCCCTGCGGAGGTCACGACGAGGTTGCAGTCCGCCCTGAGGCATTTCGAGAACGCGCCGCCGGACCCGTTTCTGGAGTATCTAGACGTGTCAGAGCCGTTCAAACTGAAGGTATTCGTATTGATAACGGTGACGCTGAACACGCTGTCGTTGACGTTGGTGGTGTTGGACACCCCCGAGATCGCCACCCGATCCCCCGTTTTCAGGCCGTGATTCGTCGAGGTCGTCACCCGAGCGGGACTGGCGCGCGAGACCGACGAGACAGCCCCCGCAACGTCATAATAACGTATGTCAGTGATCGCGGTCGGGCGGCGCAGGTCGCCGCGAGCCGCCTTGGCCAGCGTCCCCGGCAGGGTGGCGCTGGCGTCCAGCTTCACCGCCCAATCGTAGGGGGCCACGGCCGCGCGAGAATAGAAGGGCGATTGCTGTTCCTGCACGACGATCTTGACCAATTCATTGGCCGCGTCACGCAGGTCGCCGATGCTGCCGCTCATCGACCCCGTGGTGTCCAGCACCATAGCCACCTCGACGTTGCGCGAGGCGCGCAGGACTTCGGAGCGGGTGCTGACCGGCAAGAAATCATCCAGTAGCTTGCCGTAAGGCGGCAAGACGACGTTGGCGACCAGCACCTTGACGTTGACCGTCGCCTCGCCGGTGACGCGGTTGTTGAGCAGGACGAAGCTGGCCGTGTCGCCCGAGGTCTCGCCGAAATAGCCCGGCATATTGGCCTTGAGCGCCGCTAGGCCGGCCTTGTTGATGTTGAAGTCGTCGGTGAAGGTCGAGCGGGCGGCGGCCAGGGCGGCGGCGTCCAGCGCGTCCTGCAGCTGGGCCTTCACCTTGGAAGCCTGGTGGATGTCGATGGCCCCCAGGGTGATCATCAGCAGAACCGGCAGGGCCATGGCGAACATCATCGCCACATTGCCCTGGGTCTGACGCAGGAAGCGCGAGGCCAGGCCCTTCAGCCCGGCGGCCTCACAGGCGCGTTTCAGTCGGTCCATCGTCTTGCCAAACCCTGGCTGCCTCGGCGCGGACGCACAGGTCCGCAGTCGATTTCAGCCTGACATGGGTCCGTTAAGGCTTGGCCCCCCGTTCACGGTTAACGGCGAGTTGCGAAACGGCCGGCTTCAGCGGCGGTCGACGCAGGCGTCCAGCCCCTGTTCGCGCACCGTGCCCATGGCCGCCTGGATGCGGGCGGCGCGACGACGGACGTAGGGGCCGGGCGATCCGGCGTTGTAGCGGCGCGGGCTGGGCAGGATGGCGGCCAGGCGGGCGGCCTCGCGCGCCGTCAACTTGTCCGCGCTCTTGCCGAACCAGTGGCGCGAGGCGGCCTCGGCGCCATAGACCCCCGGCGCCCATTCGGCGACGTTCAGATACATCTCCATGATCCGTCGCTTGCCCCAGCCGATCTCGATCAGGCCGGTGTAACCGACCTCCAGTCCCTTGCGGACCCAGTCTCGGCCGGGCCACAGGAAGACGTTCTTGGCGGTCTGCTGGCTGATGGTCGAAGCGCCGCGCCTCTTGTCCGAACCGCGCTGTTCGGCGCGCTCATTGGCCTCCATCGCTTTCTGGATCGCCTCGACGTCGAAGCCGTGGTGCTGGCAGAAGCGGGCGTCCTCGGCGGCGATCACCGCCTCGACCAGACGCGGCGAGATGCGGTCCAGCGAGCGCCAGCGATAGTCCATGCCGTGCCCGGCCGCCGCCTGCTTGACCATCAGGATGGTCGCCAGCGGCGGCAGGAAGCGATGCACCGCCACCCCGGCCAACGGGAACAGGGCCAGGATCAGCAGAAGTGTCAGGAGCGGCCGCCGCTTGCGGTGTTTCGCACGGGTCATGGACGGAGCATGGCTCAGGAAGGTTGAGAAATCACGGCGACGCTTGCCGAACCGCCGTCGCGAGGCTGGATCCTCGGGTCAAGCCCGAGGATGACGGCGTGGAGGCGTTGTTTCAGAGCGAAGCCACGCCGGCGTGGCCGTCCTCGTCCGCCCAGGCGATGCGGGCGGCGCCGGAGCTCATGGCCAGGGCGGTGATGGCGGCGCCCTTGTCCTGTTTGACGAACTGAAGGCCGCGCCCGGCCGGATCGGCCCACCAGACGCGCCCGTCTTCCAACCCCGCCGCCAGACGGCCGTGGGCGGGAGCGGCGGCGACCTGGGCGATCAGGGTCGTCTCGTCATAGCCGATCTCGGTCGCCTCGCGTCCCATCGGCCCGTTCGAGCCGACGAAGGGCCACAGCACCACGCCCTGCGCGCCCGAAGTGGCCAGAAGCTGCCCCTTGGCCATGAAGGCGAAGCTCTTGATCTTGGACGGATAGCCGCCCATCCGCATATTCTTCTGATCCTTCAGCCGCCAGCCGTGCAGCTGGTTGTCCTGCATGGCGGTGACGACATAGGCGCCGTCGGGCGCGAAACCGACCGCCAGGTGCGACCCGGCCCAGGCCAGCTTCGTCGGCTGCTGCTGTTCGATGCGGGCGTACCACAGCCAGGCGCCGCCATAGGTCGAGGCGGCGATGCGGCGGCCCTTGGGATCGAAGGCCACGCCCGAGACGGTGCGCTCGTGCTGGAAGTCGCGGCGGAAGTGCGGATCCTTGACGTCCAGCACGCTCAGGGTGCGGCCCGAGGAGAAGGCGATCAGGCCCGACTCGGCCGAGGCGGCCACGGCGTCGATCCATTGCCCCTTGGTCTGGGCCAGCAGCACGGCCTCGCCCTCGCGGCTCCAGACCAGCTTGCCGTCGTCGCCGCCGGTGACGACGCCCTCGCCCGAGGGGTGGACGCAGGCGCACAGGACAGCGCCGTCATGGACCTCGCTGCGGGCGCCGCTCTCGAACCGCACCGAGCCGTCGCCCAGGGCGAAGATCGCGCCGGTCTTGTCGAACAGGGCGGCGGTGACCTGGGCGTCGAAGGAGAAGGTCGTCATGTCGGCTCACGGAAAGCGAGAAAGTCAGACGGGCCTCATAGCGTCCTGCGTCGCGTCTGTCGCCGGTCGCGCCTATAGAGAGGCCATGACCCTGCTGCTCATTCCCGGCTTCATGGCCGATGCGACCCTGTGGGACGCCATGACCGACGATCTGGCCCCGTTCGGGCCGCTGGTCGCCACCGACCTCAGCCGGGGCGCGGACATCGAGCGCATGGCCGCGGCGATACTAAGCGACGCGCCCGAACGGTTCGTCGCCGTGGGCTTCTCCATGGGCGGCTATGTGGCGCGCGAACTGGCGCGGATTGCGCCGGAGCGGGTGGAAGCCCTGATCCTGATCGCCACCTCGGCGCGCGGGGATACGGAGGAGTTGATCCGCCAGCGGCGCTCCTCGCTGAAGGCGCCGCCGAGGGCCTTCAAGGGGTTGAGCCGTCCGGCCATCGTCTCATCCCTGCACCCCGATCTGTCGGGCGACGAGGCGATGATCGCGCGGGTGCGCGACATGGGGCTGAGGCTGGGCGGCGAGGTGTTTCATCGCCAGTCAGCCATGGCGCGGGCGGGCGATCTGGACCGGCTGAGCGAGATCGTTCAGCCGACGCTGATCGTGGCGGCGGACGCGGATCGGCTGCGCAGCCGCGAAGAGGCGGAGGAGTTGCGGCGCGAGATTTCCGGCTCGACGCTAGAGACGGTGGCGCACACCGGCCACATGATCCCGCTGGAACAACCGAAGGCGCTGGCGCGGGTGATGGCGGAATGGCTGAAAACCCTCTCCTGATGGGAGAGGGCTTGAGGCTCGGAGAGCCAAAGGCGATCCGCAAGCCGAAAGGGTGAGGGTTCGCGGGCGAAGTCGGCCAAAGGCCGTGGCGCGACGGCTGACGCCGACTGAAAAGACAAGCCCCTCACCCTTTCGCGCAAGAACGATCGCTACGCTCTCGTGCGCTCAAGCCCTCTCCCGCCGGGAGAGGGTGTTATTTATGCGTTTCGACCCAGCGCTGCGTCATCAGTTCGCCGGACGCATAGGCTTCCTGAAGCTCGACGCTCCAGTAGTTGAGCGCCTCCAGCGGGATCGGGACGCCGGAGACGGCGCAGCGGACGTGGTCGCCGTGCTGCACGATCTCATACTCGGGCGTGCCGTAGATCAGCTTGGCTTCGGCGCGCGGGCGGGGCGGCGGGTTCATGCGGCGCAGGCCTCAAACCCGGCCTTCAGGGCGGCTTCATCCAGGTCGCGGCCGATGAAGACGGCGCGGCTCCAGCGGCGCTCCTTGTCGCCCCACGGCTTCTGAAGGTCGCCTTCGAGGATCATGTGCACGGCCTGGAACACCAGGCGCCGGTCCTCGCCCGCCACGTCGATGATGCCCTTGGCGCGCAGGATGTTCTGGCCCTGCTCACCCAGCAGCTTGTCCAGCCAGGCGGTGAATTTGGCGCCGTTCAGCGGGCGGTCCAGCGTCAGGGAAATCCCCTTGATGTCGTCCTCGTGGGCGTGGCCGCGCGGGCCGTGGCCGTGACCATGGTCATGATGGTCATGCCCACAGTGCTCGTCATGAACGTGGTCGTGGCCATGATCATGGCCGCAATGCTCGTCGTGGACGTGACCCTCGGCGCCGTGCGGCGGGTTCACGAAGTCCGGCTTGACCTCAAGAATGCGGTCCAGGTCGAAGGCGTGCAGGCCCAGCACCTGATCCAGCGGCACGTTCGAACGCTCGGCGCGGACGATGGGGGCCAGAGGGTTCAACGCGCGCAGACGGGTCTCGACGGCGGCCAGAGCGGCCTCGTCCACCAGGTCGATCTTGTTCAGGATGATGCGGTCGGCGAAGGCGACCTGCTCGCGCGCCTCCTTCGAATCGTCCAGACGCGCCATGACGTGTTTGGCGTCAACCAGGGCGGTGACGCTGTCCAGCTGGGTCTTGGCCTTGACCTCGTCGTCGACGAAGAAAGTCTGGGCCACCGGGCCGGGGTCGGCCAGACCCGTGGTTTCGACGATGATGGCGTCGAAGGCGGGCTTGCCGGGGCGCTGACGCTTCATCAGGCCGTTGACCACGCGGATCAGGTCGCCGCGCACCGTGCAGCAGACGCAGCCGTTGTTCATCTCGAACACGTCCTCGTCGGCGCCGACCACCAGGTCGTTGTCGATGCCGATCTCGCCGAACTCATTGACGATGACGGCGTAGCGCTTGCCGTGGTCCTCGGTGAGGATGCGGTTCAGCAGGGTAGTCTTGCCGGCGCCGAGGTAGCCGGTGAGGACGGTCACGGGAGTCTTCTGGGTCATGGCTCGCTAGATGGCGGCTGAGGGCCGCCTTGGGAAGAGGCGAAACCGCTCAGCAGGTCGGACAATCCGGCAGGACCGCCGTTTCCAGCTGCAACGTCGTGTGGCTGATGTCGAATCGGCCGCGCGCCAGGCCTTGCGCCTCGGCCAGCAGCGCGTCGCCGTCGGGGCGCTGGTGGACGATATGGGCGGTCAGGGCCGCGTCCGTGGTCGACAGACCCCAGACGTGCAGGTCGTGCACCGCCGTCACCCCCGGCAGGGCCAGGAAGGCGGCGCGAATCTCGCCCACGTCCAGCCCGTTGGGCGCGGCGTCCAGAGCCAGATTCACCGAATCCTTCAGCAGGCCCCAGGTGCCGATCATGATGACGGCGACGATGATCAGGCTGACGATCCCGTCGATCAGCGACCAGCCGGTGAACAGGATGACGACGCCGGCGATCACCACGCCCAGCGACACGGCGGCGTCGGCCATCATGTGCAGATAGGCCCCGCGCACGTTCAGATCCTTGTGCTGGTCCTTCATGAACAGCAGGGCCGTGCCCAGGTTGATGAAAAAGCCGATCCCGGCCACGACGATGATGACGCCCGAGGCCACCGGCGCAGGCTCGGCCAGGCGGCGCACCGCCTCGAAAGCGATCGCCCCACAGGCGAAGATCAGCAGCAGGGCGTTGCCCAGGGCCGCCAGCACCGTCGCCTTGCCATAGCCGTAGGTACGCTTGGGCCCTGCCGCGCGGCGCGCCAGCCAAGCCGCCCCGCCCGCCATGGCCAGACCCAGCACGTCCGACAGATTGTGGCCCGCATCGGCCATCAGGGCGGTGGAATCGGCGATGAAGCCCGCCGTGAACTCGGCGACGACAAAGGCCAGGTTGACGATCAGGCCGACGGCGTAGCGCCAGTCGCCTGTATCCGTCGGGCCATGATGATGGCGCCCGCCGAAGCCGTGCGAATGGCCATGGCCGTGCGAATGTCCGTGGTCATGAGCGTGGGAGTGATCGCGCGCGAGAAGATCAAGCCCCGCAGAAGATAAGTCTTTGAATGTAAATATATAACCTATCGAAACTCAGTGCTGGTGCGTCAGCACCAGGAAGCCGATCAGGATCAGCGCCCCGCCCAGGATGGCGCCTTCATAGCGCGCCCACCGCTCCAGCCTGAGAATAGAGTAGCCCGCCGTCGCCAGGGCGGCCAGCAGGGTCATGCCCAGCACCGTCCCCGCCGCGAAGGTCAGGGTCAGCAGGGCCAGGGCGCCCACGCCCTCGGTCGCCGAGGACAGGTAGATGGGCAGCAGCACCTCGCCCGGCGTCACCGCCATCATCAGCACCAGCCCCCAGAAGGCGGCCTTGTCCGAAACCGCGGGCTCCGTCAGTTCCGCCGCCGGCCCGCCCGCCGTGGCGGGACGCTTCAGCGAGGCCTTGGCCAGGTAGAAGGCGCCGAACAGGAACAGCAGCGCCGCCGACAGGTGCGGCAGCAGCCCCTCGACCCAGCGGTTCAGCGCCAGCCCCGCCGCCACGATCAGCGAACCGACGAGCGCCGTCGACACGATATGCGCCAGCCCGGCCGTGACCACGGCGGTCATCACCCGCGCCACGCTCCAGCGCTGGGCGCGGCCGACCAGGACGAAAGGCAGCCAATGGGTCGGCAGCGCCGCATGCAGGAAGGCCGCGACGAAACCGCCGCCCAGAAGCGACAGCAGCACCGGCTCGGCGAGATCGGGAGAGGACATGGCGGCTCCCTTAGAATGTTATTTTATAACAGTCGAGAAGAATCGGCGAAGAATCTTCATGCGCGGCGTCACGCCGCGCCGCTGATCGCCTCGCTCGCATACGCGCGCGAACATCCTGTGTCGCCCATTGCGTCACCCGTGCAATCGGGCCACAGAGTCCGCTAGGAACCGGTTCCGTGCGGGTTTTGCCCCGGCAGACGTCCGTTTCACGTTGACTCTTCCGTGACCATCCGTATATGTCGCCGCTCTTCGCCCGCAGGGTCTCCTGGCGGGCGCATCCATTTTTGCGTTCACGCTGAGGCTTCCAAATGTACGCGGTGATCAAGACCGGCGGAAAGCAGTACCGGGTTCAACCGGGCGATGTGATTGTTGTCGAGAAGATCGACGGCGACGCTGGCGCTGCCGTCAATTTCGGTGAAGTCCTCATGCTGGGCGGCGACAAGGGTGTTACGGTCGGCGCTCCGCTGATCGACGGCGCCGCTGTCGCAGCCACGCTGATCGAGACCCGCAAGGGCGAGAAGATCAAGATCTTCAAGAAGATCCGTCGTCAGGGCTATCGCCGCACGAACGGCCATCGTCAGATGGAATCGGTCCTGCGCATCACCGGCATCGAAGGCGCCGGCGAGAAGGCCAAGTGGGACGGCACGGTCGACCTGATGACCAAGGCTGAGATCAACGCCCGCGCTCGTGGCCTGGCCCCGCGCGTCGAGATCCCGGCGGTCAAGGAGACCACCAAGGCCAAGAAGGCTCCGGCCAAGAAGGCCGACGCCGTCGAAGGCGCCGAAGCCTAAGATTTTCACCGGCGCTGGACCAGCGCCTAGCAGGACAGATGGAGCGCTCAAGCAGCCCGAACGGGCGGTAGCGCACCAAGGAAGAGGAGCAGCAAGATGGCTCACAAGAAATCTGGCGGTTCGTCGCGTAACGGTCGCGACTCAGAGTCGAAGCGCCTTGGCGTGAAGAAGTTCGGCGGCGAGCGCGTGCTGGCCGGCAACATCCTCGTGCGTCAGCGCGGCACCAAATTCCACCCGGGCACCAACGTGGGCCTGGGCCGCGACCACACCCTGTTCGCCACTGTGACCGGCTCGGTGCAGTTCACCACCAAACGTGGCGGCCGTTGTTACGTGTCGATTCTCCCGGCCAACGACGACGCCCAGGCGATGGCCGCCGAGTAACGCGAAGCCAGGACAGTATTTCCCCGGATCGCGTTGCTCTCGACAGCAGCCGATCCGGACCAAGGGAAAATTTTCCGCGGGGAGTCTGGATCACCAGGCTCCCCGTTTGCGTTTCCCCGCCTCGAAAGCCGCCCGAGCCCTCCAAGGAGGCGGCGCCGAAGACATCGAGGCCGAACCATGTGCGTGATCGAAACCTCTCCCGTCGTCGAGACGCGGCGCCTGCTGCTGCGCGCCCCCGGCGCCCAGGACGTGACGCGGATCGCGGCCCTGGCCAACGACCACGACATCGCCCGCATGACCCAGCGGATGCCCCACCCCTTCCGCGTCGACGACGCCGAGGACTTCGTCCTGCATGTGGCGTCCCAGGATCCGAAGAAGGCCAATACCTTCCTGATCGAGCATGAGGACCACGGTCCCGTGGGCGTCATCGGCATGTTCCAGAACACCGACGCCGTGCCCGAAGCCGGCTATTGGATCGGGCGCGAGTTCTGGGGCCGGGGCTACGCCACCGAGGCGCTGGAAGGCGCCCTGGTCTGGGCCTCGACGCGCTGGAAGCGCCGCGCGCTGATGGCCGGCCACTTCGCCGACAACCCCGCCTCGGGCCGCGTGCTGGAGAAGGCGGGCTTCCTCTATACCGGCGAGACCCGTCCGGCCTTCAGCCGCGCGCGGGGTGAAAGCGCCGATACGCGGATGATGGTCTGGCTGGCCTGATAGGACGCGGAAATCGCGGGGCTTTCAGTCAACGGTGCAGTTTTTTCACGAAAGGGAAAAAAGCCTGTTGACCGCCTCCGGGCTCCCCCCTATTAGTCCGGCCCTCGGCGGGGCGACCCACCGGGCCCAGGTGGCGGAATTGGTAGACGCGCTGGCTTCAGGTGCCAGTGGCTTAACGGCCGTGGAGGTTCGAGTCCTCTCCTGGGCACCATTTCTCAGACGGCGCTGTATCCGATCGGATACGGCGCCGTTTGTCATTTCGGCCCTCCCCTTTCCTTTTGCGACGGTCGTGACAGCAAAGGTCGAGCTTGCGTCCTAGCGATAGCGCGCGGTTCGTCTATGTTACGGCCTGAACGACTGACGAGTTTCTGCATGACGGTTTATTTCCACGAAGGCGACCTGCCCGACGGCCTCGACCTGGGCCCTGAGGTGGCGATCGATTCCGAAACGATGGGCCTGCGTTTCCGCCGCGATCCGCTGTGCGTGGTGCAGTTGTCGTCCGGCGACGGGAACGCCCACGTCGTGCGCCTGAACCGTCCAGCCTACGACTGCCCCAACCTGAAGCGGGTGCTGACCGATCCGAAGGTGCTGAAGATCTTCCACTTCGGCCGCTTCGACATCGGTATGTTCGAACTGCACCTGGGGGTCGAGACGCGGCCGGTCTACTGCACCAAGATCGCCTCCAAGCTGGCGCGCACCTACACCGACCGCCACGGCCTGAAGGACGTGGCCCGCGAACTGGCCGGGGTCGACATGTCCAAGGCGCAGCAGAGCTCGGACTGGGGCGCGGCGGAACTGAGCCAGGCGCAGATGGATTACGCCGCCTCTGACGTGCTGTATCTGCACGCCATCAAGAACCGGCTGAACGAGATGCTGGTCCGCGAGGGCCGCATGGAGCTGGCCCAGGCCTGCTTCGACTTCCTGCCCATGCGTTCGCGTCTCGACCTGGCCGGTTGGGACGAGATCGACATCTTCGCCCACGCCTGAGGAGAGCCATGGCCGACCGCGACGCCCAGGACGCGCAAAAACGCGCTGACGAGCTCCGGGTCGCCCAGGCCGGGGCGCGCTGGCGCGCGCGCGCGCAGCGGGTGCGGCTGTATCGGCGCGTCCTGCCCATCGTCATCCTGATGCTGGCGGGGGGCGCCCTGACCTGGACCGTGTTCCGCACCGTCATGTCCGGCGTCGAACGCAAGGCCAGCGAAAGCCGCGAGATCCGCCTGGACAACCCCATGTTCCACGGCCAGGACTCGCAAGGCCGCTCCTTCGTCATCGGCGCCCAGGGCGCGGTGCGCGATCCGGCCACCGGCCATTTCCGCCTGGTCGGCCCCTTGCTGCGGCTGAACCTGGGCGCGCGCAAGACGACCGAGCTGACCGCCGACGGCGGCACCTATGTCGAGACCCAGCGCAAGGTGGTCATCGGCCCCAATGTGAAGATTTCCGACGGCGGTTCGGGCTGGACTCTGGTCACGCCCGAAGCCGTGGTCGACACCGAAACCGGCGTGGTGACCGGCGACAAGGGCGTGCAGGGTCGCGGCCCCCTTGGAAGCATCAATGCTTCGTCTTATGCGATCTATGATCAGGGCCAGCGGGTCGTCTTCAACGGCCAGGGCGAAAACAAGGTGCGCGGGACCATCAATCCCGCCGGAGCCGACAGATGAACATGTCCAAGTCCAAACTGACGATCGCAGGCGCCGTCCTGCTGACCGCCCTGGCCCTGCCCGCCGTTTCGGGCGCCCAGAACACGTCCGCAGGTCGCGGCGACGCCAGCCGGCAGCCGGTCCAGTACGGCGCCGACTCCGGCGAATACACGCCGGACGGCTTCTCGCTGCGCGGGCGGGCCGAGGTGACGCAGGGCTCAAACCGTCTGCGCGCCAGCGCCATTCGCGGCTTCACCGCCAACGGCGACCTGACCCGCATCGAGGCGACCGGCGAGGTCTACTTCGTCACCCCCGATCAGAGCATGAAGGGCGACCGCGCCGTCTATACGCTGAACGACGGCAATGTGGTGGTGACGGGCGACGTCATCCTGACCCAGGGCAAGAGCGTGCTGACCGGCAACCGCCTCGTCTACAACGTCCGCACCGAGACGGCGCGCATCGAGGGCGGCGGCGGCAACGGCCGCGTCCAGGGCGTCTTCTATCCGCAAGGGAACTGACACCGCGTGGCGCGCAAGGAACTCTCAGCCCTGAACCGCGACGCATCCGCCGCCGACGCCGCGGCGCCGACGGTCGAGGAGGCGCGCCCCACGGGTCTGCGTGTCGAACACATCGCCCGCAGCTTCGGCCAGCGGCAGGTGGTGCGCGACGTCTCCCTGAACGTCCAGCGCGGCGAGGTCTGCGGCCTGCTGGGCCCCAACGGGGCGGGCAAGACGACCTGTTTCTACATGATCACCGGCCTGATCCCCGCCGACAGCGGCTCGATCTGGCTGGACAATGAGGACATCACCCAGCAGCCCATGTACCAGCGCGCGCGCATGGGCCTGGGCTATCTGGCGCAGGAAGCCTCCATCTTCCGCGGCATGACGGTCGAGCAGAACGTCAAGGCCGTGGTCGAACTGCGCGAGAAGACCGCCGCCGGCGTGCGGGACGAGACCACCCGCCTGCTGGAAGAGCTGCGCATCGACCACCTGCGCCACGCCCCGGCCACCGGCCTGTCGGGCGGCGAGCGGCGCCGCGTCGAGATCGCCCGCGCCCTAGCCGCGCGGCCCAGCTTCATGCTGCTGGACGAGCCGTTCGCGGGCATCGACCCCCTGGCCATCGCCGACATCCGCCAGGTGATCCGCTATCTGTCCAGCCAGGGCATCGGCGTGCTGATCACCGACCACAATGTGCGCGAGACGCTGGACATCATCGATCGCGTCTCGATCATCTCGTCCGGTTCGCTGCTGTTCGAGGGCACGGCCGACGAGGCCGTCGCCGACGCCGAGGTGCGCCGCGTCTACCTGGGCGAAATGTACGCCTGACGCCCAGACGGCCTGACGCAGCGGCTGTTCGCCTCGCGTTAACGGCTTCCGATCCATGATCCCAGCAAGAAGCGGGCCAACAGCGCCTGCGTGCGGGGTGGAAACGACGTGATCGGTCAGAGGCTGGAGGTCAGGCAGGGGCAGGGGCTGGTCATCACGCCCCAGCTGCAGCAGGCGATCAAGCTGCTGCAACTGTCGAACCTTGAGCTGGAGGCCTTCGTCGAGGGCGAGCTGGAGCGCAATCCCCTGCTGCAGCGTGACGAGGGCGATCCCGCCCCCGAGAACGCGCCTGAAGCCGCCAATGACGCCGCCCCCTCCGACCGCGACGACGGCGAGATGCGCTTTGACGAAGGCTCCGACGCCCACGCCCAGAGCCTGGACGCCGGCGCCGACGATCTGTACGGCGACGCCGCTCCCGGCGAGCGCGTCAGCGACCGCCAGGGCGATCAGGCGACCGACCAGCCCGGCCTGACCGACGAGGCCTTCACCCTCAGCGATCTGCCGCCGGG
>NZ_DAMCNG010000022.1:0-24291 GCF_032107865.1 Brevundimonas sp.
CCCCGCGCCGGCGCCCTGGCGACCCGCGTCGCCGGTGTTGAACGGCTCGAAGATGGCGCGCGCGGCGTCGTCGCTGACGCCGGGGCCGCTGTCGTCGACCGTGGCCGACAGGCGCACCTGTCCGCCTTCCAGCGCCGTGTCCAGCCGCACCTCGACGGCGCCGCCTTGCGTGAACTTCAGGGCGTTGCCGATCAGATTGTTCAGCAGTTGCTTCAGCCGCATCTCGTCGCCGACGATCCAGCGCGCGGCGCGCAGATCGCCATGGACGCGCAGGTCCAGCGCCTTCTCTTCGGCGCGGGGGCTCCACAGGGCCGACAGGTCCGCCGTCATCGCATGAAGGTCCAGCGGCGCCGGCTCCAGCGTCAGCATCCCCGCCTCGGCCCGCGACATGTCCAGCGCGTCCGTCAGCAGGCGCAGCAGGCTGTTTCCAGAGTCCAGTATGGTGCGGACGTGGGGGCGCAGATCCTCCTGCGTCAGTTGCCGCTCCATCAGGGCGGCCACCCCCAGCACGCCGTTCAGGGGCGTGCGGATTTCATGGCTCATCACGGCCAGGAATTCGGACTTGGCCCGGCTGGAGGCGCGGGCTTCGGCCTCGGCCCGGACCAGGTTCTGGGCCAGTTCAGCCATGGCCTCGGCGCGGCGCTTGTGGATCGCCACCCCGGCCTGAAGGACATGCAGCCCGGCGCCGACCCCGACATAGCGGCCGCGCGAGACGACGACGAACCCCTTCAGCAGGGCGCCCAGCCCCGCCGTGTCCATCGAGGCGAACAGCACGTCGGCCGAGGCGTCGGCCTCGACGATCATGGGCGCCGGGTCCATCAGCGCCGAGACCGGGCGCCGGGCGTAGAGGGCGCGGCCGAACTCGGCGGCCAGCTTCAGGGTGAAGGCGTTGCGCTCGATCAGGCCGACGGGCCGTCCATCGGCGTCGGCCACGGCGATGACCAGAGTCTCGGGCTCGGCCTCGAAACGGGCCAGGGCGTCGGCCCCCGGCGCGTCCGGCGCCATGGGCGCCGAGGCGTCCACGAAGTCTCCGATCCTGGCCATTTCCAGCCGTCTCCTGCTTCTTGCGAGAGCAGGGTTAGGCCAGGGCGCTTAACAGGCGCTTTGCCGGAAGTGAATGTTTTGCAAGGCTAATCTGACAGATCATCCGAAAACGGATGATCAGAAGCGCGCCAGCAGTTCGGCCGCGAAGGTCGACAGGCTGTCGTCGCGTGCGCCCATCACCACGACCCGGTCGCCGGGGCGGGCGATCTCGACGATGCGATCGCCGCAGTCGGCGCGGGTGGCCAGGGCCTGCGCCTGACGGCCCGCCGCGCGCACGCCCGCCGCAATGTCCTCGCTGCCGACGCTGCGGTCGGTGGTGCCGCCGTAATAGACCGGCTCGGGCATCAGCAGCACGTCGACGGAGCGCATCAGACCGGCGAAGCCTTCGACGAACTCGTCCTTCATCAGCTTCAACGGGCCGAAGCCGTGCGGCTGGAACAGGATCAGCAACCGCCCGTCAAAGGCGTGCAGGGTCTTTAGGGTGGCGGCGATCTTGTCCGGGTTGTGGGCGAAGTCGTCGATGACGGTGACGCCGTTTTGCGCGCCCACCACTTCAAGCCGTCGCCGGATGCCGCTGAAGGTCTCCAGCGCCGCGACCGCCTGATCCATGTCCACGCCCAAGGCCTTGGCCGCCCCCAGCGCTGCCAGGGCGTTGGCGACATTGTGCGCGCCCGGCACGTTCAGCCGCGCGACACGCGCCGCCTCGCCGCGCACGCGCAGTTCGAAGGTCATGCCGGTGGGCAGCGGTTGCAGATCATGCGCCGACAGGTCGGCCTCTTCCTCGCCCAGCGCGAAGGTGATCGCCTTGCCGGTTTCAAGCGTCTGGGCCAGCGCGGCCGTTTCGGGATTGTCGAGGTTCAGCACCGCTGTCGTCGCCCGGCCGACGAAGCCGCCGAACAGGTCGCGCAACTCCTCCATCGACTTGTGGTCCAGCGAGATGTTGGAGACGACCGCCACGGTCGGGTCATAGCGGGCGATGGAGCCGTCGCTCTCGTCCACCTCGGCGACGAACAGATCGGGGTCGCCGATCAGGGCGCTGGCGAACGGGTGGTTGGGCGTGGCGAAATTCTTCATCACCGCGCCGTTGACCACGGTCGGCGCGCGGCCCGCCTGATCCAGGATCCAGGCGGTCATGCCGGTGATGGTGGACTTGCCGCTGGTGCCCGCCACGCCGATCGAAGTCGGGGCCGCGTTGAACAGTTCGCTGAGCAGCTGGGGCCGGGTCTTGATGAGGGCGCCGACGCGCCTGGCCGCGCCGATGTCGGGTACGGTGTCCTCGACGGCGCCGGTGGCGACGACCACCTGATCCGCGCTGATCACGCCCGAGCCGTCCTGCGGGTGCAGGGTCACGCCGTGGGCGCGCAGCCAGTCGAACTTCTCGGGCGTGCGGCCCTGATCCAGGGCGCGGTCGGAGCCCGAGATGCGGTTCCCCTGCGCCTGAACGATCATGGCCAGGGGCAGCATGCCGGAGCCGCCGACGCCGCAGAAGAAGTAGTCTTTGTTCATCGGCTTGATTTCAATGCGGGAAACCGGGGAAGGTCGATCTGACTAGCACGCAAGACGCCCGAGGCCACCCCGTCCATGCAGACCAGACCGTTCCGAATCGGCGTCGTCAACGCCAGCTCCCGCCTGGACCCCGTGCGGGGCGAGGCGATCCGGGCCTGGGCGGCGGCGACCTGGCCGAACGGCGAGGTCGAACTGGTGCTGCATCCGGCTCTGTTCGAGGTGCACGGCCATTTCGGCGGCGATGACGCCACCCGCGCCCGCGCCTTCGTCGAGACCGCCAACGATCCCGACATCGACGCCGTTTGGTTCGCGCGCGGCGGTTACGGCGCCTGCCGCATCGCCGAGGCGGTGATCCCGGAACTGACCGTCCACGCCTATGCCAAGCGTTACCTCGGCTATTCCGATGCGGGCAGCCTGTTGGCGGCGCTGTATCGCGCGGGCTTTCCCCATGTGGCGCACGGGCCGATGGCTTCGGACGGATCGCGCCATGACGCTACGGGGCTGCGGGCGGTGAACTGGCTGAGGGCGGGTGATCCGACCTCGCTGGAGCCGTCCCTGCTGACCGACGCCCGACCCGCCGTCGGCTTCAACCTGACCATCCTCAATGAACTGGTCGGCACGGCGATCGAGCCGGACCTGACCGGTCACGTCCTGATGCTGGAAGAGGTGTCAGAGGCGCTCTATCGCGTCGATCGGATGATGTTCCATCTGACCGGCCAGGCCTCGATCCGCCGGGTTGCGGGCATCCGTCTGGGCCGGGTGTCGGACGTCACCGCCAACGATCCCGACTTCGGCCTGACGGCGGAAGAGATCGTGCGGTACTGGTGCGTGCGGTCGGGGATACCCTATCTGGGCGGCGCCGACATCGGCCATGACCGGGACAATAAGGTCGTGCCCTTCGGCCGGCGCGGCTGAGACGCGCTCAGCCCCTCAGGATCAGGCCATCGGGCCGCGCCTCGAAGGCTGAAAGCCGGCCCAGGAAGCTCATGCCCAGCAGGGCTGCGGGCATGTCGCGATCGACCACCAGGGCCTCGACCGAGGTCATCTCGACCCCCGCCACCGACAGGGAGGTCAGCAACACCCGCGCGGCGGGCACCTGACCCGAGGCGGTGTTCAGCGTTTGATTGAAGTCATGCGGTGTTAGCCGCACGCCCAGCCGTTCGGCGTCGGCGCGGCTCAGCGTCACCACGCTGGCGCCGGTGTCGACCAGCATCCGCATGGGCCGTCCCTCGACGGTCGCCTCGGCCCAATAGTGGCCGTCGGCCGCGCGCGTCACCGACGGCGCCTCTTTCAGGGCCACGGCGGCGTAGGCCTGGGCTGGGCCTTCCCACCACATCAGGGCGCCGATGCAGGCAGACGCCGACGCCAGGGCGGCGGCGAAGACAACAGCGGAGCGCGGGTCAAAGCGGATCATGAAGCGGACTATGCCGTCTTGGTCTTCCCATGCGGTGAAGCGACGTGGCGAACGAAAGGTTGACGAGACAGGGTCTTCATTCGCCCAGCAGGCGGGGATCGATCCGCCCCTTGCGGCCCGGCAGGTCGGTCATGACGGCGGCGCGGGCCTCGTCCGTCATCCGGCTCCAGGTCGCGATCTCCTGAAGCGTGCGGAAACAACCCAGGCACAGGCCGGACGCGCCGTCGACGGTGCAGACCATGACGCATGGGCTGGCGACGGGGCGCGGCGGGCGAGGGGCGGGGGCTTCGGTCATGATTCGTGACGCTATCGCTACAATGAGTCCGAGAACGGACTATAATTCTTGACTTTTTCCACAGCTTCGCTATCTTCAGCCTCGACGCGAAACGACTGACAGGGTGAGAGTCCCAATAAGCACGACGTGTCTTCTTTCATCGTTCAGCGAAAGGAGACGCCAAAAATGAACGAAAACAAAGAGCGCAATCTCCAGCACGCCATGCTGTCCTTCGCCCTATTCGGCGGGATGCTGGTGAATACGAAGCAGATGAACGGCGCAGGCGACCGCGTGGTCAGCCATCCGTCCAACTTCGTGCCCATAACGATCAAACGGCCGCGCGCGTAGTCGCGAGACTGGATGATCCAGCCAGAAGCCCCGGTCAGAACGACCGGGGTTTTTCAATTCCGCCCTTGCCATCTCGCCGCGCCCTGGCCGACACCCGAGTCTCCATTGGTGAAGAGGAAGCGCGGCATGGGTCTGATCGTCGAAGAGCGCAGAGGCGCGGTCATGGTCTGGACCATGGATCGGCCCGATCGCCTGAACGCCCTGCCGGATCTGGAGGACGGCGAGGCCTTCGCCGCCGCCTGCGACGCGGCCAACGCCGACCCCTCGATCCGCTGCGTGGTGATGACGGGGGCCGGGCGCGCCTTCTCGGCGGGCGGCGACCTGAAGGCGATGAAGGACCGCCGCGATCTGTTCGAGGGATCGGGCGCCGCCATCCGCGAACGCTATCGCCGCGTCGTCCATCGCATCGTGCGCGCCCTCTATGGGCTGGAGGTTCCGCTGGTCAGCGCTGTCAACGGCCCGGCTATGGGGCTGGGCTGCGACATCGCCGGGCTGGGCGACATCCGCATCGCCTCGGACCGCGCCAGCTTCGGCGTGCCCTTCATGAAACTGGGCATCATTCCCGGCGACGGCGGCTCGTGGCTGCTGCCACGGAACATCGGCTACAACCGCGCCGCCGAACTGCTGTTCACGGCCCGCTCGATAGACGCCGAGACGGCCGAGAAATGGGGTCTGGTCAACCGCGTCGTTCCGCATGAGGCCCTGATGGACGAGGCGATGGAGACGGCCGGTCAGATCGCCGCCCAACCGCCCCAGGCGCTGCGCATGGCCAAGACCCTGCTGCGCCAGGGTCGCGACATGAATTTCGACCAGATGCTGGAGTTGTCCGCCGCCATGCAGGCCCTGGCTCACCTGACCGACGACCACATCGAGGGCGTGACGGCGGTGCTGGAAAAGCGGAGCGGCGAGTTTACGGGACGCTGAATCCCGGTTCACCCCGGCGGACGCCGGGATGAGCGGGAGAGTAGGCGCAAACAAAAAGGGGCCCCCTGCGAGGCCCCTTTTCCTTATGCGGCTTGCTCTCCCTTAAGAGCGCGCCGGCGTCTTCATGGCGCGGGCAGCGGGCACGCCGGTCGAGGCGGTCTCGCGTTTGGCGCCGGCCGTTTCGCCCGGCTTCATGAACTTCACCAGGACGCGCTGGCCGATCAGCAGCGGGGCTTCATCGACGGCGACCACCACCTCGACCACGCGCTCGTCGGTGCGTTGCGAGGGGTCGTCAGAAGCCAGCTTGCGGGCGCCGAAGACGGCGGCGCGGCGCAGCACCTTGCCGACATAGACCTTGGACGGATCGCCTTCAGGGGTGATCTCGACGGCCTGATCGACTGTGACGTTGGGGATGTCGGCCTCGACGATTTCGGCGCGGGCGATGCGCGGGGCGTCCGGCTCCAGATCGAACATGTTCGACACGTTCAGGGTCGAGGCGCCGGCGCCGGGGTTGGCGTAGCGACGCACGATGCGGCCGTCGGCGGGGGCGCGGATGACCGTCATCTCGACGTTGTAGGCGGCTTCGTCGCGGCGGGCGCGGGCGCTCTGCACCGCCGACTGCTGCGAGCCGAGGCGGGCCTGGGCCTGGGCGATGGCGTCGCGAGCCTGGTCCAGACGCTGGGCGGCGACGAAGTTGGTGGCGACCAGCTTCTGCAGGCGATCATACTCGCGCTGGGCCGTGGCGATATCGACGTTGATCAGGCGCAGCTGGCTTTCGGCTTCGCCCAGGGTGGCCGAGGCGGTCTGCAGCGCCAGGCGCGGTTCGTCGTCTTCCTGGCGGGCCAGGATCTGACCGGCCTTCACCAGGTCGCCTTCCTGGACCAGGACGTCGCGCACCACGCCGCCGCGACGGGCTGCGATCTGGATGATGCCGCCCTCAATGTCGATCTTGCCGTTGGCGATGGCGGAGTAGGGGCTTTCGACCTTCTTTTCGGCGGCCTGGGCCAGTTCGGCCTTCTTGGCGGCGCCGGCCTTCTGCACCATGCTGAAGCCGACGATCAGCACGATCAGCAGCGCCAGGCCGATCCAGAGCCATTTGTTTTTCAGAAATGCGGGCATGTGAGTCCTCAAAGGATCGGTGTCAGTGCGAGGCCAGGGCGGCGTCGGGATTGGGGGTTCGGCGCTGATCGTCGATGATCACGCCGTCTTCGATGTGGATGACCCGGTCGGCCCAGGCTTCCAGGCGCGGGTCGTGGGTCACGCAGATGACGGCGGCGCCGTGCTCGGTCGCCGCCCGTCGCAACAGGCGGATCACGATCTGGCCGTTCTCGCCGTCCAGGGCCGAGGTCGGTTCGTCGGCGAACAGGATCTGCGGATCCTTGGCCAGGGCGCGGGCGATGGCGACGCGCTGTTTCTCGCCGCCGGACAGGGCCGCCGGGCGTTGATGCAGGCGATGGCCGAGGCCGACCTCCTCCAGCGCCAGGGTCGCGCGCTTCCTGGCCTTATCCGGCGACAGGCCCTGATATTTGAGCACCGTCGTCACCTGCTGCAGGGCGGTCAGCGCCGGAAACAGGTTGAAGCCCTGGAAGATGAAGCCGCAGTGATCCAGGCGGAATTTGTCGATCCGGCCGGCCGGCAGCTTCCACAGGTCGTCCACGTCCAGCGCGTCGACGCGCCCTTCTTCGGGCCGCAGCAGGCCGGACAGGGCGGCGATCAGCGTCGACTTGCCCGAGCCCGACGGCCCCATGACCATGGTCAGGTCGCCGTGGCGGGCGTCGAAATTCACGCCCTTCAGCACTTCGACGAAGGAGCGGCCGGACTTGAACCGCTTGGTCAGTCCCTTGGCCTCCAGGGCGAACTCGCCGTGCTTGCCGTGGACCTTGGTGTGTCCGAGTGACAGGTCGTTCATCGCAGCAGGTCCGCAGGTTGGCTCTTCTTGAGGATGCCCATCGACAGGAACCCTGACAGCATGGAGATGCCGATCAGGCCGCCGCCGACCACGAGCAGCAGGCTGAGGGGCATGGAGATGATGACGGCGTTGGACAGGGCGAACAGCGACAGCAGCCAGGTCAGCAGGATGGCCGCGCCGACCCCCACCATCCCGACCCAGAAGCTCAGCTCCATGACGATGCGGCGCAAGGAGCCCATGCCCACGCCTAGGGCGCGCAGCGAAGCGAACTCCTTGATGTTGGCCATGATGGCGCCGCGCAGGGTCTGCCAGGTGATGGCCACGCCAATGATGATGCCCAGCACCACGCAGCCGCCGATGATGATGACCAGTATGCCTTCCTCGAACATGGCGCCGGCGTTGGCGTCGGCCAGTTGCTGGCGGGTCCAGGCCTTCCACTGGCCGTTGCCCATGGCGTTCAACTGAGCCACCACGTGTTCGGCGCGGGCTGGGTCTTTGATGCGGAGCATCAGCGGGCCGACGCGCGGGCCTTCGAAGGCCTCGCCCAGCATCCGCAGGCTGTCACGCGACATGACGATGGTCGGCTGCATCATGTTGGGATAGCCGCGCAGCACCCCGACCACGGTCACGGTCTGGCCGTTGAACAGAGCCTTGTCGCCCAGTTTGACGCCCAGCGGCGTCAGCGCCGTCTCGTCCACCGCCACGGTGAAGGGCTGGCGAAGGGCTTCGACCAGTTCCTCGGAATAGTCGCGCGGGATGGTGACCGAGCCGGGCGCCGTGTCGATGATGTTGACCAGGACGCTCTTCTGCTTGGGCGCGCCCTGTTTGGCGCGGTCCGCGGCCGACATCGTCGGGTCGACGTCCTTGATGTTCTGGAAATTGCCCCCCGACATGTCGAGCGTCTTCACCTCGACCACCTCGGGGTGGTTGTAGGCCAGGGGCACGAAGCGACGCGGCATTCCCATCGGGCCGCTGAACAGCGCCTTGGCGCCCGGCTGCATGATGAAGATATCAGCGCTCGAGCGCTCGATGGCGGCGGTGAAACCCTTGCCGATACCGATGAAAACCCCGGTCATGGCCAGCACGAGCAGACCCGAAAGGGCCAGCGCCATGACGGCGGCCATATAGCGGCGCCACTCAAAGAGCAGCGTGGATAGCGCGAGCGACATGACGCGTTCTTATTCCCCTGACTTGCGCTGTTATCTGACCGCGCCCCGGCCCGGGGCCAAGTTAAATCGGGGTAAGGCTGGCGCGACCGGATTTGTTACGGGGGTTGAGGAAGCGGCCTCGGCAAGGCTAGTGACGCGCAACAGCAAGGCGTGGCGTGGTGTCCCGCCTATTCGGAGACGCCCATGTCGCTTCGCCGCACTCTTTCGTTCACGGCTTCCCTGGCCGCCCTCGGCATGGCCGCCGTGGTGGTCAACGCCCCCGCTTCGGCCGCGCGCGCCGACGAGGGCATGTGGACCTTCGACAACTTCCCGATCCAGACGGTGAACGATACCTATGGCACGCGCATCGACCAGTCGTGGCTGGACCGCGTCCGCAACGCCGCCGTGCGCCTGCAGGGCTGCTCGGCGTCGTTCGTGTCGGGCGAAGGCCTGATCCTGACCAACCACCACTGCGTCATTTCCTGCGTCCAGGATCTGTCCACGGCCCAGAACGACTACGTCAAGAACGGCTGGATGCCCGCCACGCGCGAGGAAGAGAAGACCTGCCCCGGTCAGACGGCGGAAGTCCTGACCGACATCACCGACGTGACCGATCGCGTCCTGGGCGCCGGTTCCGGCCTTGAAGGCGCGGCCTTCGTCGCCGCCCGCTCGGCCGAGATCGACGCCATCCAGAAGGAAGCCTGCGGCGACGACCGCAAGCTGACCTGCCAGGTCATCAGCTTCTATCGCGGCGGTAAATACGCCCTCTACAAGTTCCGCAAGTATGAAGACGTGCGCCTGGCCTTCGCGCCGGAGTTTCAGGCGGCCTTCTTCGGCGGCGACCCGGACAACTTCAACTTCCCGCGCTACGCCCTCGATGCCGCCTTTCTGCGCGCCTATGAGGACGGCAAGCCGGTCTCCAGCCCGAACCACCTGAAGTGGAACCCCAACGCCCCGGTCGACGGCGAAGTCACCTTTGTGGCGGGCAACCCCGGTTCGACCTCGCGCCTGCTGACGATCAGCCAGCTGGAGCGTCTGCGCGACCAGCAGATCCCGATCACCCTGATCCAGAGCGCCGAACTGCGTGGCCGCCTGGTCGAATATTCGACGACCGGCGAGGAAGAGAAGCGCGTCGCTCTCGACCCGATCTTCGGCCTGGAGAACAGCTTCAAGGTCTATTACGGCCAGCAGGGCGCCCTGACCGACCCGACCTTCATGGGCAAGAAGCGCCAGGAAGAGGCTGAACTGCGTCAGCGCGTCGCCGCCGACCCGGCCGTGGCCGAGCGCATCGGCGACCCGTGGGCCGATCTGGAAAAGGTGCAGGTCACGGCCCGCGACCTCTACCTGCCCTATCGCCAGCTTGAGGCGAACGCCGGCGGCGGTTCGACCCTCTATTCCTACGCCCGCGCCATCGTCCGTGCCTCCAAGGAACGCGCCAAGCCGGTCGCTGAGCGCCGCGCCGGCTACGCCGACAGCGACATCGCCGCCCTGGGCCGTCGCCTGGCCTCGGAAGCGCCGATCCCGGTCGGCGTCGAGGAGATCCAGCTGTCGCACTGGATGCTGAAGACCCGCGAATATCTGACGGTCGACAGCGCCGAGGTGAAGGCCATGCTGGGTTCTGAAAGCCCGGAAGTCATCGCCGCCCGCCTGTCGCAGAGCCGCCTGATCGACCCGACCTTCCGCGCCGAGGCCCTGGCCATGACGCCGGAGCAACTGGCCGCCTCGGGCGACCCGATGATCGCCTTCGTCCTGGCCAACGACACCGCCGCCCAGGCCGTTCGCACCCAGTGGGACGCCGGGGTCAACGCCCCGACCGCCCGCGCCGCCGAAAAGGTCGCCCAGGCCCGCTTCGCCGTCTATGGCGACAACCTGTACCCCGACGCGACCTTCTCGCTTCGCCTGTCCTACGGTCAGGTGAAGGGCTGGACCTATCGCGGCGTGACCGTGCCGTCCTTCACCCACATGGGCGGCCTGTACGAGCGCGCCACCGGCGCCGAGCCGTTCAACGCTTCCGAGCGTTTCGTCGCGGCGCAGGAGCGGATCAACAAGGACGTCGTCTATGACTTCGTCTCGACCAACGACATCATCGGCGGCAACTCCGGCTCGCCGGTGATCAACGCCAAGGGTGAAGTGATCGGCGCCGCCTTCGACGGCAACATCCACTCGCTGGGCGGCTCGTTCGGCTATGACGGCGAGCTGAACCGCACGGTGTCGGTCTCGACCGCCGCCGTCACCGAGGCCCTGCGCACCGTCTACAACCAGCCGCGCCTGCTGCGCGAACTGGGCGTGCGTCGCTAAGCCTGTCGGATTTAGGTCCGGGATTTGAGGGGCGCCGTCGGGTGCCCCCTTTTTCTTTGCCCGTTCAGGACTACTGCGGCTTGCCCCGGCTTTTCTCGACGAGCACCGCCTGCTGCCAGCGACTGGGCGTCTTGTCGGTGCGGTGGATGCAGCCTGCCCAGCAACAGGGCCGCCGCTTGCCTTCGCGCAGTTCCTCGACTGCGCGCTCGATCCGTTTCTCGCGGGTGGCGGCCTGTTTGGCGTCTTCGACCCAGCAGATGAACTCATTGCGGCCCAGCGGCGTCAGGCCCCGCCACAGGGCCAGGGTCTCGGCGTCGGAGGACAGCCGCGCCTGCATGTCTTTTCCGGCGACGTGCACCACGCCCTGGGGGAAGTCGTCAGACATGGCGTCAATCCCGTCCCGTTTCGTCATTCGCCGAATCTAGACCCGCGAACGCGCGCTGTGAATGCGCTCGGCAGGGGTTGCGGTTTCCGCCCAGGTTCTGTTCAGACTGATCGCAAGACGGCCTCGGTTTCCAGGAGGCTGAAACAGGGCTTCGGCGATAACCGGGGCCGCGACGTCGAGGATGTCTCATGCGCACCACCTACACCCCGATACTCTTCGCCTCGGCCGCCGTCCTGGCCTTCGCCGCCGCGTCTTCGGCCAAGGCGGAGGAGGGCATGTGGACCTATGACAACTTCCCCATCGCCCGCGCCAATCAGACCCTGGGCACGAGCATCGATCAGGCCTGGCTGGACCGCGTGCGCCAGTCCTCGGTGAAGTTCGGCGGCTGTTCGGCGGGCGTCATCTCGGCCGAGGGGTTGGTGATGACCAACAACCACTGCGTCGCCACCTGCGTCGCCAACCTGTCCACGCCGCAACTGCAATACGCCGAGACCGGCTTCACGCCCAAGAGCCGCGAGGAAGAGCTGAAATGCCCCGGCGGTTCGGCCGAAATCCTGACCGACATCACCGACGTGACCCAGCGCGTGCAGAAGGCGGGCGAGGGCCTGGACGGCCAGGCCTATACCCAGGCCCGCGAGGCCGAGGCCGGGCGCATCGAAACCGAAGCCTGCGGCTCTGATCCCAAGATCCGCTGCCAGGTCGTCAGCCTGTATCGCGGCGGTCAGTTCAAGCTCTACAAGTTCCGCAAATACTCCGACGTGCGTCTGGCCTGGGCGCCGGAAGACCGCGCCGCGACCTTCGGCGGCGACCTGGACAACTTCTCCTTCCCGCGCTTCGCCATCGATGCGGCCTTCATTCGCCTGTACGAGGACGGCAAGCCCGCCACGACCCCGACCCACTTCACCTGGAACCCGAACAAGCCGACCGAGGGCGAGCCCGTCTTCGTCACCGGCAACCCCGGCTCGACCCAGCGCCTGCTGACCCAGGCCCAGTTGATGACCATTCGCGACGTGGTGCTGCCTCTGGACCAGCTGATCGCCTCGGAGCTGCGCGGCCGTCTGATCCGCTATTCGGAAGAGGGCGAGGAACAGGCCTTCATCGCCATGGACCCGATCGTCGGCGTCGAGAACACCTACAAGCGCGGTCGCGGTCGCATGGCCGCCCTGATCGATCCGGCCTTCATGGACCAGTTGGCCGGACAGGAGACCGTCTTCCATCGTCGCGTCGCCGAGAATGAAGCCCTGTCGGCTGAGGTCGGCGATCCCTGGGCCGCCCTGGCCGAAGTTCAGCCGATCGCCCGCGAGCTCTATGCTCCGATGGCCCTGCTGGAAGGCGGCACGGGCATGGGTACGACTTCGGTCGCGGGCGGTTCGCCCCTGTTCCAGTGGGCGCGGGTCATCGTGCGCGGCGCTCAGGAACGCGCCAAGCCGTCGGATCAGCGCCTGTCCGAATACGCCGATAGCCGTCTGCCCGGCCTCCAGTCCGGCCTCTTCGCCGAGCGTCCGACCTATCCGGAACTGGAGCAGATCCGTCTGGAGTGGTGGCTGTCCAAGACCCGCGAATGGCTGACGGTCGACAGTCCCTACGCCCGCACCCTGCTGGGCAAGGAAAGCCCCGAGGCCCTGTCGGCGCGCCTGATCGAAGGCACCAAGCTGGCCGATCCCGCCGTGCGCCGCGCCCTGTGGGAAGGCGGCCTGCCCGCCGTCCAGGCCTCGACCGATCCGCTGATCCAGTACGTCCTGGCCATCGACGCCGACGCCCGCGCCGTGCGCACCGAGTGGGACAACAAGGTCAAGGCGCCGACCGACCGCGCGTCCGAGCAACTGGCCGCCGCGCGCTTCGCCGCCTTCGGCGACGCCGTTTATCCGGACGCCACCGGCACCCTGCGCCTGACCTACGGCCGGGTCGAGGGCACGGACGTTCCGGGCCAGCGCATCGGCGCCTTCACCACCTTCGCCGGCCTGTGGGACCGCGCGACGGGCGCCGAGCCCTTCAACGTCGCGCCCAGGCTGCTGGCCGCCAAGGACCGCATCGACCCCAACGCGGTGATGAACATGGCCGTCTCGTCCGACACTATCGGCGGCTCGTCGGGCTCGCCCGCCGTCAACGCCAAGGGCGAGATCATCGGCGCCAACTTCGACTCCACCGTCCTGACCCAGCGCAACGCCTATGGCTATGACCGCAACGTCAACCGCAGCGTCATCGTCACCACCCAGGCCGTGACCACGGCCCTGCGCGACGTCTACGGCATGGATCACCTGATCCAGGAGCTGGGCGTCCAGTGAGCGAAGCGACCTTCCGTCCCGCCGCGCCGGACGATGTTCCGGCGCTGCACCGCCTGATCGAAAGCGCCTATCGCGGCGACAGCGCCAAGGCCGGCTGGACCCATGAAGCCGACCTGCTGGGCGGCCAGCGCACGGATGAAGCGGAGCTGCGCGATATCCTGACAGATGCGTCGCGGGTGATTCTGCTGGCCGAGGTCGAGGGCGTTTTGACCGGCTGCGTCCAGGTGGCGGATCAGGGCGAGGGCCTGGCCTATCTCGGCCTGCTGACCGTCGATCCGGCGCGCCAGGCGGGCGGTCTCGGCCGCCTGCTCATTGAGGCCGCCGAGGCCGAAGCCGCCGCCCGCTTCGGCGCGACGCGCATGGAGATGACCGTCATCCGTCAGCGCGCCGAACTGATCGCCTGGTATGAGCGGCGCGGCTATCGCCTGACCGGCGAGACCCGGCCCTTCCCGATGGATGACGAACGCTTCGGCCTGCCGCGCACACGCGAGCTGGAGTTCGTGGTGCTCGAAAAGACGCTCTGACGACCTTCTCCCCTTGTGGGAGAAGGTGGCAGGCGGAGCCTGACGGATGAGGGGTGCTGGCGCCGCCGGTTGAAGTTCAACCTCCGCAGCCTGCGCCCTTTTTCATGACGTCGCGCTCACACCCCTCATCCGAGCGCCTTCGGCGCCCACCTTCTCCCGCAAGGGGAGAAGGATTTACAGATCCCGCATCTGCTTCTGGGCGGCGCTGAAATACTGCCAGCCGGTCCACAGGGTGACGAGGGCGGCGAGCCAGATCAGGGCGTCCGAGAACAGCTGGAAATGGGGCAGATAGTCGAACGGCAGGCCCCAGCCGTCCCAGTTGCGGGCGAACAGCTGGCAGCCCAGGGCCACCATCTGCAGCGTCGTCTTCCACTTGGCGGCCAGGGTGACGGGCAGGTTGATACGCCCGGCCATGGTCTCGCGCAGGGCCGAGACCGCGAACTCGCGGAACAGGATCAGGCCGCAGGGGATGATGATCTGCTGCACCGAGCCGCTCGTCAGCACGCCCAGCACGGCGCCGGTGACCAGGATCTTGTCGGCGATCGGGTCCAGGATGGCGCCCCAGCGCGTCTCCGCTTTCCAGCGGCGGGCCAGATAACCGTCGATCCAATCCGTCGAGGCGGCGATGACGAAGATCCAGAATCCCGTGCGATACATGGCGAACTGGTCGTCGGGGCTCAGCCAAGCCGAGACGAAGGGAAAGCCGCTGGTCGCGCCCGCCAGCAGCAGGAACATGACGATCCCGGCCGCCAGCCGCAGGCTGGTCAGGATGTTAGGGATGGCTTTGTAGGCAGGGGCCATGACGTCTTCCGTTGCAACACGCCGGGTGTGCCACGGTTCGCGACAAGAGGCGAGGCCAGAGGCGAGGACGGCGTGCTCAGTCCAGCCGCTCGAACCGCCCCGGTCCCGTCAGCTTGGACAGGATGCCGAGCGCGATGCCGAAGTGCAGGCCGCTGAGCTTCAGTTCGCCCGCCGCTTCCTTTTCTGCGATCCAGGGGAAGGTGCGCAGATTGTCCAGCGACAGGCGCACCACGGCCTCCTCGGCGGCGCACTCGACCTGTTCGGCGGGCAGGGCCTCGACCGCGCGGCGCACGCTGGGGGCGGCCTGCTCGACCCAGGGGGCGACGAAGTCCTGACAATTGGCGGGCGCGCCGTTCAGCATGGCGTTCACCCCGCCGCATGAGGCGTGGCCCATCACGACGACGTGTTTGACCTTCAGCACATTGACGCCGAACTCCAGCGCCGCCGAGACGCCGTGCAGCTTGCCGTCGGGCTGATAGGGGGGGACCAGATTGGCGACGTTGCGCACGACGAACAGTTCGCCCGGCGCCGTGTCGAAGATCAGGGCCGGATCGGCGCGGCTGTCGGAACAGGCCACGACCAGGGTGTGCGGCTTCTGACCGTTGGCGGCCAGGGCTTCGTATTCGGCGCGTTCGGACGGCCACCGATTCTGGCGGAAACGGTGATAGCCCTTGGTCAATTCGTTGGTCATGAAGCGTTTTCTAGACCCGCGACGGTTGGTCGCTCAACCCGAAATCTTCGCCGTTCATGACTTGTGAAAGAAGCCGTGGATGCGTTCGGCTAGGGCCTGGCTGACGCCCTCCACCTTGACCAGATCGGCGACCGAGGCCCGTCCGACGCTCTTGGCTGAGCCGAAGGCGTGCAGCAGGGCCTTCTTGCGCCCCGGCCCGACGCCCTCGATCTCGTCCAGCGGGTTCTTCTTGATGTCCATCGAGCGGCGCTTGGCGTGGGCGCCGTTGGCGAAGCGGTGCGCCTCGTCCCGCAGCCGTTGCAGGTAGTAGAGAGCGGGGCTTTTCAGCGGCAGCATGAAGGGCGCCTTGCCCGGCATGAAGAACTTCTCCAGCCCTGCGTCGCGATCCGGTCCCTTGGCCACGCCGACCACGGCGATGTCGTCGACGCCCAGATCGGCCATGACGGCCAGAACCTCGGCCAACTGGCCCGCCCCGCCGTCGATCAGCAGCAGGTCGGGGCGTTCGACCGCCTCGCCCGCCTCCTCGTCCTTCACCAGCTTGCCGAAGCGGCGGCGCATGACCTCGCGCATCATGCCGTAGTCGTCGCCGGGGCTCAGGTCTTCGCCCTTGATGTTGAACTTGCGGTACTGGTTCTTGCGGAAGCCGTCCGGCCCCGCGACGATCATGCCGCCGACGGCGTTGGTCCCCTGGATGTGGGCGTTGTCATAGACCTCGATCCGCTCGGGCCGGGCGTCCAGACCGAAGGCCTCGCACACCTCGTCGAGAATTTTGGACTGGGCCGAGTTCTCGGCCAGTTTGCGGCCCAGCGCCTCGCGGGCGTTGGTCAGGGCGTGGTCGACCAGGCCCGCCTTGCCGCCACGCAAGGGCTTGGCGATCTCGACCTTATGCCCGGCCTTCATGCCGAAGGCTTCCTCCAGCAGCTCCAGTTCATGCGGGCGGACATTGGACAGGATCAGGCGCGGGACCGGTTTGTCCTCATAGAACTGGCCCAGGAAGGCGGCGAGGATTTCCGGGTCGCTGTCGCTCTTGTCCACGCGCGGGAAATAGGCCCGCCCGCCCCAGTTCTGGCCCGCGCGATAGAAGAAGACCTGGACGCAGGCCTGACCGCCCTCGGCGTGCAAGGCGAAGACGTCGGCCTCGGCCACACCATCGGCGTTGACGCTGTTCTCCATCGAAATGGCCGACAGGGCGCGGATGCGGTCGCGCACGCGGGCGGCGGTCTCGAAGTCGAGATCGTCGGACGCCGCCTGCATCTCCTGCGACAGGCGGCCGATGACGGCGCGCGACTTGCCGCGCAGGAACTGTTCCGCCTCCGTGACCAGATCGCCATAGTCCTCAAGCGAGATCAGACCGGTGCAGGGCGCCGAGCAGCGCTTGATCTGGTGCAACATGCAGGGGCGGGTGCGCGTCTCATAGACGCTGTCCGAACAGGACCGCAGCAGGAAGGCTTTCTGAAGCGTGTTCAGGGTGTGGTTGACCGCCCAGGTCGAGGCGAAGGGGCCGAAATAGTCGCCGGGAATCGTATGGGCGCCGCGATGCTTCCTGACCTGGGGGGCGCGGTGATCGCGGCGGATCATCAGTTCGGCGAAGGACTTGTCGTCGCGCAGCAGGACGTTGAAGCGCGGCTTCAGCTTCTTGATGAAGTTGGATTCGAGCAGCAGGGCCTCGGTCTCGGACGCCGTGACCACCAGCTCCATCGAACGGGTCAGGCTGACCATCAGGCCGATGCGCTGGGTGTGGAACCGCCCTTGCGCATACTGCACCACCCGCTTCTTCAGCGACTTGGCCTTGCCGACATAGAGGCAGGCGCCGTCCTCGCCGTACATGCGATAGACGCCGGGCTTGTCGGGCGCGCGCCGGGCCTCGTCCGCGATCAATTCAGCGGCCTGAAGCGGTAGGGCGGTCATCTCCGGAATGTCGGGCGTCGGGTCGGTCATCAGGCGGGATATAGGCTCAGCCGCGCCGGACCAGAAGCACCCCGCCGATCACCAGCAGCACGCCGGCGACGCGGGTCAGGCTGATCGGCTGCTGCGGCACGCCCATGACGCCGAAATGGTCGAGGATCAGGCTCAGCGCCAGCTGGCCCGCCACCATCAGGGTGTGGTCAGCGCCACGCCGATCTTGGGCACGCCCCAGGCGGCGGCCACCACGAAGACGCAGCCATAGAGGCCGCCCAGCCAGGCCCAGGCGGGCAGGGCCTTCATCGCCTGCACGTCCGGCCGGGCCTGCAGCGTCACGGCGACGAGGGCCAGGGCGACTGTTCCCACGAAGAAGGAGACGAGCGCCGCATTGACCGGCGACCCCACGGCGCTGGCCAGCCGCGCATTGGTCGGTCCCTGCAGGGCGGTGGCGGCGCCGCCCAGGATCATGGCCAATAGGGCGAGGATGGGAAGCTGCATCGGCGGTCTCACCAGTTCGGATCGGGCGCGGCGCCGCCGAAGATCTCGGCCAGACGATCGCGGGTGGCGCGGGTCGTGTCTTCAGGCAGGGCGTTCGGGTGAAACCAGCCGATCTCGGCGATCTCGCCGTGACTGGTCCGCTCGGTCAGGTCGAAGGCGTCTATGCGGAAGACCAGGACGTGATCCCCCGGAAAGAAGCGTTCATTGGAGTGCGCCGACAGCAGGCGCGGCTCGCCCCTGACGATCAGTCCGGCTTCTTCGCGGAGCTCGCGGATGACGGCGGCTTGCGTCGTCTCGCCCTTGTCCACCCCGCCGCCGGGCAGCCACCAGCCTTCCAAGTACGTATGCTTGACCAGCAGCACCCGCCCCTTGTCATCGATCGCCGCGCCGCGCACGCCCAGCGTCATTCCCCGGCTCATCCGCGACCATATGAAGAACAGCGGCCGGGTGAAGGGTTCGATGCGGGTGCGCCAGTTTGCCATGCGGGAACGATAGGCTGTCGCCGGGCGGCTTGAACAGGGGCGCGCTTGCCCCTATTCGGGGGCGGAACAGGAGACCCATCATGCTGGCCATCGCCACCATCTTCGCCTTCATCGCCGTCGTCGCCGCCTTCAACTACTTCGAGTTCGGCCGGGTTGACTGACTCCAGGTCGGCTGACGTCCCTTCAAGGGGCGTGGCGCTGGTCACGGCCGCCTCGCGCCGGATCGGGGCGGTGCTGGCGAAGGCGGCGGCCCAGGCGGGCTATGACGTCGTCGTCCACTACCGCTCGGATGCGCAAGGCGCGCAGGCCGTGGTCCAGGCCATCGAGGCCATGGGGCGGCGCGCTGTCGCCGTTCAGGCCGAGCTGACAGACGCCGGGGCGCGCGCCGCCCTGATGGATCAGGCCTTTGCCTTCGGGCCGTTGCGGGCGCTGGTCAACAACGCCTCCCTGTTTGTCTATGATCAGCTGGAGACCTTCCAGGAGGCGGATCTGCGCCTCCATCACGAGGTCAACGTTCTGGCGCCCCTGGCCCTGATCCGCGATTTCGCCGAGCGCCTGCCCGACGGGGACGAGGGCGTGGTGGTCAATATGCTGGACTATAAGGTCACGGCGCCGAACCCCGACTTCTTCTCCTATACCGTCAGCCGTGTGGGCATCGCCCATATGACCGGCGCCCTGGCTTTGGCCCTGGCGCCGCGTATCCGGGTCTGCGGCATCGCGCCGGGCCTGACCCTGCCCTCGGCCGGCTGGCCCGAGGCCGACTATCTGGCGGGTGCCGAGGCCACGCCGTTGAAGCGGCCGGTGGCGGTCGAGGATCTGGCGGCGGCCCTGACCTTCATCCTGAAGGCGCGCAGCCTGACCGGTCAGAATCTGGTGGTGGACGCCGGGGCCGGTCTGACCCGCCGCGACCGTGATCTGGAGTTCGCTTGAGAAAATTCGCCTGAGGGCGTTCGTCGTCACATGACCTTTATTTGCCGATAGGTTGGTGCTTTAGCTGCCGCCATTCATCCTGAGACCTTCATGCCCGCTGTCCGTTTCACTCGCCGCTTCTCGATGGCGCACCGGCTGATCGCCGATGCGGGGTCGAAGTGCGCCGTGCCGCATGGGCACAATGAGTTCGTGACGGTGACGCTGGAGCCGACGGCGGAGATTGATTTCGGCGGGGCCAATTACACGGCCTCGTTCGAGCGGTTGAAAGCGCGCTGGCACGGCTTCGTCGACCGCAGCATGGATCATGCCTTCCAGCTGAACCGCGCCGATCCGCTGCTGGCCTGGTTCCAGCAGCATGAGCCGCATCGTCTGAATCAGGTGCTGACCGTGGACGGCGATCCGACGACCGAGGCTCTGGTCATCGCGCTGTGGCGCAAGCTGGAGGCCATCCTGGCCGCCGAGGGCCTGCCCTTCCGCCTGGCTGAACTGGCCATCGAGGAAACGCCGACCAACACCGTCCTGACACGCGGCCTGACCGAGGCGGAGCGGGCTTGGGATCTGGGCGCCTGGTGCGACCGGGCCGATTTCAGCATCAATGATCTTCTGCCGCCGGAGACCTGGTCTTGAGCGCCGTCGTCACCCCCCTGCCGTCCGTCGAGCCGCGCCGCCTGGGCCTGAAGGTCATGGTCCGCGCCCTGAAGGTCGAGGCCTCGATCGGCTTCTACGACCATGAGCATGGGCGGTTGCAGCCGCTGGTGGTGGATGTCGAACTGGACCTGGGCGCCGCCCCGGTCGAGCGGCTGGCCGATACGCTGGATTACGACGGCGTGGCCCGCATCGTGCGCGAGCTGGCGGCGGGGCCGCACATCGCCCTGATCGAGACTTTCGCCGAGCGCACCGCCGTCGCCTGCCTGGCCGATCCCCGCGTGTTGAGCGTCGTCGTGCGGGTCGAGAAGCCCGGCGCCATTCCCGATGCGGCCGCCGCCGCCTGCGAAGTCGCCTATTCGCGCTGAGGCCGGTTGCGCGGGACCGTCCGTCCCGCCATCATCCCGGCCTGACAAGAGGTTCCGATGGTTCAGTCCGGCGATTACAGCAGCAACAGCGGCGGCGAGGTCTCGGCCGATCTGACGGGTCTCTATGCGGGCTACGCCCTGATCCTGCTGGCGGCGCCGACCTTCGGCGCGGCGGCGGCGATCGGACTTCTGCGCGTGTGGCGTCGGCCTGCGCCGGTCGATCCGGTGCTGCGCAGCCACTTCGTTTTCCAGCAGCGGACCCTGTTGGCGGCGGTGATCGCCATCATCGCCGGCGCGGTGCTGATCCTGGTCAACGTCGGGGTTTTCGTCCTGTTCGTCATGGCCGTGTGGACCATCGTGCGCGGCGCCCTGGGGCTGAAGGACTTGCTGACGGGGCAGGCCATCGCCGAGCCGCGTCGTCTTTTCTACTGAAAGGCCCGCCGTCATGAGCGATCAGACCCCCGCCGCGCCGGTCGCGGGCCGAGACGGCGCCGTGGTGGCGTGGATCCTCTACATCCTGTCGATCCCCAGCGCGAACCTGCTGGTGTTGGTCGGCCTGGTGCTGGCCTATTTGAACCGGGGCTCGGCGACAGGGCTGGCGGCCCAGCACGTCGAGGCGCAGATCAGGCTGTTCTGGTCGGTGTTCTGGATCAGCGCCGTTCTGTGGGTGTTGTTCATCATCGGCCTCGTCACATCGCCTTTCTTGATCGGCCTTCCGGTTCTCCTGGTATCCGGACTTCTTTTGCTGCTGGTGTCGATCTGGTTCACGGTGAAAAGCGTTCTGGGTCTGCTGGCCCTGCTGAACGACCGGCCGGCCTGAACTGACTCATTCGGGAGGAGCCGCCGTGCCCGCCTTCAAAGACCATGCGGCCGATCGCCGTTTTCAGCAGCTGTTCGCAGACGCGGACGGGACCGAGCATCCGGTCTGGGCCGAGTATGCCGTGCGCGGCCACGCCCGCGTCATCCTGCACGTCGAGGCGCATCCGGCCCTGCGCGGCACGGGCGCGGCGGGTCGCTTCATGCAGGCCCTGGCCGAGCATGCCCGCGCCGAGGCGCTGACCCTGATCCCCCACTGCAGCTATGCGGTCGCTTGGCTGAAGCGTCATCCCGAGTACGAGGATGTGGTGGGGTCGTAGCGGCGCGCTTACTGGATCCTCGGGTCAAGCCCGAGGATGACGGCGTTGAAGGGAGGCGCGGCGCGTAGCGCCCAGGCCGCGTCGGGTCGAGAAGGCGGAGCCTTCTGACCGCGGCCGATCAAGGATGACTCTTCGCCACGATGGCCTTCATGGTCTCGGCCTTGGCGGGCAGGTCGGCGACCAGGCGGGCGGCCAGTTCGCGGGCGCCGACGGGATAGGCGTCGCCGCCGTCGGCGATCTCCCTGGCCATGTCGGCGGCCTTGCACAGGGCGACCTCGAGGGCCTCGACCTGTTCCAGCGCCAGGGCTCGGGCTTCGGCCTGCAGGCGCTTGACCCGTTCGGCGGTGGTTTCGGGCGCGCGCATCAGGTCATAGACCTCGGCTTCCGGCGCGGAGACCACGCGCAGGGCGGCGCGGGCGTCGGATTCATTGCTGGACTTGGTCATCGGCGTCTCTCCTGAACGCACCATGCCGCATTTTCGCCGCAAGGTCGCATCCGATTTTGCAGCCAAGCTCGCAGCCGCGTGGCCATGTTGCCCGTAAGCCGCATGAACCGGGCCTCATGAAACGGGGATGAAGCGGCCACAGTCGCGAGCCCCTACCGCCCCTTCCTGAACGCCTCCGCTTTTTCGGCCGCCGCCTCCTTGCGCCAGCGTTTCGGCGCTGACCTGTCGACGTCTTCGCCGGCGCCCGTCAGGGCCTCGTTGGCGAATTCGAGGTCGAGGAGCTTCATCTTCTTGATTTCATCGCGCAGGCGGGCGGCTTCCTCGAACTCGAGGTTGGCGGCGGCCTCGCGCATGCGGCCTTCCAGATCCTTGAGGGCGGCCTGGAAGTTGGAGCCGATGAAGGGCTTGGCCTCCTCGGCGACGCCGGGGCGGGTCAGGCGATCGAGGTCGCGGGACTCATAGGGGCTGTCGAGGATTTCCTTGATGTCGCGCTTGACCGTCGCGGGCGTGATGCCGTGTTCGAGGTTGTAGGCCTGCTGCTTCTCGCGGCGGCGGTCGGTCTCGGCGATGGCGCGCTCCATCGAGCCGGTCATGCGGTCGGCGTAGAGGATGACGCGGCCGTCGACGTTGCGGGCGGCGCGGCCGATGGTCTGGATCAGGGAGGTTTCCGAGCGCAGGAAGCCCTCCTTGTCCGCGTCGAGAATGGCGACCAGACCGCACTCGGGGATGTCGAGGCCCTCGCGCAGCAGGTTGATGCCGATCAGGACGTCGAACGACCCGAGGCGCAGGTCGCGCAGGATCTCGATCCGCTCCAGCGTGTCGACGTCGGAGTGCATGTAGCGGACGCGCACTCCCTGCTCGTGCATGTATTCCGTCAGGTCTTCGGCCATCTTCTTGGTCAGGGTGGTGACCAGGGAGCGGTAGCCGGCGCGGGCGGTGGCCTTCACCTCGTCGATGACGTCGTCGACCTGGTTGCGGGTCGCGCCGGAGACGGGGCGGATCTCGACCGGGGGGTCGATCAGGCCGGTGGGGCGGATGACCTGTTCGGTGAAGACGCCGCCGGTCTTGTCCAGCTCCCAGGCGCCGGGGGTGGCCGAGACGAAGACGGTCTGGGGCCGCATGGCGTCCCATTCCTCGAACTTCAGCGGGCGGTTGTCAATGGCCGACGGCAGGCGGAAGCCGTACTCGGCCAAGGTCGACTTGCGGCGGTAGTCGCCGCGGAACATGGCGCCGATCTGGCCCACGGTGACGTGGCTCTCGTCCACGAACAGCAGGGCGTTGTCGGGGATGTATTCGAAGAAGGTCGGCGGCGGCTCGCCCGGCGCGCGGCCGGTCAGCCAGCGGCTGTAGTTCTCGATGCCGGCGCAGGAGCCGGTGGCCTCCATCATCTCTAGATCGAAGCGGACGCGCTGTTCCAGGCGCTGGGCCTCCAGCAGCTTGCCGTTCTCGACCATCCAGTCGAGCGTCTCCTTCAGCTCGGCCTTGATGCCGGTGATGGCCTGGTTGAGCGACGGGCGCGGGGTGACGTAGTGGCTGGCGGCGTAAACGGTGACTTCTTCCAGCTCGGCGGTCTTCTTGCCGGTCAGGGGGTCGAACTCCTGGATGGACTCCAGCTCGTCGCCGAACAGCTGGATGCGCCAGGCGCGATCCTCCATGTGGACGGGGAAGATCTCCAGCACGTCGCCGCGCTTGCGGAACATGCCCCGCTCGAAATTCAGGTCGTTGCGCTTGTACTGCAGGGCGATCAGGTCGGCGCGCAGCTTGGCCTCGTCGATGGTGTCGCCGACCTTCAGGGAGAAGGTCATGGCGGTGTAGGTCTCGACCGAGCCGATGCCGTAGATGCAGCTGACCGAGGCGACGACGATGACGTCGTCGCGTTCCAGAATCGCGCGGGTGGCCGAGTGGCGCATCCGGTCGATCTGCTCGTTAATCGACGAGTCCTTCTCGATGTAGGTGTCGGTGCGCGGGACGTAGGCCTCGGGCTGGTAATAGTCGTAGTAGCTGACGAAATACTCGACCGCATTGTCGGGGAAGAAGGCCTTGAACTCGGAATAGAGCTGGGCCGCCAGCGTCTTGTTGTGGGCCAGGATCAGGGCCGGGCGCTGGGTCTGTTCGATCACCTTGGCCATGGTGAAGGTCTTGCCCGAGCCGGTGACGCCCAGCAGCACCTGCTCGCGATCGCCCTCGTCCGCCTGGGCCACCAGTTCGGTGATGGCGGCGGGCTGATCCCCGGCGGGCTGGTAGCGGGTCTCCAGCCGGAAAGGGACGCGCTTCTTGTTGGCCGGCCGGTCGGGGCGGTGCGGCGCCCAGTCCGCGGGCGCGGCGGGCGCCTCC
>NZ_DAMCNG010000023.1:0-22947 GCF_032107865.1 Brevundimonas sp.
GCCCGGATCGGGCCGCCGAACGCGCCGCGCGCGCCGGGCTGGATGCGCGACAGGTCGGTCAGGTCGGCGCGGCCGGTGAAGTTCAGACCGCCGTTCAGGTTGCGTCCGCCCGAGCCGGTCAGCGTCAGGCCCTGGCCGCGCGCGTCGATCTTCTTCAGTAGCATGGCGCCGTCGGCCATGCGCGTGCCTTCCATCTGGAATCGCGGAGCAGAGCCCAGCAGCCCGCCGATGATGCCGGCCGCAGAGCCGCCGACGGCGCGCACGTCGGTCGTCACGTCGATGCGGCCCTTGTTGGCGGCGATGTTGACGGGGCCGGAGATGCGCGTGGCGCGATAGGAGGCGATGTCGGCGTTCAGCAAGCTGGCCGAGCCTTGCAGGCTCCACACCTGGGCGTCGCCCTTGAACACGCCCGTATAGGCCGCCGGACCGGCGACGGGGCTCCCCACCAGGCGGCTGAGCGAGGGGGTGTTCAGCTCCAGGCTGATGCCGTCGGGCGAGGTGTTGTCCGTAGTGCGGATCAGGCCGCGCGCGCTGGATTCGATGTTGTCGGCGTACAGGCGCCAGGCCACGCCCTGATAGCCTTCGCGCTTGACGTCCGGCGTCATGGCGAAGCCGAAGCGGGCGGTGCGGCCGATACGCTCCACGAAGGGCGCCAGCAGGTCGGAGCCGGAGAAGTCGGCGTAACCCGACACCTTGGCGCCGTTGTCGCCATAGGTTCCCTTGACCAATAGGGGACGGAACTGGCCGGTCTGGACGGCGACGTCGATGACCTCGCCGTTGACTACGGCGACGGCCGAGAACGGTTGATCGGGCGAATAGCCCAGCGACCCGGCGATGGGACCGCCCTGGGCTTCATTGGCGCGCAGATTGACGCGCAGGTCTTCGGGCTTGTCGCCGAAGGCGGCGGCCAGGCGCAGATAGTCGCCCTTGCGGTTCAGGCTGTAGGCGTTGACGTTGGCGGTCTTGACGCCCTTGCGCGGAATGGCGGCGTCGCCGCTGAGGGTCCAGCGGCCGTATTCCTTGGAGAACCCCTCCAGCAGTTCGACATTGGCGCTGAAGCGGTCGATGTCGATGGAGATGGCCTGGGGCCCGCCCGGTTCGCTCGGCGGCTCCAACTCGGGGCGGCGCAACAGACGAATCTGGCCCGCGCTGATTTCCGTAGCGTGGAAGCGCCGCGCCAGCAGAGGCCAGTAGGACCAGTCGACGCGGACGTCCGTGGCTTCCAGCCAGACGCCCTTTTCGTCGGTCACGGTGACGCGCTTCAGGCGGAAGTCGTTGAACAGGTCGCCCTGCAGCCCCTCGACGTTGATGCGGCCGTAACGGCTGATCTTCTTGCCCGCGACGAAGCTGGTGATCAGTTCGCGCCCCGCGTCGGACACCAGATACATCCGCCCGCCCACCAGGGCGACGACGATCAGGGCCAGCAGACCGGCGAAGGTCGCGCCCGCGATGAAGGCCGCCAGTTGCAGACGGGTGCGCTTGCGCTTGGCCTTCTTGGCCGGCGTGTCGGCGACGTCTGCGCCCGTTTCGTGAGGCGGAGGTGTGTCGGTCAAAACGCCTGGCCGATGCTGAGATAGAGTTGGAACCCGGAGTCGCCCTCACGCTTGTTCAGCGGGAAGGCGATGTCGGCGCGCACAGGGCCGAACGGCAGTTTGTAACGCACGCCGACGCCCGCGCCGTAGCGCATATTGGTCAGGTTGGGCGTTTCCTGGAAGCCGATGGCGCCGCCGTCGACGAAGGCCACGGCCTGGAATTTCTCGCCGATGTCGCGTCGTACCTCGATCGAGGTCTCGAACAGCGACAGGCCGCCGCGCGGTCGGTTGTTGGGCAGGCGCGGGTTGATGCTCTGATAGGAATAGCCGCGAACCGAGCCGCCGCCGCCCGAATAGAACAGGCGGTCCGAGGGCACGGTCAGTTCTTCGCCACCGATGATGGAGCCGATGCGGGCGCGTCCGGCCAGCACGGTTTTGGCGTCGTCCTGAAGCGGCAGATAGGCGGTGGCCTGGCCCTCGGTGCGCAGGAACAGGACCGTATCCTCGCCCGCCACGGCGGTCGGCTGGGTCGACAGCGACAGACGATAGCCCGAGGTGGGGTTCAGCGGGTCGTTCGAGCGATCCATGAAGGCGCTGCCGCGCAGGGTGACGATGGCCAGGTCGCGGTCGAAGGTGATCGGCGCCTGGGTCACGGGGTCGAACCGATATTCCGTGTAGCGGCCCGCATCGACGCCCAGGCCGTAGCTGAACCAGGACGTCTTGCCGAGGCGCTGGGACAGGTCCGCGGCCAGGGTGATGGCGCTGCGATCGTAGGCGTCCGTCTGTTCGTTGACGATGAAGGACGACAGCTTCAGCGTCCGACCGGCCTTGCGCCAGTGCGGCTGGGACCACTCGCCGCCGATGCGGCTGTCGATGCTGGCGATGCGCGCGCCATAGCGCAGGGTGTCGGCGCGGCCGAAGCGATTGTAGCGCGTGCGGAAGACGTCGACGCCGACGCCTTCATAGGTCGAATAGGTGGCGCCGGCCTCAAGCAGGCTGACCGGCCGATCCGCCAGGGTGACGACGACCGGACGCAGGCCGTCCGGTCGAATGTCGTCCAGCGGCGACAGGGCCACGCCCACGCCGTCATAGACGCCGGTATCCAGCAGGCGGCGTTCCAGTTCGGCGACGTCCTCTGGATCGTAGCGATCGCCTTCCTTCCAAGGGACCAAGCTCTGGAGCCAGCTTTCCTTGGTCGGCCCGCGGGTTCGCAGCTGAATGCCGTTCAGCCGCACCAACTCGCCGGAGTTGATGTTGAAACCGGGCTGAACCAGGAAGGTGGCGTGATCCACGACCACGCGGCGGGGCAGGGCGACGGCGTCCGCGTAGCCGCGCCGGGTCAGATCGGCGACGACGCGGCCTTCGGCTTCCAGAATCCCGGCGGCCCGGCCCGGCTCGCCCGGCTTGAGCCGGATGTCTTCAATGACAGCGGTGCTGGTTTCTGCGTCCGGCGCAGGCGCAGTCCAGTTGATCGTAGTTTCGCCCAGGACGAAGCGGCGACCCGGCGCGATCTGAACCACGGCGACGGGCTTATCATCGCCCTCGACCTGATCCTCTACGGCAGCTTGGTAGTAGCCTTCCGAACGCAGCAAGGCCTGAGCTGAGGTCAGGGCGGCGCGAGCGCGACGACGCGCCTCGAAGCGATTGGACGGCGCGCCGTCCACCTCGCCAATGGCCTGTTCGAGTTGGCGCTTGAGATCGCCGTCTATTTCACCGCGAATCTGAGCTCGGGGTTCGGCGGCGGCCTGGCTTGCAAGGGCGCATACTGCCGCGCCGGCAAGAAGGAGGGGAAGCCTCGACGTCAAATCCGAACCCTGGTTGCGAGACGATCATGAGCGATTAGCCCCGTTCGTCAGGAGAATCAGTAAAACAGCGTATCGCTTTCGGGTTGCACTGTCTCTTCGGAGGAACGCTGGTCCGGCGGCAGCGCCTCCACCGGCGTGGCGGCTTCAGGAGCGGCGGGAGTCTCGGCGACAGCGGGCGCAGCGGCGTCTTCGGCGGCGGGGGGCTCAACGGGCGCCGGCGCTTCGACGGGCGTCGGTTCGCTGTAGGGTTGTTCACAGGCGGCCAGGAAGCTGGTGGCGGCCAGCGCGGCGCCGATCATCAGACGATTCAACATGGATCGATTCATTTTTGATCCCCCTCTAGGGGCTGGAAACGTGGAGAGGCGAAGCCGGTTCCTCAGGCGCGCCTTTAAAGGATTCATGTGAACCTGGGATGAATCGCGCGCTGGAATCGCCTTGATTTCGTGGCGGGAGCCGTCGTCAGAGCCTTGTTTGTGCGGCGAAAAATTTCCTGAAATTTCCACTTGCCCGCCGCGAAGCTCATCCGTATGTTCCGCGCTCTTCGCAAACGCGATGTGCGCCCCTAGCTCAGTTGGTTAGAGCATCTGACTTTTAATCAGAGGGTCCTCGGTTCGAGCCCGAGGGGGCGTACCACTCCCCTGAAATTCTAACACGATCAGCGCCTAGGACTTCTGGTTCTTGTTGCGGACTGCGCGCTCGAGTTTCGTCAGGCGTTCGTCCAACCAACTGACATATGAGGTTCCGACGCCGCGCCGTCGCAAGGGGCCGTGGAGCCGCCAGGCGACCGCGAGCGCCGCCGCCAGTACGACTGCGGCGATCACGAAATCCAGCCATGTCAGATTATAAAGCGGGACGTTCAGCGTGCGCATGGCGTCAGCCTAGGCGGGCTTCGAGCCTGGTGTCGAGGCGGCAGGCTTGGCTTTAACGCGCGGGGCGTGATTAAACGCGCTCATGCGCCAGATTTCATTGACCGTCATCGCTGTGTCCCTGTTGCTCGCCGGCTGCAACGCCGGCGCCTCCGCTCGAGACGGGGTGGATCAGGTGGGCACGGGCCTGGGCGACGCCGTGGCTGCGCCGCTAGAGGATCTGAACCTCAAGCGTCAGGAAATCCCGACCGTTCTGTTGCAGGCGGAATCCAATCCCTATGACGTGCGCAACATGACCCGATGCACTGTCATCGCGGCGGAGATCGCGCGACTGGACGAGGCTCTGGGGCCGGATACGGACGCCGCGCCCACCGACGATGGAACCTTCATGAGCGAGCGCGCCGCTGACGCCGCCGCCGGGGCGACGCTGGACGCCGTACGGGGCACGGTGACGGACTTCATTCCGGCTCGCAGCTGGGTGCGCCGCCTGACCGGCGCCGACGCTCACAGCAAGCACGTCCAGTCGGCCATTCAGGCGGGCCTGCGTCGCCGCTCCTTCCTGAAGGGCGTGGGTATGCAGCGCAATTGCGCCCCGCCGGCGGCGCCGGCCGGGTTCGTTCCGCGTCGCGGCTAGGCCCTCAGGTGCCGGGCGCGGAAGTCGCGGCGGAACTGCTCGAACCGACCTTCGCTGATGGCCTCGCGCATGGCTGCAGTCAGCGCCTGGAAGAAGGCGATGTTGTGCCAGCTCAGCAGGATCTTGCCGAGGATCTCGTCGGCCCGGATCAGGTGGTGAAGATAAGCCTTTGAATAGTCTTGCGAGGCCGGGCAGGGGACTTCGACGTCCAACGGATCCTGATCCTCGGCGAAACGCGCGTTCTTGAGGTTCAGCGGGCCGCCCCAGGTCCAGGCCTGGCCGTGACGCCCGGCGCGGGTCGGCAGGACGCAGTCGAACATGTCGACGCCGCGATAGACCGCTTCGACCAGGTCGATCGGCTTGCCTACGCCCATCAGATAGCGAGGGCGGTCTTTGGGCAGGAACTCGGGCGCATAGTCCAGAACCTCGCACATGGCCTCGTGGCCTTCGCCGACGGCCAAGCCGCCGATGGCGTAGCCGTCGAAGCCGATCTCTTGCAGACGCTCCGAGGATTCGCGGCGCAGATTTTCATAGGTCGAGCCCTGCTGGATGCCGAACAGGGCCTGCGCATCGCGCGTGCCGAAGGCGTTCTTGGAGCGCTGGGCCCAGCGCGCGGACAACTCCATGCCTTCGCGAGCGCGCTTTTCCTCGGCGGGCCAGGCGACGCATTCGTCTAGCTGCATGACGATGTCGGAGCCCAGACGGTCGGCCTGAATCTGGATCGAGCGTTCCGGCGTCAGGACGTGCTTGGAACCGTCGATGTGGCTGGAGAAGGTCACGGCCTCCTCGGTCAGCTTGGAGATGCCCGACAGGCTCATGACCTGGAAGCCGCCGGAGTCCGTCAGGATCGGCTTGTCCCAGCGCATGAAGTTGTGAAGCCCGCCGAGGCGCTCCATCCGTTCCGGGCCGGGACGCAGCATCAGGTGATAGGTGTTGCCCAGCAGGATGTCCGCGCCGGTCTGCTTGACCTGATCCACCGTCATCGCCTTGACCGTGGCGGCGGTGCCGACGGGCATGAAGGCGGGCGTGCGGATGTCGCCGCGCGCGGTCTTCAGCACGCCGGTGCGGGCGCGGCCTTCGACAGCGGAGATCTCAAATGGAAAAGGCATGGGCGTTCCTTGCAAGGAGCCGCGTCTTAGGCTGAACGGGAGAAGGCCGCCAGCCCCGGCCCGGTTGACGTCCTGGGGCCGTTCTGTGGCGGTAATCCGGCGTCGGCGCCTTTGTTTGAATAGCGACGGTTATTTGGCAACCGAACGATCACGCGGCTGTTAGGGCAGCGCACGAAACCGTGAAAGTCGCCTGATTAATGCTGCTCCGTTCGGGAACCCTGGGTTCCGTCTCCCTGCTTGCGATTGCCGTCGCCCACCCGGCCTGGTCTCAGGATTCCATTGAAGTCACGCCGCCGTCGGCTGCCTCGGACAACCCCGTCCAGGTTCAGGATGTCGTGGTGACAGGCCTGCGCGGCAGCCTGCGCTCTGCCCAGGCGCTGAAACGCAACGCGGACGAGGTGATGGACGCCATCGTCGCTGAGGATATCGGCAAGCTGCCGGACGTGAACGCCTCGGAATCCCTGGCGCGTGTCACGGGCATCCAGGTCGAGCGCGGGGGCGGGGAGGCGTCGCGGGTGATTGTGCGCGGTCTGCCCGACGTGGCCACCACCTACAACGGCCGTGACATCTTTACGGATCAGGGGCGTGCAGTGGCTATGCAGGACTTTCCGGCGGCGGCCATCGCCGCGCTGGAGGTCTATAAGTCCAGTTCCGCCTGGCGACTGGAGTCCGGCATCGCCGGCCTGATCAATGTGCGGTCCCGGCGGCCGTTCGATTTCGACGGCTTCGAACTGTCGACCTCGGTGAAGGGCTCCTACGCCACCCAGTCGGAAAGCTATGATCCGAACGGCGACATCCTGATCAGCAATCGCTGGAATACGGGCGCGGGCGAGGTCGGGGCCTTGCTGAACCTGTCCTACACCAGTCTCCGCTACCTCGACTCCGTGCGCTGGGACAGCGGCGGCATCGTCGCCGTGGACGGGCAGTCGGCTGATCCTGCGGTCCAGGGTGCGCGATACCCGGATGCCGTGGGCATCTTCTACGGAACGGGCGAGCGCTGGCGGCCGTCGGCCAATCTGGCGCTGCAATGGCGACCTAACGACCAGTGGGAATTCTATGTCGACGCCCTCTATCAGGGCTATCGCAACAAGATTTCGGACCGTCAGTTCATCGTCCCGCTGAACCACGAGATCACCCGGTTCGAGGACGTGGCGCTGCGCGACGGCCGCAATGAGATCCAGAGCCTGATCCAGGTCGCGGGGCGTCGTCCGGAGCAGTGGCAGGGCGCCTCGACCGGCAAGACGAACACCTGGCAAGCGGCGATCGGCGGCAGCTACAACGCCGGGCCGCTTCAGATCGCCTTCGACCTGGCGCGCACCGACAGCACCTATGAGTTTTCGAACTACAGTTTCGACACTGCCTTCACCCATGCGCCGGTGACGCTGATCGACTTCGATACGCCGGGCGAAGACGGCGGGGCGACCTTCGAATTCCGCGACTTCGACGTCACGAACCCGAACAACTACGTCTATCGCGGCCTGTTCGACCGCCACTTCATCGGCGCGGGCGACGACTGGCAGGCGAAGATCGACCTGACCTATGACACGGGAAACAGCCTGATCCCGCAGTTGAAGTTCGGCGTGCGCTACGTCGACCGCAACGGCTCCTATCAGAACGGGGAGCGATATCAGAACCAGGAAGACCTCGGTCTGCCGCTGACCTCCCTTCCGGTCGAACTGGCCCTGATCCCGGCCGGGTTCAACGGCAGCGACGTGCAGGCCATGCGCGCCTGGGTGTCGCCAACCTACGGTAGTCTGCGCTCCAACATGGACGCCCTGCGCGCCCTGGCCGGGTTCGAACCGGGTCGCCCGCCGATCAACCCGGCCCAGACCTATGAAGCGTCCGAGACGGCCTATACGGCCTATGGTCAGGCCGATTTTGCCATCAACACCCGTATTCCGATCGAGGGCGAACTGGGCCTGCGCATCGTCGCCACCGACTTCACCGTGCGCGGAACCAGCCGCTCGACCGAGGGTGAAACCGAGGTCTTCACGCCGGTCGATCAGGGTGGGCGTTACACCGACCTGCTGCCCAGCCTGGGCGTGCGATTCATGCTGGACGACGGCCTGATCCTGCGCATGGCGGCGAACCAGACGAGGACGCGCCCGGCCTTCGGTCAGCTGAACCCCAGCCTGTTCGTCAGCCCTTCGGCAGATACCTCTGGGCGGCGCACGGCGTCTGGCGGCAATCCCGATCTGAAGCCGATCCAGTCGACCAACTATGACCTGACGCTGGAGCGCTATTTCGCCGATACCGGAGCGGCGACCCTGGCCCTGTTCAGGCGCGAGATTTCAGGCTTCATCGCTGATCAGACCATGGACGTGGACGATCCGATCTATGGCGTTCTGCGCGTCACGCGGCCGGTCAATCTGAACGACGCGGTGCTGCAGGGCGTCGAGGCGTCCTTCACGACCTTCTTTGACTATGAATTCGTGCCGGAATGGGCGCGGTCGTTCGGGGTGCAGGCCAACGCCACCTACATCGACGGGGCTCTGCCCTATGTGTCGAAATATTCCTACAATCTGACCGGCATGTATGAGAACGGGCCTTGGACGGCGCGGCTGGCCTATAATCTGCGGACGAAGTTCGGCAACGGCGTCATCGGCGAGCATGTGGACGACGTGGCGCGGCTGGACTTCTCGGCGGGCTGGTCGCCGACCGAGCGCATCACCGTCAGCTTCGACGCGACCAATATCCTGGGCCAGCCGTTCCGGTCGTTCTACGATTACGGCGAGGGCGTCTATCCGCGCGACGTGCGCTACGAAGAGAGCCTCTACACCGTGGGGCTGCGTTTCCGCTATTGAGGCGGTCTCAGCGCAGGAGCGTCTCGAGACGCTCCGCGCGCTGCAGATCCTTGGGGCGACCAAACAGGCGACACTTCTCGATCTGTTCGGCGACCGTGGGGATATAGAGCGTGCCCCCGTCCAGTTCGATCGCCTGGCGCGTGGTGAAGATGACCGGCGTCCAGTCGGCGCCGGCGCGAACGTCCATCATCGCCATGACCTCGATCGGGACCGGCGTGGTCAGGATTTCGCCGAATACTTGCGATCGAAACAGGCCTTCGCCGGGGTCTTCGATGGCTTCGCCGTGCAGAGCCTCGATCAGGCGCCGGGCGTCGCGCGGGCTGGTCATCACGTCGACGTCCGGCACGTGCCATTCCGACAGGCCCGACAACGCCATGCCTGCGCCCCCGAACACCCACCAGGGATCCTGAAGCTCACTGGCCGCTGAAGCCAGGATGTCGAAGGTCGCGGCCAGATTTTCGGGCAGATCGTCGATGTGGCTCATTGGGCGTCTTCCCGAAACAGCAGGCTTCCGTCGCCATAAGAATAGAAGCGGTAGCCGCTGTCGATGGCATGGGCGTAGGCGGCGCGCATCGTCTTCAGTCCGGCGAAGGCGCTGACCAGCATGAACAGCGTCGATTTCGGCAGGTGGAAGTTGGTCATCAGCAGGTCGCAGGCGCGGAAGCGGTAGCCCGGCGTGATGAAGATGGCCGTGTCGCCGTGGAAGGTCTGAACCACGCCGTCCTCGCCCGTGGCGCTCTCAAGCAGGCGAAGCGAGGTGGTGCCGACGCAGACGATGCGCCCGCCCGCCGCGCGCACGGCGTTCAGTGCGGCGGCGGTCTCGGCTGAGACCTCGCCCCACTCGGAGTGCATCTTGTGATCTGTGGTGTCGTCCGCCTTGACCGGCAGGAAGGTGCCCGCCCCGACGTGGAGCGTCACGGCGTGGGTCGTCACGCCGCGCGCCCGGATGGCGTCCAGCAGGGCGGGGGTGAAGTGCAGACCTGCCGTCGGCGCTGCGACCGAGCCGTCGTGCTCGGCGAAGACGGTCTGATAATCCTTCAGGTCTTGGTCGTCCTCGGCCCGCTTGGCCGCGATATAGGGGGGCAGGGGCATGACCCCGACCTCGCGGATGGCGTCGTCCAGCGCCGGGCCCGCCAGATCGAAGCGCAGGGTGACGAGGCCGTCCTCGCCCTTGGCCGTGATCTCAGCGTCGACCTGGCCCAGGAAGCAGGCGTTGTCTTCCTCGCGCCCGAACCGAACGCGGTCGCCGACCTTCAGCCGTTTGCCCGGCTTCATGAAGGCGCTCCAGACGTCGGGCGCATCGCGGTGGTGCAGGGTGGCCTCGACCGGCACCGACAGCAACTCGCCTTCCGGCCCGGTGCGGTGGCGCACGCCCGACAGGCGGGCGGGGATCACGCGGGTGTCGTTGAAGACCAGGGCGTCGCCCGGTTGCAAGAAATCCGGGAGGTCGCGGATGATCCGATCTTGCAGATCGCCGCCCTTCACGATCAGAAACCGCGCGGAATCGCGCGGATCGGCGGGACGCAGGGCGATGCACGCCTCGGGCAGGTCGAAGTCGAAATCGGATGTCCGCATGAGGCGGGGAATGCTCACGCCCCGCCTTTGCGGTCAAGCGAAGCCCGGCCGAAAGTCGACTGGCGAAAACCATTCCAGCCGCTATGTCAGACTGAGCAATGGGAGTTGAGTGCATGACCGACCGCTATCTGGACGACCTGACCGTCGGCGAAAGCTGGGACAGCGAGCCCTTCACCATGACCGAGGCCGAGATTCTCGCCTTCGCGACCGAGTTCGATCCTCAGCCCATGCACGTGGACAAGGCGGCGGCCGAGGCGGGACGGTTCGGCGGCCTGATCGCCAGCGGCTGGCACGTCTGTTCGCGCGTCATGCGCCAGTTCGTGGACGAAGCCTATTTCGGTGAGACGCCACTGCTGGGCATGAACGTCGACGCCCTGTGGTGGGTGCGGCCCGTGCGCCCCGGCGACGCCCTGACCGTGCGACGCGAGATCATCGAAATCCGTCCGTCGAAGAGTCAGCCTGATCGCGGCGTCGTCCGCACCAAGACGACGGTGACGAATCAGGACGGCGATCTGGCCATGAGCTTCGAGAACCAGATGCAACTGCCGCGGAACGCCGAAGCGCGCCTGTAAAACGCCGCCGCTGTTGACCCCGGGCCTTCAAGGCGTCAAAGCCCGTTGATGCTTCAGAACCTTGAAACCCTGTCCCGTGAGGCCCGTTCGTGGCCGTTTGAGCAAGCGCGCAACCTGCTGGCCCACGTGCTCAAAAAACGGCTGTCGGATGCGGAGCGCGATGCGGCGAAGCTGCTGATCGACGCGGGTAAGACGGACGAGGCTCTGGCGACCTTCGAGGCGCTGAACCGGCCGGTGATCCTGGAGACGGGCTATGGTCCGTCGGGCCTGCCGCACATGGGCACCTTCGGCGAAGTGGCGCGCACGACCATGGTGCGCAATGCGTTTCGCGCCCTGACCGGCGACCATTGGCGCACGCGCCTGATCGCCTTCTCGGACGACATGGACGGCCTGCGTAAGGTGCCCGAGGGCGTGCCGAACCCGGAGATGCTGCGCGAAGACCTGCATCTGCCGCTGACCAAGGTGCGCGATCCGTTCGGCACGCACGACAGCTTTGGCGCGCATAACAACGCCCGTCTGCGCGCCTTCCTCGACAGCTTCGGCTTTGAGTACGAGTTCATGTCCTCGACCGAGACCTATCGGTCGGGCCGGTTTGACGCGACCCTGCTGACCCTGCTGGAGCGCTTCGACAAGGTCATGGGCATCATGCTGCCGACCCTGGGCGAGGAGCGCCGCGCCACCTATTCGCCCTTCCTGCCGATCAGCCCGATCACCGGCCATGTGCTGCAGGTGCCGACGCTGGAGCGCAACGTCGAGCGCGGCACTATCGTCTTTGACGACCCGGCGGGCGGTCGCACCGAGGTGCCCGTCACCGGCGGCCATGTGAAGCTGCAGTGGAAGCCCGACTGGGCCATGCGCTGGACCGCCCTGGACGTCGACTATGAGATGTCGGGCAAGGACCTGATCGAGAGCGTGCGCGAGAGCGGCAAGATCTGTCGCGCCCTGGGCGGCACGCCGCCGGAAGGCTTCAACTACGAGCTCTTCCTCGACGTCGAAGGCAAGAAGATCTCCAAGTCCAAGGGCAATGGCCTGACGATGGACGAGTGGCTGCGCTACGGCACGCCGGAGAGCCTGAGCTGGTATATGTTCCAGTCGCCGAAGTCGGCCAAGAGCCTGCACTTCAACGTCATTCCGCGCGCGACGGACGACTATCTGTCCTTCATCGAGCAGTACAAGACGCAGGAGCCGGCCAAGCAGATCGACAACGCCGTCTGGCACATCCATTCGGGCCAGCCGCCGCAGAGCGCCTCGCCGGTGTCGTTCGCCCTGCTGCTGAACCTGGTCGGCGTGGCCAACGCCTCCAGCAAGGACCAGCTGTGGGCCTACTTCGCCAAATACCTGCCGGACGCCACGCCTGAGAATGAGCCGGTTCTGGACCGTCTGATGGGCTATGCGCTGAACTACTACGAGGACTTCGTGAAGCCCTCGAAGACCTATCGTCTGCCCGACGACAAGGAGAAGGCGGCGCTTCTGGACCTAGCCGACCGTCTGAAGGCCCTGCCGGCGGACACGACCGACGGCGAGATCATCCAGGGCGAGGTCTATGCGGTAGGCAAGGCGCACGAGTTCGAGCCGCTGCGGGCCTGGTTCCAGGCGCTCTACGAGGTGCTGCTGGGCGCCTCGCAGGGGCCGCGCTTCGGGTCGTTCGCCGCCATCTATGGTCTGTCCCAGACGATCGCACTGATCGAGAAGGGCGCCGCCGGGGGCTTGGCTGAGGGCTAAGGGCGGAGACATTTCGGGCTGCTGACCGCGTCAGCAGCCCGTCTTCGTCATGGGGGCTGGTCAGGCGACGAAGACGGCCCCGACCAGGGACGCTATAGCCAGCATCAAGAGCAGACTCTCAAACGGGGACGGCAACCAGGTTGATCGGCGATGGCGTCGGCGGGTGCTGGGGACCATGATTTTCGCTCGCATTCCATAATGACCTGTAGCGCAAGCTCGGGAGAGCCGGAGATCGGCAGCGGCTGGCCGTAAAGGCTGCGCCACAGCACATCCAGAGCCACGTCTGCTTTTCCAAGTGCGCCCATGGACGTCATAGCGCACGACAATGCGGCCTCTGCCCATCCCCCGTATGGGGTAGGAAATGAACAATATCTGTTTTTTCACACAAACTTGGGCGCGTCCGAACATCAGGCGGCTCTGCGTTCGACAAGAAAGATGAACGGAACATAACGACAAGGCTGGGGGAGCCTTCAGCTTGGGCGGTGCATTCTCTCTTCATCGACAACTCGATGACAGGAGAGCCTCATGTCGAAGACCTTCAAGGCGGGTTTGGCCGCCACCGCAATGTTCGCCGCTCTGGCCGCCGCCGCTGTGCCCATGACCGCTAGCGCCATGCCTCAGGCCAATGGCATCACCAACTGCGACGCACCGGGCGGTCGTCAGCAGGCGGGCGCCGCTATCGGCGCCGTGTTGGGCGGCCTGGCGGGCAGCCAGGTGTCGAAGAACGAGCGCGCTCTGGGCGCCGTTGTCGGCGCCGGCGCGGGCGCAGCGGCTGGCTCCTATATCGGCTGCAACCAGCAGCGCACGCGCGCAGCGAGCCAAAGCAACGCCAATATGTACCGCGCGACCTCCAACCTGCGGATCCGCACCGGACCGGGCGCCCAATATCGCCAGACCGGCAGCCTGTCGGCAGGCCAGCACTTCACGGCCACCGGGTCGCAGGGCGAGTGGGTGCAGATCGCGGGCGGCGGTTGGGTCAACGCCCGCTACGTGGCGCCGAACTGATCGGCGGATTTCTCCCCCGCGTCGATCAAATGCGAGGGCCGTCCCGAAAGGGGCGGCCTTTTGCTGTCTACTGGCTGACCCACAGGATGCGAGCCATCCACAGGACGTGGCGGCGGGGCAGGGTGCGCGGCTCATAGTGCGGATTGAGCGAGGCCAGAACGACCTCGCGGCCGTTCAGGGCTGCGATCTCCTTGGCCAGGGTTTCGCCGTCCGCCGTGCGCACCACCACACGATCGCCGCGCCGGACCTCTGTAGCGTCCAGGTCGACGATGACCCGGTCGCCTGGTCGATAAACCGGCTCCATGGAGTCGCCGTCGATGGTCAGGCTGAACAGGCTGTCCTTGTGGGCCGGAAGTTCGGTTTGATCCCAGCCTTCCGCCATAGGCAGGCCGGCGTCGTCGAAGAAGCCCTCGTCGCCCGCTCGAGCGAGGCCCAGAAGCGGTATGGCGCGCCGCTGCGGCGCGGCGTCATCGGCCAGGGCGGCGAATTCGGCCAAGCTTAGCCCGCTGGTCTGAAGCACGCGCATCAGGCTTTCTGTCGAGGGCCAACGAGGACGAGGAGGCTGACCGGGCCCCAGTCGTTTGGATGGATTGAAGCTGGTGGCGTCCAACCCCGCGCGCCGCGCCAGGCCTGAGGCCGAAACGCCCTCTCGCCGCGCCAGGGCGTCGATGGCCTTCCAGATTTGTGCATGGGACAAGGGCACTGGCGCAGGTTCCGAGAAACTTGAAGCGCCAGTTTAATCGAGGGGGTTAGGAATATCTACCTATTCCTCGTCGTCGAGTCCTACTGCGCGGCGTTCCTGCCAGGCGAAGAAGGCGCCGACGCCCAGGGCGATAATGACGCCGTAACCCGCCATGTTGGTCACAGTGTAAAAAGCGGAAATCTCGGGTCGCAGCTTCATCAGGACCATGACGTGGCTGGCGACGGCGAGCAGTTGGAATGCGCTGGCCCAAACCGGCCAGGATCGTGGCGATTTCCACACCAGTGCGACGAAGATGGCCAGGGCGGCCAGGTCGATGATCAGGGTGGGCCACTGCACGGATGCGTACCCGATGTAGGTTTGGGCGAGGATTGATAGGAACCACCCGCCAAGAACCGTTGCGGCCCCGATGCGCTCTGGCCGGTTCCCCTTGGTCAGGGCGAAAAGGCAGACCAGCACGATAAAGCCGGCGCCGACTAGTGCGGATATGGTTTCCAGCAACGAAAGCCCCCATTTGTCTCACGACAATGGGGGCCAAGTTACATCATGCAAATCGGAAATCGGAGCGCCGAGTCCGAATGTTACGTCGAATTCACGCCACGCGCAGGTGGCGTTCTTGGCTGCCCATCGGACGGCTGTCCCACTCGTCGGGCTTGTTGACCGGGCCGAGGGCGTAGGTGCCGTAACCGAGGCGACGATGGTCCTTCTCGAGTTCGGCGTGGCAAGCGATCACGGCTTCACGAGCGGTGCTGAGGGCGGCGATGGCCTCCATGGCCTTGGTCTGGGAGCCTGCAGCAGCGACAGCCGAGAGCGACAGGGCCGTACGAGCGCCGATCATGGTCTGAACCAGGGTGGCGGCGTGGGCGATGGCGTCATCCAAGGCTTTTTCGGTGGCGTACAGTTCGCCGGCGACACCGGCGATGACTTCGTTGCGATCCATGACTTACCCCTCGTTGAAAAAGAACAACGAGAAAGTGTTAACGTGTATTAACTAATTTGGGTAGGACTTTCTTTACAAAATTTACAATTGACGTTGGCCAACGGCCTTCGTCACGATCCCGCGTTCTCGGGGTCCAGCAGGAAATGGGCGGTGAGCGAGGCGATCGGCTCCTGTCGAGTGTCCTGCCATGCTTCAGCGACGACATGGGCGACGCGGCGTCCGGCCTTGTTGATCCTGGCGCGAGCGTAGACGTCGATGGGGCGGCCTGAGCGAAGATAGGCCACGGTGACGTTGATCGGACGCGGCAACCGCAGTCGTGGATAGGTGAGCGAGACCTGGGCCATGGCCGTCATTTCCAGCAGGGCCGCGGTCGAGCCGCCGTGCAGAGCCGGCAGCATGGGGTTGCCGATCAGCTTGTCGGCGAACGGCATGACGACGGTGATCTCGTCGCCGTTCATCTGGGTCTGGAGGTCCAGGAAGCGGGCGTAAGGCAGGCTGTCGAGCAGGGATGCGGTCATGCGGCGCTCCTGGATTTCAGGTTTGCGCCGGGTCGGTGATCGCCTTCCGCGCTGACCATATAGGCGGACTGGGCGGCGGCGACAGGGTCGGTCGGATCATCCTCGAAGGCCCAGGCGCGCACAAAGGCGAGGTTGCGCGTCAGGCGATAGCACCTCGCCTCGGCCAGCAGGTCACGACCCGGCGCTGCGGCGCGCATATAGTCGACACGAAGATCGAGCGTCGCCACGGGTCGGAATGTTCCCAGCCCCACCCAGACGGCCAGACCGCCGACGTGGTCCAGCAAGGTGGTGACGAGGCCGCCAGCCAGCACGCCGGTCTCAGGATCGCCGACCAGATCGTCACGATAGGGAACGCGGATGCGGACGCGGTCTCCGTCCAGGCCCTCGAACGCGAAGCCCAAAGCGTGGGTATGGGCCGCGCCGGATGCGAGTTGCGGCAAGAGGGTGTCGAGGAACGAATCCGTCATCGAGGCGTCCTGTGTTGTGTCTCGCCTTGGTCGCCCGTCGGGGGCCTTCTTGTCCAGCGAGCGGATAGTTTGATGATCCGACCCCAAGATCTTCTGCGGCCGGCGTTAGCCGGCCTCTACTGCCCGATTGGCGATTTCTATGTGGATCCCGTGCGGCCGGTGGACCGGGCGGTGATCACGCACGGTCATTCTGACCATGCGCGGCCGGGACATGGCGCCGTGCTGGCGACGCCCGAGACCCTGGCCATCATGGCTGAACGATACGGACCCGACTTCGCCGGGCGGACGCAGCCCGCCGCCTACGGAGAGACGACGCAGATCAACGGCGTGGCGGTGCGCTTTGCGCCCGCCGGGCATGTGCTGGGTTCGGCCCAGGCCGTTATCGAGCGGGACGGCCTGACCATGGTGGTCTCTGGCGATTACAAGCGACGACGCGATCCGACCTGCCTGCCGTTCGAGCCGGTTCGCTGTCATGTCTTCATTTCGGAGGCGACGTTCGGTTTGCCGGTCTTTGTTCACCCGCCTGATGGGGAGGAGATCGCGCGCCTGGTTCATTCCCTGGCGCAGTTTCCTGAACGCGCTCACCTGGTCGGCGCCTACGCCCTGGGCAAGGCGCAACGGGTGATCCGTCTGCTACGCGAGGCGGGGTGGGATCAGACCATTCATGTGCACGGCGCGCTTGAACGTCTGAATCGCCTCTATCAGAACGAAGGGATCGACCTGGGGCCGCTGGCGCCCGCCACGGGGCTGAAGGCGCGGGCCTTGGGCGGCGAGGTGGTGATCGCGCCGCCTTCGGCCATTCAGGATCGCTGGGCACGCCGGTTCGCCGATCCCGTGACCGCCTTCGCTTCTGGTTGGATGGGCGTGAGGGCGCGGGCGCGTCAAAGGGGTGTGGAACTGCCCCTGATCATTTCGGATCATGCAGACTGGCCCGAACTGATCCAGACCTTCGAGGAACTGGCCCCGGAAGAAATCTGGATCACGCACGGGCGCGAGGAGGGCCTGCTGCGCTGGGCGGAGTTGAAGGGGGTGAAGGCGCGCGCCTTGCGCCTCGTCGGCTATGACGAGGACGATGAAGAACTTCAGGGCGATCTATCGACAGCTTGAACGCCGTCAGGCGACGTCTCTTGCTCGAGCCGGGGCGGCGCTCGCCGGTTCCAGCGCGGTGTTCATGGCCAGGCGCAAGCGTTCCGGCTTGATGGGCTTCTCCACCACGGCGGCCATGCCTGCGGCCAGATAGGCCTTGGCGTCGTCCGGATCGGCATTGGCGGTCAGGGCGATGATCGGTATGTCGCGTTGAGGACCGTCGAGCGCGCGAATGGCGCGTGTCGCGCCGACGCCGTCGAGGCGCGGCATCTTGATGTCCATCAGGATCAGGTCGAAGGGGCGCGATTGGACGGCTTCGACGGCGTCCTGACCGTCCTCGACGGTTTCGGAGGTGCAGCCGAACATCTCGCACAGGGCCTGGGCTACGACGCGGTTGGTGGCGTTGTCGTCCGCGATCAGCACATGCGGGCGCGCCTGGAGATGAAGGCTGTCCAGATCTGCGACGTTGGTCGGCTCGTTGCGCTCGATGAAGGCGATCGGCGCCGACAGGTCGAAGGCGAAGGTGGCGCCGCGTCCTGTGTTGTTTTCGGCCCAGATGCGGCCATCCATGCATTCGATCAGGCGTCGGCTGATCGCCAGGCCCAGCCCGGCATCCGGGGCCGAAGCGTCAAGCAGGCCGCTGGTGCGGCTTTCATCGGCGGGGCCGTCATCGCGGATGCGGGCCTCGATCTGGACGCGGTCGCCATGGGCGTGCGCCTTGAGGCTGGCCTCGACCATGCCGTGACGGGCAAAGCTCAGGGCATTGCCGATCAGGTTGTTGAACACCTGACGCAGGCGGTCTGCATCGACCATGGCTGCCAGTTCCGTGTCGCCTTCATAGCCGACCATCAGGGTGACGCCGTCCTGAGCCGCACGCGGCGACCAATGGCTCTGCAACTCGTCCATCAGGGTGCGCAGGGGGGTGGCGGTCGTCGTGATCTGCAACTCGCCCGCTTCGGCGCGGGCCAGGTCGAGAGCGTCACGCAGGCTGTCCAGCATGTCCTCGGCCGAGTCCATGATAGTCCGGGCGTGAGCCTTGGCGGCTTCGTTCAGCGGCTGGCGGTGCAGCAACTCGGCCACGGCCAGCACCCCGTTCATGGAGGTGCTGAGTTCGCGGTTCAGCAGGCCCATGAAACGGCTTTTGTCCCGCGCTGCGGTCTGGAGCGCGCGCTCTGCCGCGTCGGAGGAGCGGAGTTGCTCGACCAGGCGCTGGTTCTCGTGGCGCTGGTCTTCATTGATGGCGCGAAGCAGGGCGACGGCCGTGCCGACGCCGCGATAGGCCCCGCCGTGCGTGACGATGAAGCCGCGCATCAAGGCGCCGGGGCCGCTCTTCAGGATGATGGATGAAAAGGCGTCCACACGAACGCCGGATTCGATGACGGCGGGTTCCGGGTCCATCACGTGGATGACTTCGCGGGCTCCGTACAGACTCTGGCCCAACGGGCCGGCCAGCTTCAGCAGGAAGTCGCCGCGCTCGATCAGGCCGACAGGTCGATCGCCATCGACGACCGGTATCACCATGGTGTCCGGCTCGCGCTGGAACCGCGCGAGAATGTCGCCGGTCATGGCGGTTTTCGCCACCGGCTCCACGCGGTCGGTCAGCACTTCAATCGTCGGCATTCGGCCGGCTCCTACTGAGGTTCTTTTACAATCTCAGAGAATCTTTTGCAGAAGGGTTAAACCGCCTCGATTATTCTTCAGTCTCGCATCCTTTGCCGAGCCCGCCGCTCTGGCGTATAGGAGGCAACGTCCCATCTATCCGACCCTGGTTCCTTTTTTCGAATGCGCGCGGCTTACGGGCCGACCGCAGGCTTGTCATGAGCGCAATCGTGCAACACTCTGAAAAAACAGCTCTTGTTCTCTTTTCAGGCGGGCAGGACAGCGCCACCTGCCTGGCCTGGGCGCTGGAGCGTTTCGATCGTGTTGAGACCGTCGGTTTCGACTACGGTCAGCGTCATTCGGTCGAGATGCAGGCGCGCCAGTTTGTTCGCGAGGAACTGGTTAAGGCTCTGCCGCAGTGGGCCGACCGCCTGGGTGACGATCATGTGGTCGATTTGACGGGCTTCGGCGCCATCGGCGAGACGGCGATGACGACCGAACGCGCCATCGAGGCGGATGCTCGTGGTCTGCCCAACACCTTCGTGCCGGGGCGCAATCTGATCTTCCTGGTCGCGGCGGCGGCTCTGGCCGATCGCAGGGGGCTGGAAGTTCTGATCGGCGGCATGTGCGAGACCGACTACTCCGGCTATCCAGACTGCCGCCACGAGACGATCCAGGCCACGGCGCGCGCCCTGTCGCTGGGCCTGGACAAGTCGGTGCCGGTCGAGACGCCGCTGATGTTCCTGACCAAGGCCCAGACCTGGGAACTGGCGGATCAGATCGGCGGTCGCGCCCTGGTCGAGGCGATCATCGAGTTCAGCCACACCTGCTATCTGGGCGACCGAACGCATCGCCATGTCTGGGGGTATGGCTGCGGCGCTTGCCCGGCCTGCGAACTGCGCGCGGCGGGTTATGCGCAATGGGCGGCCGCATGACCTATTCGGCCAAGGAAGTCTTCCTGACGGTGCAGGGCGAGGGCGGGCAGGCGGGGCGTCCCGCGGTCTTCCTGCGTTTCGCGGGGTGTAATCTGTGGAGCGGGCTGGAGCGGGATCGCGCGACCGCGATCTGCAGCTTCTGTGACACCGATTTTGTCGGCGTGAACGGCGACGGCGGCGGCAAGTTCAAGACCGCTGACCTGATGGCTGATCATGTCGCCGGGATGTGGCGCGGTCGCGAAGGTGATCCCAAGCTGGTGGTCTGCACGGGCGGCGAGCCGCTGATGCAGTTGGACGCGTCGCTGATCGACGCCCTGCACGCACGCGGGTTCGAGATCGCCATTGAATCCAACGGCACCCTGACGGCGCCGGACGGCATCGACTGGATCTGCATCAGCCCCAAGGCTGACGCCCCCGTGGTTCAGGCATCCGGTCAGGAGCTGAAACTGGTCTTCCCTCAGCCGCTGGCCATGCCTGACCGTTTCGAACATCTTGATTTCGAGCGTTTTTGGCTTCAGCCCATGGACGGTCCTGATCAGGCCGCCAACACCGCCGCCGCCATCGAATATTGCCTGACCCGCCCGCAATGGCGGCTCAGCGTCCAGACGCACAAATACATCGGCGTGCGATAAGGGCGAGGGCAGGGCGGCGAACCGCCCTGCCGGATGCCTTAGGCCGCCAGAAGCATCTGGGCGTTCTCAAAAGGCAGGCCTGAATCGTCCGTCGCGCGGCGCGATTGCTCCTGGAAGCCGAGGGCTTCGTAGAAGCGCATGGCCTGATCGTTGTCCGTATAGACTTCGAGCATCAGCGTCCCTTTCAGTGAAAGAGCGTGCGCGACCAGGGCGCGCCCGATCCCGTGGCCTTGCTGGTCAGGAGCGACGAAAAGGCCGCCGATGAAGCTGTCGATCAGGCTGATGAAGCCGACCGGCTGACCTCCACGACAAGCGACCCATGTTTCCGCGTTGGGAAGGTATTTGCTCTCGATCAGCCCTTGCTGTTCGAGAAGGCGCTCCTGGCCGATGAAGGCGTGAGCGAGAATCGAGGCTTGCAGCCAGATGTCCGACAGCGAGGCCGTGTCGGTCGACGGGCTATAGGCACGAATGACCGTGTCTATGTGTGACATGAATTTTCCGCAGATAAATATGCAAACAGAGACTGCGCCTGATCAGGCGCAGGAATCCCGCGTGGGCGGATTCAATGGAGGGCTCTGCGCATAAATCTCCTTCTGCGAACCGTGGCGGTTAGCAGTCGGCGAAAAGTGATGCAATGGCTTGGCGACGAAACGCCTTGAAGCGAAGGGGACTTAGCAGTCCTTGCCCTGCCGCTGTCTCTCTTCGCAGCGGCGTTGTTCGCGTTCGTATTCGCGCTGCTCGCGCTCGCGCTTGGCCTTCGTTTCCTCGTCCGAGGTGGTGACGGCGTCGAAGCCCGCGCCGACGGCTGCACCCGTCACCTTGGCCGCGCCTCCGACGACGGCGGCTCCGGCGCCGACGACGGCGCCCGCGACGCAGCCTTGAAGCATGAGAGCGCCGGACAGGCAGAGGGCGAGGGCGGGGAGGCGCTGGATCATAGGGGCAGTCTGCCGCGCCGCGTGCCTTCTGTCAGCGCGCAAAAGAAAGGGGGCGTTCTTTCGAACGCCCCCTGTGATCTTTCGATCAGTGCGGCCCTAGAGGCTGTCGACCATGACCAGTTCGGCGTCTTCGGCGGCCGTGATGGTGATCACGGCCTCGTCGATGATGCCGGCGCCGTCGCGGGCGTTCAGGGTCACGCCGTTGATGTCCACTCGGCCCACGGCGGGCACCAGATAGGCGCGACGCCCGGCGGCCAGGTCATAGGTCAGGCTTTCGCCCGCCTTCAGAGTCGCGGCCAGGATCTTGGCGTCGGCGTTGATCGACAGGGCCTCGTCCGCCGGATCGCCCGAAGCGACGACAGTGAACTTGCCCGAGCGGTCGTTCTTGGGGAATTCGCGCTGGCCCCAGGACGGTTGGGCGCCCGGCTTGTCCGTCTCGATCCAGATCTGGAACAGGGTGGTCGTTTCGTTCTCGAGGTTGAACTCGGAGTGACGCACGCCGGTCCCTGCGCTCATCACCTGAACGTCGCCCGCGCCCGTGCGACCCTTGTTGCCCATCGAGTCCTCGTGGGTGATGGCGCCGGTGCGGACATAGGTGATGATCTCCATGTCGGCGTGGGGGTGGGGCGGAAAGCCCGACCGGGCGCCGATCTCGTCGTCGTTCCAGACGCGCAGACGGCCCCAGCCCATACGCTTGGGATCATAGTAGTTGGCGAACGAGAAGTGGTGTTTGGCGTTCAGCCAGCCGTGGTTGGCGCCGCCGAGGGTGTTGAAAGGTCTGATGTCGATCATGGTTCGGTCTCCCATCCGAGGAATGCTTGAGACCTAGATAGGATCGCCAAATCTTATTTGCAACTGTGTTTGTTTCTTATTGAGCGTCAACCCACCTGCGCCCGATGCCGCAGCTTGGCGTCGGCCAGGACGATGGCGGCCATGGCTTCGACGACCGGCACGCCGCGCAGGGCGACACAGGGGTCATGGCGGCCCTTGGTGCGCAGATCGACTTCGGCGCCGTCGCGGTTGATGGTCTGGCGCAGGGTCAGGATGGACGACGTCGGTTTGAACGCCACCCGCGCCGTTAGCGGCTGGCCGGTGGAGATGCCGCCCAGGACTCCGCCCGCCTTGTTCGACAGGAAGACAGGCTGGCCGTCGTCGCCCAGACGCATTTCGTCGGCGTTGTCTTCGCCCGACAGTTCAGCGGCGCCGAAGCCCGCGCCGATCTCGACGCCCTTGACGGCGTTGATGGACATCAGGCCGGCGGCCAGTTCGGCGTCCAGCTTGGCGTAGAGCGGCGCGCCCCAGCCGGCGGGGACGCCTGTGACCTCCAGCGCCACGACGGCGCCGATGGAGGAGCCGGCCTTGCGCACGCCGTCGAGATAGGCTTCCCACGCGGGCACGACCTCCGCCGAGGCGGCGAACAGGGCGTTGTCATACACGGCGTCGAAGTCGAGGGCCTCGTCGGCTATGCGGTGCGGGCCCAACTGGACCACGCCGGCGCGGATGAGGATGCT
>NZ_DAMCNG010000024.1:0-22906 GCF_032107865.1 Brevundimonas sp.
CCAGGTTGGTGGCGCGCTCGGGCGACTCGTCGATGTCGGCCTCGAACCAGCCGTCCAGCAGGGCGTTCAGGCGCGCATCGGCGTCCGACACGGCCGCAGCGGCTTGCGCCAGCGAAGGCGCGGCGACGGCGGTCGCGGCAGCGGTCAGAAGAAGGCGGCGGCGGTCGATCATTCGGATATTCCCCCAACGGAGCCGCGCCGCGCCGGACGCCGCTCCCAAAGCTTACTGAATGACGGACCGGCGCGCCCGTAAGAGGTCCAGCCGTCAGGCCGGGGTCCAGGCGTTCATGGCCCGCTCCAGAACCGTCAGCGGCACGCCGCCCAGGTTCAGGCCGGTGTCATGGAAGCCCTTGATGTCGAAGCGGTCGCCCAGACGCTTCTTGGCGTCCTCGCGCAGGCGCACCCAGGTGGTGTGGCCGACCTTGTAGCTGGACGCCTGGCCCGGCCAGACGCAGTAGCGCTCGACCTCGGTGGCGATGCTCGATTCCTGATCGCCCAGCGTATCGACCATGTAGCGGATGCCCTGTTCGCGGCTCCAGCGCTTGTGGTGCAGACCCGAGTCCACGACCAGACGCGCGGCGCGGAACATCAGCGACTGCAGATAGCCGATCTGGCCGAAGGGATCGTTCTCATAGGCGCCGATCTCGTCCGCCAACTGCTCCGAATACAGGCCCCAGCCCTCGGAATAAGCCGAGAAGCCCATGACCTTCATCAGCAGCGGAGTGTCCGGTTGCTCCATCTGCAGGGCGATCTGGAAGTGATGGCCCGGCACCGCCTCGTGATAGGTCAAGGTCGGCAGGGTCCATTTGGGCCACTCCGCCGTGTCACGCAGGTTGATGTAGTAGGCGCCCGGACGCGACCCATCCAGGGCCGGCGCCTGGTAATAGCCGCCCGGCGCCCCGGCTTCGATGGCCTTAGGCACGCGACGGATGTCGCATGGCGACTTGGGCAGGCGGCCGAAATAGTCCGGCATGCGCGCCTGCATGGCCGCCATCTGGACATTCAGTTCCTTCAGCAGCTCCTCCTTGGCCTCGTCCGTGTTCGGATAGACGAAGCGCGGATCCTTGCCGAGGGCGGCGATGCGCTGGCCGACCGTGCCTTGCGTCAACCCTTGCGCCTTCAGCAAGCCGTCGGCGCGGGCCGAGATTTCGGCCACCTGATCCAACCCCATCTGATGCACCTCGTCCGGCGTCATCGAGGAGGTGGTGTAGTTCTTCAGCCCATAACGATAGTAGGCCTCGCCGTCCGGCAGGCGCCACACCCCGCCGTCGTGCGTCGCGCCCGCGCGCACCGCCTTCAGCGCGTCGGCCTGGCGCTGGATAGCCGGATAGACCTCTCGGGTCAGGATCGTCTGTGCGCGAGCGGCCCAGTCGCCAGGGATGTTCTTCTCGGCCGCGCGGCGGGCGATCGACTGGCTCATGACCGAGTCGGCCACGGCCGTGCCGGTGATGGCGCCCATCTGCGTCAGGGTGCGGTCGATAACGAAGTCCGGCGGCACGGCCCCGGCAGCGTAGTCGGCCTGCATCCGCGCCCGCTCATCGTCCAGGCTGCGGGCGAAGTCGGACAGGCGCGACAGATAAGCCTCGGCGTCGTCCGCCGCCTCGATGCGATGCTGGCTGTCGAGGAAGTCCGGGATCTGCTGGTACGAACCGCCCAGTTGGCTGACCGTATAGGGCGACGGGAACATCCCGCTGCCATAGGGGAAGGCGTAGCCCTCCATCACCGTCTCGCCGAAGAAGGTCAGGGAGTCGTGATAGATCTGCTCCTTGGCCGGCAGGGCGTTGCGATCGATAGCCGCCATGTCCTTCATGGCGGCGACGAACTTGACCTTGTCGGCGTCGATCTTGGCCTGACTGCGGTCGCTCAGCTTGAAGCGGGCGTCGGCGTGCTCGCCCCGGTCCATGCCCAGCATGGTCAGGGATTCCGGATCCGTCAGGAGCATCTCCTGCGCGATCCGATTCATCAGGGCGTTGAAGTCGGCCGAGGCGGTCTGCGCCACAGCGCCGTGGGCAAGGGCGCGAACCGGGCCGACAGCGGCCAGCGCTCCCCCGGCGGCGACCGACATCAACAGGCGGCGGCGATCCATCATGAGCTTCCTCCCAAAAGCGATGGGCCGGGATGCTAGCGAAGCGATGGCCGCCCGCAAGGCTTGATCGTCGCCTTGCGGATTAAGTCTGTGTCATTCGTCGTGCAAAAGCGCGCTCAGCGCTGCACATGGGCCTTGATGCAGTCACGCACGGCGCGCTTCAGATCGCCGGGCGCGTTCGGCTCGTCCACGCCCTCGGCGGCGAAGACGGCGCGCATGGCGGCGTCCAGCCCCTTGGGCAGAGCCTCGATCACCTTCTTCTGCCCCTTTTCATGCAGGCAGAAGCCGACCTGGTTGCACAGGTCAGCGAACATGGCGTCGAAATCGGGGGCGTCGGTCGCCAGGGTCGTCATGGGATCAGCCTTGAAAGCCAGTGTAGAACATTGAGCGCGAACTGTTGATCGTCGTGTCCGGAGGTGTTCAGCCCGAACCGTAGCGGCTCGCGATTCTGGTCCACAGGAAAACGCACGATCTGCGCAGTCAGCATGCCAGCCTCGCCTAGCACCACCACTCGGCCCGCGCCATGCTCGAACGCCAGCCCTTGCGCCGACAGGGCAGGCCGGGACAGAGCCTCAGCGTCGTCAGGATCCCGGTTGATCCGCTGGAAGGTATGAAGGTCGTCGGTTTCACGATCGTCCGGCCGCATGGCGAGCAGGATGGTCGCGCCAGGCGGACCGTCCAGGGACTGACCGGTGAAGGTGTGGACGTGTTCGACCCGTTCGTCTGGGCCACGCCCATCAATGACCGGATGCTCCCCCAAGGCGCCGTCAGCATGAAGGAAGTCCAGGTTAGCGGTCACCCCCCGCGACGTTTGACGGAAGGCGTAGCCCTTGCCCATCCTTACCCCGAACCGCGCAGCAAGCGCCTCAGCCGCCAAACCGTGCGGCGTATGGTCCGCCGCCAGTAAAAGAGAACCGCCGCCGTCCACCCATTGCGCCACAGCCTCGATCTCGGCCTCGTCGAAGGCGCTGATGCGGCCTGAACTGTCGCGGGGACTGGCGGCGTTGGAGATCACGAGAATCCGCACCCCCTTCAGGGCGTCCGATGGCTCCAGCCTGCCTTCACCAGCGTCCACCCGATAGCCGTCCGCCCGCGCCAACGCCGCAAACCCGGCGTAGCGGCCCGCGATGGTCTGAACGCTTCCATGACCTTCATCGACACGGATCAGAGGCCCATCGGCGACGTAGGCCGGCGCCGCGACCTGAGGCGTCCAGTCCAGGTCGCCCGACTGTTCCTGCGCCTGGGCGGGAAACGCCGCCAACAGCACAGCACCGACAAACACCGCCAATGCGCGTCGCACCCCGGTCTCCTTGAAGATCGAAAGACTACGCTTTCAGCCGCTTGGCGTGGAAGGCCACATGGTCGTCCACGAAGCTGGCCATGAAGAAGTAGGAATGGTCATAGCCCGGCTGCATCCTCAGGGTCAGCCCCTGTCCGGCCTTTTGCGCCGCCGCCTTCAGCAGTTCCGGCTTCAGCTGATCGGTCAGGAAGGAATCCGCGTCGCCCTGATCCACCAGGATGTCGTCGAAAACGCCTTTCGCCGCCCCGCCCTCGATCAACAGGGCTGCGTCGTGTTTGGCCCATTCCGCCCGATCCTCGCCCAGATAGGCGGTGAAGGCCTTCTCGCCCCACGGGCAGCGCGTCGGCGACGAGATCGGCGCGAAGGCCGACACCGACCGGAACAGTTCGGGATGGCGCAGGGCCAGCGTCAGCGCCCCATGCCCGCCCATCGAATGGCCGAAGACGGAGCGAGTCTTCGTGGTCGGAAACTCGGCGTCGATCAGCTCGATCAGCTCGCCCGTGACATAGCTCTCCATGCGGAAATGTGGCGCCCACGGCGCTTCAGTCGCATCGACATAGAAGCCCGCCCCCTGGCCCAGATCATAGGCGGCGTCGTCCGCCACGCCTTCCCCGCGCGGCGAGGTGTCCGGCGCGACGATGATGACGCCCTGTTCGGCGGCGGCCTTATAGGCCCCGGCCTTGGTGGTGAAATTGTCCTCGGTGCAGGTCAGACCCGACAGCCAGATCAGGACCGGGAACGGCCCCTCCCCCGCCGGAACAAAGACCGACAGCGTCATGGGCGTGCCCGTCGTCGCGCTGTCGTGCTTCAGATAGCGCAACGTCCCGCCGTGAACGACGTGGCTCTTGACCGTATCCATCAACTCGAACTCCTGAAGATCAGTCCGGCCAGACCCTGGCCATGAAGGCGTCATCGAGGACGCCGCCATCCTTGGAAAAATGCGCATACCAGTCGCGCGGGATCGGGGCGACCGCCCCCTCGGGCTGCGCGCCGCCGCCCCAGGCGTCGAACTGCAGGCCGACCAGGATCGGTCCCTCGCGCACTGACGGCGCCGGAATCGCTCCGGCGGCGGCGGTGATCGCCTCGACCGTCTCCGGCCTCATCGGCGGTTCTCCGGTGACGAGCCAGGCCCTGGAGCGTTCGCCCGGCTTGACCATCAACAACAGCATGCCCGAGGCGCCGGGTTGCGCGGGCTGCGCCTTTGCTGCGGCGGCCACAGCCTCATCGACGGCCTTCAGATAGGGAGACAGATAGGCGACCTCGACCCTCTGCTTCATGACCGCGTCCGGCAGGTAGAGCACCACCTTCTTCTGGACCCAGGCCTCGGCCGGGGCCGCAGCGGGCGCAGACGTGTCCGCCCCGCCCGGACTGCAGGCGGCGAGCGCCGTGACGGCCAGAACGGCCATGATCGACGCAGTCGCCGCCTTCGTCTTCATCGTCTCAGTCCTCAGCCCGGCCGGTGAACGGCGCAGATTTTGTTGCCCGACGGATCGCGCAGATAGGCCAGATGCATCTTGCCGAAGGGGGTGTCGCGCGGGCCCGCCGGATCTTCAATCGCCACGCCGCCCGCCGCAATCCCGGCCTCGGCAAAGGCGACGACCGCCTCAGGGCTGCTGGCGAAGAAGCCGATGGTGCCGCCATTGGCGTGACAGGCGGCCTGACCGTCGCGCGGCGTGACCACGCCCAGCATTCCGCGCGGCGTCATGTACCAGACGCCCGGACGGGGCTGATCGCTGAACGTGCCCGGCTGATGACCCAGAGCGCCCAGCACGGCGTCATAGAATTTGTGCGAAGCCTCGACGTCATTGGCGCCGACGGTGACGTGCGTGAACATGATGATCCTCCCAGATCCGCCCGGACGGTTCACCGGGCGCGGCAAGCTAAGCCGACAAGGTTTCGTTTGGCAACGAACTTTGCTGCACCTGCTCAGTGCAGCTTCAGTCGGGGCGCGCGCCTTCGCGGGCGTAGCCGCCCATCAGCTCGGCGTAATCCTCGGGCGGCGGGAATTCCGGATAGCCGACCTTGGCCCCCGACTGGGCGCCCGGCAGACGCTCCGTCGTCCAGGTGTCGGCATAGGGAACGAACCAGGCTCCGTCATCCAGCAGGCTGGGCCGCAGGTTGACGAACTGCCCCCCGGCGATGCCGCGCGTGAACAGCCAGGTCTTGCACGACGGACAGAAGTGATGCTCCGGCACGGGATTGTGCAGGCCGCCGACCTCCGTCTCCCCCTCGACCGACAGCCCCTCGCCGGGCAGCATCAGGCTCAAGGAATAGGCGCCGCCCGTCAGCTTCTGACAGGCGCGGCAGTGGCAGGCCGCCGCGAAAACCGGGGCCTGGGCGACCTGAACTTTCACCTGCCCGCAGAGGCAGGCCCCCGTCCACGGCAGTTTCCAGTCGGCCATGGCTGAATCCCTCTCTGTTAGAAGACGATCACCGAACGGATGCTCTTGCCTTCATGCATCAGATCGAAGGCCTCGTTAATACGCTCCAGCGGCAGGGTGTGGGTGATCATCGGATCGATCTCGATCTTGCCGTCCATGTACCAGTCGACGATCTTCGGCGTGTCGGTGCGGCCGCGCGCACCGCCGAAGGCCGAGCCCTTCCAGACGCGGCCGGTGACCAGCTGGAACGGACGGGTGGCGATCTCCTTGCCCGCCTCGGCCACGCCGATGATGACGCTCTCGCCCCAGCCCCGGTGGCAGGCTTCCAGCGCCTGACGCATGACCACGGTGTTGCCGGTGCAGTCGAAGGTGTAGTCGGCGCCGCCGCCGGTCAGCTCGACCAGATGGGCCACCACGTCCGAGACGTCCTTCGGATTGACGAAGTGGGTCATGCCGAAGCGACGGCCCCACTCTTCCTTGTCGCCGTTGATGTCGACGCCGATGATCATGTCGGCCCCGACCATCTTCAGCCCCTGAATGACGTTCAGGCCGATGCCGCCCAGACCGAAGACCACGGCGTTGGAGCCCGGCTCGACCTTGGCCGTGTTGACCACCGCGCCCACGCCCGTCGTCACGCCGCAGCCGACGTAACAGGCCTTATCGAACGGCGCGTCCTTGCGGATTTTCGCCACCGCGATCTCGGGCAGGACCGTGTAGTTCGAGAAGGTCGAGCAGCCCATGTAGTGGGCGATGGCCTGTCCCTTGTAGCTGAAGCGGCTGGTGCCGTCCGGCATCAGCCCCTTGCCCTGCGTGCCCCGGATCGAGGTGCACAGATTGGTCTTGCGGCTCAGGCACGACTTACACTGGCGGCATTCCGGCGTGTACAGCGGGATCACGTGATCGCCGACCTCGAGGCTGGTCACGCCCGGCCCCACCTCGACCACCACGCCCGCGCCCTCGTGGCCCAGGATCGAGGGGAAAATGCCCTCAGAGTCCAACCCGTCCAGCGTATAGGCGTCGGTGTGGCACACGCCGGTCGCCTTGATCTCGATCAGCACCTCGCCAAAGCGCGGACCTTCCAGATCAACCTCGACGATCTCTAGCGGGCGTTTGGCTTCGAACGCGACGGCGGCGCGGGTTTTCATGATGCTGGGTCCTTCGGACGTCCCTAACGCTCGCCGCGCGGCGGCTCGCTGTTTCAGGGACTAAGGCGGGAGAGGTGACGATTGGCGACCTTACTACGCCCGTTGCGGCTGGGTCGAAACGGCGACAACCGCAAAACATTATTGCTGTTGAGCAATAATACTGATCCAACGTCCCGATGAGCCGCTGGGACGGGATCGACGAATTCACCGCTGTCGCCGAACAGGCCAGCTTCTCGGCCGCAGCCAAGCGGCTGGGCCTGTCTACCTCCGCCGTCAGCCGCGAGATCGCCCGGCTGGAGGATCGCCTGCAGACCCGTCTGCTCCACCGCACCACCCGCCGGGTCGAGCTGACCGACGCGGGCCGCGATTTCCTTTCCCGCTGCCGCCGCCTGATCGACGAACGCGACGAGGCCCTGGCCGCCGTCCAACCCGACGATCAGGCCCCGCGCGGCCTGCTGCGGATGACCTGTTCGGTCTCCTATGGCGAGCGGTTCATCGCCCCCGCCGTCAACGCCTTCGCGGCTCAGAACCCCGAACTGCGGATCGAGCTCGACCTCGACAATCGCCTGCGCGATCTGGTCGGCGACGGCTATGATCTGGCGGTGCGGTTCGGCCATCTGACCGACTCGCGGCTGATGGCGCGGCGGCTGGCCTCGCGGCGGCTGATCCTGTGCGCCAGCCCCGACTATCTGGCGAGGCGGGGCGCCCCGCGCGACCTGTCCGAGATCCCCAGCCACGACGGCCTGATCGGCTCGGCCGAGCAGTGGCGTTTCACCGAGGCGGGGCGCGAAGTGACGCTTCGCCCCACCGGCCGCTGGCGCTGCAACTCCGGCGCGGCGGTGCTGGACGCCGCCCTGCAAGGCCTCGGCCTGTGCCAGTTGCCCGACTTCTATGTCGCCGAGGCCCTGGCCTCGGGCGTCCTCGTCTCCTTGCTCGATGACCAACGCCCGCCCGACGAAGGCGTCTGGGCCGTCCACCCACCCCCCCGCCACGTCCCGCCCAAGGTCCGCGCCATGATCGACTGGCTGCACGATCGACTGTCCGCACAAAGGAGCCCCGCATGAACATCGTCATCCTGACCGGCGCCGGCGTCTCGGCCGAAAGCGGCGTGCCGACCTTCCGCGCCTCGGACGGCCTGTGGGAAGGGCATCGCGTCGAGGCCGTCGCCACGCCCGAGGGCTTCGCCGCCGACCCGACGCTGGTGCAGGACTTTTACAACCAGCGGCGACGGCAACTGGCGAGCGTCCACCCCAACGCCGCGCACCGGGCGCTGGCCGATCTGGCGGCGCGGTGGGCGGGCGACTTCATGCTGGTGACGCAGAACGTCGACGACCTTCACGACCGGGCCCATGCGCAGACGCCGTCCGCGCCGGGCTTCGAGCTGATCCACATGCACGGCGAGCTGAAGAAGGCGCGCTGCACCGCCTCGGGCGTCGTCTGCGACTGGCATGATGATCTAGAGGCGGCTCACGCCTCGCCCCATCACCCGCGCGGACGTTTGCGCCCGCACATCGTCTGGTTCGGCGAAATCCCGCTGGAGATGGAGCGGATCGAGGCGGCGCTGGCGCGATGCGACCTGTTCGTCTCCATCGGCACCTCGGGCGCGGTCTACCCGGCGGCGGGCTTCGTCCAGCTGGCGCGCATGGCCGGGGCGCGGACGGTGGAGATCAACCTGGAGCCGACGCAGGGCGCGTCCCTGTTCGATGAAGGCGTCTATGGCCCCGCCAGCGAGACCGTGCCGGCCTTCTTCGACGCGCTCTAGGCCCTCGGCCCGAACAGGATGACCGCCGCGCCGATCAGGCAGACCGCGCCGCCGATGACGTCCCATCGGTCCGGCGTCGTCTTCTCGACCAGCGCCATCCACGCCAGCGACGCCACGATATAGACCCCGCCATAGGCCGCGAACGCCCGCCCCGCCGTCTCGGCCGGAACCAGCGCCAGCAGCCACGCAAAGGCGATCAGACACAACACGCCCGGCGCCAGCCACCACGGCGAGCTGTCCAGCTTCAGCCAGGCCCAGAAGGCGAAACAGCCACCGATCTCGGCGAGGGCGGCCAGCGGATAGACGAGGGCGAGTTTCATGCGGCTCCTTCAGAAACGGACTGCGCGCTCTATCCCCGCTCATCCCGGCGGACGCCGGGCCCCTGTGAGAGCGCCAGTCTCAAGCATTACCCTTAGCCGCTGCACTTCGAAGCCAAAGCACTGGATCCCGGCGTCCGCCGGGATGAGCGGATTGAGAGGGAAGCCTACTCCCCCTTCTTCGCCGCCTCGGCCCGTTCCGCCGCCAGCTTGGCCAGCACCCGGCCTCGTCCCTTGGCCAGGGCGTGAATGGCGCCGCGCATGGTGGCGACCTCTTGCTCGGTGAAGGCGGCGCGGCCCAGCATGACGCGCAGGTTCTGGCTCATCGAGCGCTTCTTCTCGGGCGGATAGAAGAAGCCGCCGTTGTCCAGCTCCGCCTCCAGATGCTCATACATGCCCAGCAACAGGTCGTTCGACGCGGGCGGCTCGCCCTCGCGGAAGCGCGGAGGCGGGGCGTCCAGGATCAGGGCGCGCCACTCATAGGCGTTGATCGCCACCGCCTGGGCCAGGTTCAGCGAATGGTGCCTGGGGTCGATCGGAATGGTGGTGATCCCGGCGCACAGAGCGATGTCGCCGGTCTCCAGTCCCGCCCGCTCGCCGCCGAACAGCAGGCCCGTCTTCAGCCCCGAGGCTGTGTCGTCATATAGGATGCGGGCGCTCTCACGCGGGGTGCGCACCGGCTGGCGCGTCTCGCGCGGGCGGGCGGTGGTGGCGAAGACGGTGTTCAGGTCGGCGATGGCCTCGGCCACGCTGTCGAACACCTTCACCTCGTCCAGCACCCAGTCGGCGCCGGACGCCGTGGCCCAGGCGCGCTCCTGGGGCCAGCCGTCGCGCGGGCTGACCAGCCGCAGTTCCGACAGGCCGAAATTGGCCATGACCCGGGCGACCGCGCCGATGTTGTCGGCCATCTGGGACTTGTCGAGGATGACGACGGGAGGGGTGAGTTCAGTCATCCGCCTCCCCTACCCTCGTGCGCCGCCCAGCGAAAGACGTCAGTCCTCGCCGACCATCGAGGTCCACGGGTCGACGCGGCCCGCCTCGACCTCCGCGACCTTCACCGCGGGCCAGCCGATGCTGCTGTCGGCCGACACGCGCCAGGCGGCCGACACGAAGTCGCGCAGTTCCGACGCCCCGGCCGCCAGACGCTCATTGACGAAGACCGCGCCGCGCGGGTCCGTGTCCTTGAACGCCCCGGCCTTCTCCATCCGATAGAAGGGGATGACCGTCGTCAGGGTGGCGTTCAGGTGCGAGGCCGTGCGCGCGCGCAGGTCGAAGCCTTCAACGTTCATGGGAACCATGGCCGCCTCGACCGCATCCAGACGCAGGGTCCGGCTGGTGAAGGCGCCCTCGAAGTCGCCATGGGTGCGGCGCGACTTGGTGAAGCCCTCGGGATTGGTCTCGCCTGCCCAGCCGTTGAAGTGGATGGTCGTGTGGTGCGGCTGGGACGCATCGCCGACGAAGTGGCTCAGCACGCCGATGTCGCGCAGGATCAGTTGCTCGCGACGTTCACGGTCGGCGCGATACCAGGCCTGCTTGGCCAGATCCGGCTCGCGCGCCTCGGCGGCGGTCAGCACGCGCCAATAGGCGAAGTCGCGCTCCAGGTTCTGCCAGGCGTCCATGATGGCGTAGGGCAGGTAGCCCGCCTTATCCACGTCCAGACCCGCGCGGATCAGGGCGGCGTCATATTCCGATTTCAGACGCGGCAAATCGGCCATGGTCATGCCGCGCGCGTCCATCACCCGGCCTTGATCGTCCATGTCGACGAAGTGGGCGGTGTCGCGCTCGCGGTCGTGTGGCTGGCCCGCGCCCTTCCAGCGGTCGGGCTCGCGCGAATATTCGCCGACGTCAGAGGCGGCCCCGGCCGTGCGCAGGAAGGCGGGCAGGTCGCCGGGCAGGTGGCGCATCGCCGCCACGCCGATCACCCGGTGACCCGAACTGCCCCAGGCCTCGACCTGAACGGCGGGCGCCGCGACCAGCATCAAGGCGGCGGCGGAAATCATCAGGCGTTTGACTTGTCGGTTCATGAGACGGCGCCGTGCGAAATTTCAGAAGGGGAAACGACGGCTTATCCCATTCCCGCGCCCGCCTCCACCCGCCGATCACGTCAGCCGTCACGACGATCACGCCGTCGTTATCTTGGCGTGAGAGCCAGCTTTTCTTGCCAATAAAGTGTTAGCGAGCACGATCAAGTCGTTAACGACGGAGAAGGTCGCGACAGTATAGAACTTGAAATCAATCAATACTGATACTCTATAGTCACAATAGTCCAACCACGACAGACGATAGACTGGCCCCATTTGCGCCTTATCCACTACCGATACAGCGACTGATCTCATTCGCCGCAATTGCGCCGCAATTCGTCGTCAGAAACCGCCCTGCCGGAGCGTGTCGGGACCGGTGCTGCATGAAGTTTGATCGATGTTGAGCACGGCCGCCGCGCTTGCCATGTTGTGGACCATGGCCTTCTCCGGGTCCGGAGAGCCTGTCCCTTACGAAACGGCCGTCGCTCGCGGCGCCGCTATCGTAGAAGCCGCCGCGACGGCCCCTGGTTCCATCGAGTCCGCCGAAACGGCGGACCTGTCGGCTGAACAGCTTGAGCTGATGGCCGGCGATCCCGACTGGCGCGCCTCGGCCCGCCTCTATCACGCCGGCGGCGGCGGAGCGACCGGCAACGATTCCCTGGGTTGCCGCCCGATTCCGATGCGCACGGTCGCGGTCGACCCGCGCGTCATCCCGCGCCGCACCAAGCTGTTCATCCGCGAGACGGTCGGCCTGCAGATGGCCGACGGCACGGTGCACGACGGCTACTGGTACGCCTCCGACACCGGCGGCGCGATCAAGGGCGCCAAGATCGACCTCTACACCGGCCACGGCCGCGCCTCGATGCGCCCGGCCATGAGCCTGAACATGAAGACCCTGACCATCGCCGACGCGGGCGATTTCGACGGCTGCCCCCCGGCATGGGAAACGGCCTCGAACTAAGGCTTTTCAGCCTGACGACAAAAAGCGCGGCCGGATCGAACCGGCCGCCCTTTTTCGTTGTCCTCCCTACGTAGTGGGAAGGTGGATCGGCGGCGGAGCCGCCGAGACGGAGGGGCTGCTTGATTCCGCGACCGAAAGCCTAACCGTCCTGGCCCCTCCACCGCTTGGCTGCTCCGCGCCGCCCTTCGGGTCGCGGTCCCCTTCCCCATTTCATGGGGAGGAAAGGGTCAGTCAGAACTTCCGCTTGCCACTGGCCGTCTCGAAGAACAGGCGGAAGTCGCCCATCAGGCTCCACAGCGGATATTTGAAGGTCGCGGGCCGGTTCTTCTCGAAGAAGAAATGCCCCACCCAGGCGAAGCCGTAGCCGACCAGCGGCATGGCCAGCAGCCACCAGGCGTTCAAGGTGAAGCAGAAGGCCAGAAAAGCCGCAATCACCAGCCCCGTCCCGACCACATGGATGCGTCGACACGTCCGGTTGGAGTGCTCATGGATGTAATAGGGGTAGAAGGCCTCGAACGAGGCGTACCGCCCTTGGGGTTGCTCGATGCTCATGGCCCCAGCCTGCCCCCGGATCGCGCCGGGGGCAAGTCACGGATCATCGATCAGGGATCAGCGATCAGTCGAAGCGCTTGCCGGCCTTCTTCGGCCCCTTAGCGAAAGGCTTGGCGCCCGCCTTGAAGTCGGGCTTGCCCTTGAAGCCCGCCTTGGGCGTGAAGGGCTTCTTGTCGCCCTTGTCCTTGAAGCCGGGCTTCTTGTTGAAGCCGCCCTCGCCCGGCGCCGCATCGGTGCGTGGCGCATAGGGCTTCTTCTTGAAGGGACGTTCGCCATCCGCGCTGCGGCCCGCGTCGCCCTCGGGGCTCCACGGCTTCTTCTTGAACGGCGGGCGGCCCTGGCCGTCCTCGTCGCGACGGAAGGGCTTCTTGGCGAAGGGGCGGGCCTCGCCGTCGCGCTCGAAGTTGCGGTTGCGCGCGCCCTTCATCGAACCGGGCGTCGGCGCCTCGGACGGGGTGATGCGGGCCTCTTCCTTGCTCTGGGCGGCGGCGGCGCGGAAGGCGTCGGCGTGGCTCAGAGCGATCTCGAAGCGCGTCTCTTCCGGGAAGGTGCGGATCGAGCCGATCTGCTGCTTGGTCACGCCGCCGATGCGGCAGATCAGCGGGATCAGCCATTTGGGATCGGCGTTGCGGTTGCGGCCGATGTCCAGACGGAACCAGGTGACTTCATCCGGCTGCAGGCGGTCGCCCGGCCAGGGCGCGGGGGCGTAGTCGTCGCCGCCCGCGGCATCGCGTTCGCGGCGCGGCTTGCGCTGCGGGCCTTCGCCCGGATCCGTCAGATCTTCCGGCGCCGGCAGGTTCTTGCGCAGCAGCACCAGCAGGGCGCGGGCCAGGTCGTCCGGCGTGCGCTCCTTGACCAGCTTCTCGACCAGCCCCGCATCCTCGTCGGCGCCTTCCTCGGCGAAGACCGGCGCGGCCAGCAGGCGCTGTTCGTCCTGAGCGCGGATTTCATCGGCGGTCGGGGCGCCGGACCAGACGGCCTCGACCCCGGCCGAGCCCAGCAGCATCTCGGCCTTGCGGCGACGGCTGTGCGGGACCAACAGGACCGAGACGCCCTTCTTGCCCGCGCGGCCGGTGCGGCCCGAACGGTGCAGCATGGTCGCCTTGTTGATCGGCAGTTCGGCGTGGATCACCAGACCCAGATCGGGCAGGTCCAGACCGCGCGCGGCCACGTCGGTGGCGACGCAGACGCGGGCGCGGCGATCACGCAGCGCCTGCAACGCCTCGTTCCGCTCGCGCTGGCCCATTTCGCCCGACAGCGACACCGAGGCGAAGCCGCGCTCAACCAGCGAGGCCTGCAGGTGACGCACGGAATCCCGCGTCGAGCAGAAGACCAGCACGCCCGGCGCCTCGAAATAGCGCAGGACGTTGACCACGGCGCGCTCGATCTCGTTCGGCGCGATGCGCATGGCGCGGTATTCGATGTCGTTGTGCGGCTGGCTGCGGTCGACGGTGTCGATGCGCACCGCGTCCTTCTGATAGCGCTTGGCCATGATCGCGATGTCGCGGGCGATGGTGGCCGAGAACAGCAGGGTCCGGCGCTCTTCCGGCGCCTGTTCCAGAATGTATTCCAGGTCTTCGCGGAAGCCCATGTCCAGCATTTCGTCGGCTTCATCCAGCACGACGACGCGGGCGGCCGACAGATCCAGTGCTCCACGATCGATGTGGTCTTTCAGGCGGCCCGGCGTGCCGACCACAACGTGGGCGCCGTGGTTCAGGGCGCGGGCTTCCTTGCGGGCATCCATGCCGCCGACGCAGGTGACGATCTTGGCGCCCGCCTCGGCGTACAGCCATTCCAGCTCGGCTGCGACCTGCAGCGCCAGCTCGCGCGTGGGCGCGATGGCCAGCATTAGCGGCGTATCCGCCTGGCCGAACCGCTCGTCCTCGCCCAGCAGGGTCGGCGCCGCCGCCAGGCCAAAGGCCACCGTCTTGCCCGATCCGGTCTGAGCCGAAACCAGCAGGTCCGCCTCGCCATGGCCTTCCAGAACTGCGGCCTGAACCGGCGTCGGCTCAAGGTAGCCCTTGTTCAGCAGGGCGCGGTCAAGCGCGGGATGGATCGCGGGAAAGGGCATGAAAGGCCTGGAGTTCAAATGCGAGGCGACCGTCAAACGGCCGCGCCCGGCGAGGCGTCGCAGCCTGCCGGGCGTCGGGGAAGGCGCTCCCTATACACGAATAAGGGCCGGGGTGGGGCCGAATCGATCTAGGCGTTTCAAAAATCAACAATCGCCAAATACTTGAAGATGACGCCGTCGCTTTCGGATGCGCCTCCTTTTGAAGCCTTTATGCAGCCGATTGTTGATCGGCTGAAGGCCCATGGGCGGTCGCTGACCAATGCCGAAATGCTTGAAGACATTTCCGAGCACATGGGCCTTTCCGACGAGGTTCTGAATCTCAGGCACGGCAAATGGAACCAGTTGGTCGTCGACCAGCGCCTTGGTTTTGCACGAAGCTGGCTTAAGCTTGGCGGGGCTGTAACCAACAGCCAAAGAGGCATCTGGAGCCTCACGCCAACAGGGGCCGCCATGACGGCGTCCGAAATCGCAGCCATCCCCAAACAGGTGCAGAAAGCCTACGCCGCGCAACGCGCCAACGCTGTCACGGAAAAACTCGACCCGCCACAGGTGCTGCAGGAAGCCGCGCAGGAAGACTGGAAGGACCAGCTTCTTTCCGTTTTGCTCCAGCTTGAGCCCTCCGCGTTCGAGCGGCTTTGCCAACGTCTTTTGCGTGAATCCGGCTTCACCCGTGTCGAGGTGACCGGCAAGACCGGCGACGGCGGCATAGACGGGACCGGCGTCCTGCGCATGAACCTGCTGTCGTTTCAGGTGATCTTTCAGTGCAAACGCTGGCAGGGGTCCGTCGGCGCATCGACGGTCCGCGACTTCAGAGGCGCCATGGTCGGGCGCGCAGACAAGGGCCTGATCATCACGACAGGCACATTCACAAGCGAAGCTCGAAGAGAGGCGACCCGAGACGGCGCTCCCGCAATCGATTTGGTAGACGGCGACACGCTTTGCGACTTGCTGAAGGAGCGCAGTCTTGGCGTCTCTGTCCGTATGGTCGAGGAAGTCACAGTCGACGCCTCGGCTTTCAGCGCCATCTAGAAGAATCGACCGCCGTTCACCACGTCCGTTGATCGGGCGTTGACCACGCAGGGGCGATGCTGGCCGGGTTCAGACCTGCGTCCGCAGGAGGATCGTCCATGATCTCGCCGCTCAGCACCGCCACCGCCGGCATGCAGGCCGCCTCGGCCCGGCTGGAGGATAGCGCCCGCCGTGTCGCCTCGGGCCGCATGGACGACTACGCCGTCGAGGCGGTCGAGCAGATCCGCGCCAAGAGCGAGTTTTCCGCCAACGCCGCCGTGGCTCGCACGGCGGATGAGATGACGGGAACCCTGCTGGATATTCTGGTCTAGGCCCTAGCCCTCACCCCGCCTTTTCCGGCAGGTGGAAGAAGTCGACGAACCGCTCGAACGTCGCCCGGTCGCCCTCGATCGTCATCGCCCCCTCGCCTTCCAGCGCCACCAGCGGAACCTTGCCGTAGACGGCGGCGGCCACGACCTGGGCCGGGGCGCGCACCACGACGTCGCAACCCTCGACCTCGCCGCGCACGGCGTCGATGACGCCGCCCGCCACGCTGACGACCATCCGATCCTCGCCCAGAACAAAGCCCAACCGCATCTCGGCGTCCTGCGCGCGGGCGGGATCGAACATGGTCTTGAACGACTGCATGATGGAGACGGCGCTGATCGGCAGCGTCGGATCATGCTGGGGCGAGCGCGCGGCCCAGCGGCCCAGCACCATGAAGACCGGCTCGATCTCATAGCCCCAGTCGGTCAGCTCATAGACCTGGACCGAGGCGGGCGGCGGCAGCTTGCGGCGCTGGACGACGCCCGAGGCCTCCAGCCCCTCCAGCCGCTGCGTCAGCACATTGGCGGACAGGCCGCACAGGTCTTTTCGCAGATCGCTGAAACGACGCGGCCCCATCATGAGTTCTCTGATGACCAGCAAGGCCCAACGCTCGCCCACCAGGTCCAGCCCGTGCGCCGCCCCGCAGGCGTCGTGATAGCGCCGGGAGCGGGATTCGAACTTAGTAGTTACTTTTTCTAACTTCATGGTTGACTAACATAACATCAAGGCGCAGAACGACCAACATCATAGGGCAGGCCGTCCGGGGAGGGAGGGCCGCGCAAGGGAGGACCACCGCCGATGCCCAAGCTGATCTTCATCAACCTGCCGGTCGCCGATCTGCCGCGCTCCGTCGCCTTCTATGAGGCGGTCGGCGCGACGATGAACCCGCTGTTCTCGGACGAGACGGCGGCCTGCATGGTCTTTTCCGACACCATCCACGCCATGCTGCTGACGCATGAGAAGTGGGCCACCTTCACCGACCGCGCCATTCCGGACGCGAAGAAGACGGCCCAGGTGCTGATCTGCGTGTCGGAGGACAGCCGGGAGGGCGTCGACGCCGTGGTTGATCGCGCCGCCGCCGCCGGCGGCCAGGCCGACCCCAACGCCAGGCAGGACTACGGCTTCATGTACGGCCGCAGCTACGCCGACCCCGACGGCCACATCTGGGAGGTCATGTGGATGGACCCGGAAGCCGCCGCCCAGGGGCCTGAGGCCTTCGCCTCCCAGGTCGGCGGGGGCTGAGCGATGAGCGCGCTGTACGAACTCAGCGTCAGCCGCTTCATCAAGGCCTCGCCCGAGACGGTGTGGCGGGCCTGGACCCGGCACGGGACCGAATGGTTCACTCCCCGCCCGTGGAGCACGGTGTCCGTGGACCACGACCTGCGCCCCGGCGGCCGCGCCGATGTCGTCATGCAGTCGCCCGAGGGCGAGCGGCATGAGTATCGCGGCGTAGTGCTGGAGGTGGAGCCGGGCCGCCGCCTGGTGACGACCGGCGCCTTCACTGAAGGCTGGATCCCTCAGCCGGGCGAGATGAACTTCGTCCGCATCGACACGTTCGAGCCCGAAGGCGACGGCACGCGCTACACCGCCCACGCCCGGCACTGGGACGAAAAGGCCATGCAGGCCCACCGCGACATGGGTTTCGAGCCCGGCTGGGGCGCCGCCGCCGACCAGTTGGCCCAGGTCGCCGAAAACCTCACCCCGCAGGAGAGCGCGCCATGAGCGACAAGATCATTCCCTGTATCTGGTACGACCTCGGCCAGGCGAAGAAGGCGGCCGAATTCTACGTCTCGCTGGGCCTGCCCGACAGCCGCATCGAGCGCGTCGTCGCCAGCCCCGCCGACAATCCGTCCAGCCCGGCAGGATCCGAACTGGTGGTCGAGTTCACCCTGGCCGGACAACGCTACGTCGGACTGAACGGCGGCCCGATCTTCCCCCAGACCGAGGCCGTGTCGTTCATGATCATGACTGACGACCAGGCCGAAACCGATCGTCTGTGGGACGCCATCGTCGGTAACGGCGGGGCCGAAAGCGCCTGCGGCTGGTGCAAAGACCGCTGGGGCGTGAACTGGCAGATCACGCCGCGCCGTCTGATGGCCTTCTACGACGATCCCAACCCCGCCCGCGCCAAGGCCGCCTTCGAGGCCATGATGACGATGCACAAGATCGACATCGCAGCCATCGAGGCCGCTGCTGACAGGATCGGGTAGGCCGCGAAGCTAAGCCGTCCAATCTGTCGCTTTCAACCAAGACGACGACCACCCCTGCCCCGACGATCCGCCCACGCCCCTCACCCCGCGAACCGCAACCCGGCGAGCGACAGGGGCCCACAAAAGGAGAACCACGATGAGCTACGTCACAGGCTTCCTGACCCCCGTAAAGGCCGAGAACAAGGAGCGGTATGTTGAATCCGCCCGCAAATCCTGGCCCCTGTTCAAGGGCTATGGCGCCACCGCCCAGATCGAGAACTGGGGCGTGGACGTGCCGGACGGAAAGGTCACCAGCTTCCCCATGGCGGTGAAGCTGGAGGACGGCGAGGCCGTCGTCTTCTCCTGGCTGATCTGGCCCGACAAGAAGACCGCCGACGACGCCTGGGCCAAGATGCAGGACGACCCCGCCATGGCGAACATGGACATGCCCTTCGACGGCAAGCGCATGATGTGGGGCGGCTTCGAAACCGTCTTCGACGAGCGCAGCTGACAAACCGCGCCGGGGTCGGTCGCGCACCGGCCCCGGCGTCTGCGCCTATGCGCCGCCATGCGCGACGCCCGGCTTCGCCTTGTGGGCGCGCAGGCAGGCAGCGACGCTGAGCGCCACCAGAACAAAGGCCAGCGCCTCCATCGCCGTCGGCAGACGTCGCTCCCAACCAAAGCCGTAGATCAGGGCGAACAGGGTCTCGAACAGGATCATCTGGCCGACCAGGGTCAGCGGCAGCAGGCGGCTCATCCGGTTCCACAGATTGTTGCCGACGATCGAGGCCAGCACGGCCACGCCGACCGAGACCCCCGCCAGCCGCACCCAGTCCGCCGCCTCATGCTGCGCGCCCGAAGCGGTCAACAGGGCGACCGGCAGAAGCAGCAGGCTTTGCGCCCCGGTGACGACGCCGGTCAGCAGATTCCAATCGTGGGCGGACACCGCCTCCAGTTGGCGAAGTCGCCGCGCGTTCTGAACCGCGAAGAAAGTCCATGAGGCCAGGGCGCCGACGGCGCAGGCAAAGCCGATAAATCGCGTCATGTGCGAGGTCTCGACCGGCGCCGCCAGGGCCTGCCAGCCGATGCAGACCGCCCCGGCGATACAGAGCAGCAAGGGCAGATGCAGCTGCTTCAGCGGCACGGCGCCGTGGTCGCGACTGCCGATGATGGTCACCGCCACCGGCAAGAAGCCGATGACCAGGGAGGTCATGGCGATGCCGCCCGTCTGCACGGCCCCCGACAGCAGGATGTAGTAGAGGGTGTTGCCGGTAAGGGCGAGCCAGAACAGGTTCAGCCAGTCGCGCCGCCCGATCCGCGTCGTCACCGCCTTCCACCGCGCCGCCAGCAACGCCCAGGCGATCAGGCCATAGGCGAGGTAGCGTCCCACCGTCAGTTGCAGGGGATTGAAGTCGCGCGCCAGCTCCGGCGCCAGGAAGACCAGCCCCCACAGCGCGCCCGCGCCGATGCCGCAGGCGACGCCGAGCGCCGTCCGGTTGTTTCGACCCGGTCCGATGATTTGCGCCGTCATTTCCAGTTCCCGCTTGGCTTGGCGGCGAGCTATACCAAGGGGCGGACGGGGCGTTTCCTCTCGATCACAGGCCCAAACGCAACAAAAACTCGCGCAAAAAAGACCGCTGATGGCCGCACGACCCGCCTCTCCACAACGCTCGCTGGATAGCTTTGATCGCGCGATCCTGCGCATCGTCCAGCGCGACGCGCGGACGCCGCAACGCGCCATCGCCGAAGCCGTCAATCTGTCCGCCGCCGCTGTTCAACGTCGGATCGCGGCCATGGAGGCCAGCGGCGTCATCCGCCGCAACGTCGCCCTGGTGGACCCGAAGTCGATCCCCCTGACCATCACCTCCATCGTCGAGGTCTATCTCCAGGACGAGCGAGCCGAGACCGTGCAGAACGCCAAGGCCCGCTTCCTGGCCGAACCCGAGGTGCAGCAGTGCTACTACGTCACCGGCGGCACCAGCTTCATCCTGATCGTCGTCACCACCGACATGGCGGCCTATGAGGCGCTGACGAAGCGGCTGTTCGAAGAGAACGACAGCATCAACCGCTTCCGCTCCCTGATCGCCCTGGACCGTGTGAAGACGGACGCCTCGCTGATCATCCCCTGAAGTCCCGTCGCAGCGCCCCCAGACGCAGCGCCCCAGAACGAAAACGCCGGCGAGGTCGAAACCCCGCCGGCGCAAGTCTTTGAACGATCGGACCGATCAGCTGTCCAGGAAGGACCGCAGCTTCCGCGACCGCGACGGGTGCTTCAGCTTGCGCAGGGCCTTGGCCTCGATCTGACGGATGCGTTCGCGGGTCACGCTGAACTGCTGGCCGACCTCTTCCAGGGTGTGGTCGGTGTTCATGCCGATGCCGAAACGCATCCGCAGGACTCTTTCTTCGCGCGGGGTCAACGACGCGAGCACTCGCGTCGTTGTCTCACGAAGGTTGCTCTGGATGGCGGCGTCGATCGGCAGGATCGCGTTCTTGTCTTCAATGAAGTCGCCCAGATGGCTGTCTTCCTCGTCGCCGATCGGCGTTTCCAGCGAGATCGGCTCCTTGGCGATCTTCAGCACCTTGCGGACCTTCTCCAGCGGCATGGCCAGGCGTTCGGCCAGCTCTTCCGGGGTCGCTTCGCGGCCGATCTCGTGCAGCATCTGGCGCTGAGTGCGGACGATCTTGTTGATCGTCTCGATCATGTGAACCGGGATGCGGATGGTGCGGGCCTGGTCGGCGATCGAGCGGGTGATCGCCTGACGGATCCACCAGGTGGCGTAGGTCGAGAACTTGTAGCCGCGACGGTACTCGAACTTGTCGACCGCCTTCATCAGACCGATGTTGCCCTCCTGGATCAGGTCCAGGAACTGCAGGCCGCGGTTGGTGTATTTCTTGGCGATGGAGATGACCAGGCGCAGGTTGGCCTCGACCATCTCCTTCTTCGCCTGACGGGCTTCGCGCTCGCCCTTCTGCACCATCTGGACGATGCGGCGATAATCGTCGATCGGCACGCCCGCCTCGGTGGCGACAGAGGCGATATGGGTGCGGATCGTGTTGATCTGAGTGGTTTCGTTCTCACTGAACTTGGTCCAGCGGACGCCCATCTCCTTGATGCGCTCGGCCCAGTTCGGGTCCATTTCCGAACCGAAGTAGGCCTTCAGGAACTCGGGACGCGAAATGCCGTAGCCGTCAGCCAGACGCAGCAAGCGGCCTTCCTGGCCGATCAGGCGCTTGTTGATGGCGTACAACTGCTCAACCAGCGCCTCGATGCGGGCGTTGTTCAGCTTCATCGTCTTCAGGCGATCCGAGATGGACGCCGTCAGGGATTCATAGGTCTTCTGGTCCTTGGCGGTCAGGACGTCGCCCTTCAGGCGCGCCTCGACCAGCTTGTCCTGCAGCTTGCGGAACTCGCCGAAATCGACGGCGATGGCGTCCAGAACCTCCATGACGCCGTCGCGCAGTTCGGCCTCCAGGGCCGAGATCGACATGGCGCCGCCGTCGTCGAAGTCCTCGTCGTCGTCCTCTTCGCCGTCGCCGTCCGGCTCGCCGGTCGGCTGAGCCGGGGCGGGCTGGTTGTGCGGCAGGGACGAGGGATTCAGGATGCCGTAGGTGGCGTCCAGGTCGATCACTTCGCGCAGCAGGATGCGGTTGTTGGCCAGTTCCTCGCGCCACACCATGATGGCCTCGAAGGTCAGGGCGCTTTCGCACAGCCCTGAGATCATGGCGTCGCGACCGGCCTCGATGCGCTTGGCGATGGCGATTTCGCCCTCGCGGCTCAGCAGCTCGACCGTGCCCATTTCGCGCAGATACATCCGCACGGGGTCGTCGGTGCGGTCATAGGCGGCCTTGGCCGGCGCTTCGGCCACCGAGGTCTCGGCGGCGGCGGCCACGTCGGTGCCGGTCGCCTCGGCGGCGTCCTCTTCGGCTTCGACGACGTTGACGCCCATCTCCGACAGCATGGCCAGGATGTCTTCGATCTGGTCCGGCGTGACTTCTTCGGACGGCAGAACCTTGTTCAGCTCCTCCATCGTCACATAGCCGCGCGTCTTCGCCTGACGGATGAATTTCTTCACCCCGGCGTCGGTGAGATCGAGCAGGGGCCCGTCAGCGTTGGTTTCGGCGTCCTGCGTCTCGGTCTGCGCGCTCATTCAGTCTGTCTCCACGGCCGACGGGGGTGATCAGTCCCCTGCGGCGAAAATACAACGCCCGACGACTTCGTTGGTTACGAAGAAGCCGCGTCTTCCCAAATCGTTCCGGTCTTGATGGCTCGCCGCAGGGCATCACGCTCGGCCTTCACCAAAGCGAAAGCCGAGTTATCGAAGGCCCGGTGAGCCTCCGACTTCGCTGAAGCCAGCGCCTCGTCCAACGCCGCTGCGCGGGTCAGAGCGTCGAACGCTTGCGACCACCGGATCCTCGCCTCGCCGAGGGGCTTGTCTGCAGCCAGGAATGGCGCGCCGGACTTCGCCGCCGCCTTCTCGACCTCGTGCATCAAGGCATCATGACCCGATTGGGCCAGATGGCGGCGCAGGGCGGCGGAGTCAAGGGTCCGGCCCGAGAAACGCAGTCGGACCAGTTCCTGAGCCAGCCCGTCCAGGGCTGGATCGCCGAAGCCGTAGCGCGCCACCGCCTCCATGTGATCGTCCAGCCGCTCCGGGTCGTCGATGGCGCCGTGGGCCAGGGCGGCGGCGATCGGCTCGACCGAGCGGAACAGGGCCTGCATGGCCTGGGCGCCCTCGACCGTCTGCCCCTGCAACGGCGGCGGACCGCGCCAGCGCCCGCCCGGCCC
>NZ_DAMCNG010000025.1:0-22422 GCF_032107865.1 Brevundimonas sp.
TGCGACTGGCGCATGGGCGTCGGCGTTTCCGGCTGCCAGCTGCGGCGCGGCGCCGGACCGTAGGCCAGGCCCAGGTCGACCCGGAACAGCCGCTCATATTCGTCATAGGCGATGGTGCTCAGCGCGCCGGTCCGGCCCATCGCATCCCCGAACGGCCCGCCCACATGGGCGCCGGGCGCGATGGCGATGTTCATGGGCGCCCCCGCCGCCATGGGCGCGGCGGTCGCGCCGATGGGATGGAAGGCGCGGACGATGCTCAACAGGCCCCGGCCGTAGACGGTGTCCGTGCCTTGGTCGCCGACCTCATTGGCCGTTCTCAGGAGAATCTCGACGATCTCCTTGCCGGAAAGGTTGGGGAAGGCCTCTTTCAGCAGGGCCATGGCGGCGGCCACCGCAGGCGCAGAGAAGGAGGTTCCGCTCACGCGCCAGCAAGAAGTGTCCTCGCAGTCCACGATCACGTCGGCGCCGGGGGCGGATAGATACCAGTTCTGAGCGACGCCGGCGCGGTTGGAGAAGTCCGCCATCTCGTTCAGGTTGTTATGGGCTCCGACCACGATGATGCCGCCCATGAAGCGAGGGTCGACGGCGTAGCGGCCGGGCCAGTCCGGATTGGCCTTGCCGTCGTTGCCGGACGCGACGGCGAAGATGACGCCTTCGCGGATCGCGTTCTGCAGGGCGTTCTCGAACAGGGGCCCCATGGGGTCTTCCCCGCCGAGCGACAGGTTGATGATCCGGGTGCCGTTGCGAACGGCGTAGTTGATCGAATTGGCCAGATCCGAACTGCGGAAGCAGATATCGTCGTCCACGTCCTGACAGTCGCTGATGTCGGCGCGGATCGACAGGATGGTGCTGTTGAAGGCGATCCCTACCGTGCCGAAGTCATTGTAGGGCGCGGCGATCACGCTGGCGACGCGGGTGCCGTGGCGGTCTGTGCCTTCGCGCTGATCGCGTCCTGCAACGATGTCCGTCGACAGGGACGAGATGTTCGTCCCCAGGTCCGGGTGGTTCATCTGGATGCCGCTGTCCACGACGGCCACCGTGACGCCCTTGCCTGTGGCGCCCTGCTGCCAGGCGGCGGCGGCTGTGGTGTTGAAGACGCCGTAGTTCCGATGGAACTCAGCTGAATTCTCGGAAGGTCTCCCGTCCAGCGGCGGATAGGGCGGAGGGGGCGGCGGAGGAGGAGGGGGTGGTGGCGGAGGGGGAGGCGGCGGCGTCACGATCCCGCCGGCCCCTCCGCCCCCGCCGCCACAGGCGGCCAGGGGGAAGGCCAGAAGACTCAAGGCTCCGATCGACACCGCCGCCTGACGCCAGCGCAACCGCTTCATCTTCCGCCTCCTCCCGATCCCTGGAGCGTATTAGGCCCCTGAGCGATCGGGAAGGCGAGCGAAAAAACGTCGTGCCGTCAGTCGCGCAGCAGCTCGTTCACGCCGGTCTTGGCGCGGGTCTGGGCGTCGACGCGCTTGACGATGACGGCGCAGTACAGCGACGGGCCGCCGTTCGGGTCGGGCAGGGCGCCCGGCACCACGACGGAATAGGCCGGCACCTCGCCGCGGAAGATCTCGCCCGTCGCTCGGTCGACGATCTTGGTCGAGGCCGACAGATAGACGCCCATGGCCAGGACCGCGCCTTCGCGCACGATGACGCCTTCGGCCACCTCGGCGCGGGCGCCGATGAAGCAGCCATCCTCGATGATGGTCGGGTTGGCCTGCAGCGGCTCCAGCACGCCGCCGATGCCTGCGCCGCCCGACAGGTGGACGTTCTTGCCGATCTGGGCGCACGAACCGACCGTGGCCCAGGCATCGACCATCGAGCCTTCATCGACATAGGCGCCGATGTTCACGAAGGACGGCATCAGCACCACGTTCTTGCCGACATAGGCGCCGCGACGAACGATCGCGCCCGGCACCGAGCGGAAGCCTGCAGCCTGATAGTCGGCGGCGCTCCAGTCGCCGAACTTGTTGGGCACCTTGTCCCAGAAGGGGCCGACAGCGACCGGATGATCGGCCGACAGCGGCAGGGTCGGGGCGTGGCCCGCGCGCATGATGACGTTGTCGTTCAGACGGAACGACAGCAGCACCGCCTTCTTCAGCCACTGGTGCGTGCTCCACACGCCGTCCTGGCCGCGCGAAGCGACGCGCGCCTGGCCGGAGTCCAGCAGGGCCAGGGCGGTATCCACGGCGTCGCGCACCTCGCCGCGCGTGGCGGCGGAGACTTCGGCGCGGGCTTCCCAGGCGGCCTCGATGACGGATTCCAGGTGGGTCAGGTCGGTCATTGCGGATCTCCGTCCAGCATGGCGGTGGTCAGGAAGGGGCCGAGGGAGGCGGCCCGGTGTTGGATGTGGTCGCCCTCGGCGGTGAAGGCCTTGGTTCCGACCAGCACGGTGGTCATGCCCAGGTCGCGCGCCGGCTCCAGATTCTTGGGCGTGTCCTCAAAGAAGCAGGCCGTGGCCGGATCGACGCCGAAGCGCGTCAGCATCTTGTGGAAGGTGCGCGGGTCCGGCTTGGGGATCAGGTCGGCGTCTTCCAGGGCGAACACCCCGTCGAAGAAGGGCGTCAGCTCCAGCTTCTCCATCACCCTCTGGGCGTGACCGGCCGAGCCGTTGGTGAAGATCAGGCGCGGGCCGTTCAGCCGCTCCAGCGCCGCGTGCAGGCCGGGATCGGGCGTCAACACGTCCAGCGGCACGTCATGCACCTCGGCCAGGAAGTGATGCGGGTCGATCTCATAGTGCATCATCAGCCCGGCCAGGGAGGTGCCGTAGTCGTGAAGATAGCCGCGCTGCACCGACAGGGCCTCGGCCGATTCCAGACCGGACGTCCGCACGACATACTGGTTGATGCGCTGCTCCACCTGGCGCAGGAACTGCGTCTCCGGCGGGTACAGGGTGTTGTCCAGGTCGAAGACCCAGGACCGCACATGGCGCAAGTCCGCGCCGATCTCGGTAGGCGCGGTTTCAGGCGCCGTGTTCGACGCCGAACCCGTCACTTCCGTCGGACCAGGGTGCCGGCGCCGTGCTCGGTGAACAGCTCGACCAGCATGGCGTGGGGACGACGCCCGTCCAGGATGACCACGGCCTCGACGCCCGCGCGGATGGCGGCCATGGCCGTTTCCAGCTTGGGGATCATGCCGCCGGTGGCGACGCCGTCGTCGATCAGGCCCTGCGCCTCGTCCAGCGTCATCTGGCGGATGATCTCGCCGTCGGCGCCCTTGACCCCCGGCACGTCGGTCAGCAGCAACATCCGCTTGGCGTGCAACGCGCCTGCGACGGCCCCGGCCACGGTGTCGGCGTTGACGTTATAGGTCTGGCCGTCCTCGGCCACGCCGATGGGGGCGATCACCGGCACCCAGTCCTCGGTCTCCGAGGCGATCAGGCCCTTGATCAACTTGGGGTCGACCTTGGTCGGCTCGCCGACGAAGCCCAGGTCGACCTCGTGCTCGATCATGCTGTCGGGATCGCGCTTGGTGCGCTTGGTCTTCTCGACCGTCAGCAGACCGGCGTCCTTGCCCGACAGGCCGACGCCGCGCACGTCGGCTTCCTTGCCGGCGACGGTGATCCAGTGGGCGATCTCTTTGTTGACCGCGCCGGACAGGACCATCTCGGCCACCGACATGGTGTCCTTGTCCGTCACGCGCAGGCCGTCGACGAAGGCGGACTTCACGCCCGCCTTGTCCAGCATGGCGCTGATCTGCGGGCCGCCGCCGTGGACCACCACGGGATTCACGCCCATCAGTTTCAACAACACCACGTCGGCGGCGAACTGCTTGGCCACGGCGCTCTCGCCCATGGCGTGGCCGCCGTATTTGATGACCACGGTCTCGCGGTCATAAACCTGAATATAGGGCAGGGCCTCGGCGAGCGTCTTCGCCGTCTCCCAGCCGCGTTCCTCGGATTGCCGATCAGTCTCTATCATCGTGCGCGCTCGATAGCCCCAAGGACGGCGGGAGTCACGTGTCGGAGAATCTGTTTCGGCTCGACCTGTCTGACATTAGGAGTGCTAGGAAGCCAGCATCTTGATCTGGAGGCGCTTGTAGAGCGATGGTTGTTGATATCGAATTGCCAGACAACAGGTCTCGCCAATTCGTTCCAAATGGTCAATCCAAATTTCGATGTGACGCCTTTAGATATTTGGTCTTTTCGGCAAGATGTTGAGGGTGCGCTTGATCGATTCAAAGATTATTTTCGTGTTCTAGTTTCTCCTGAGGTGTTTGCAACTCCAAATCTGGATCTTTCTAGCGCGCCTCATCTGACTGTTATTCCTAATATATCATTTTCTGCATACCATCCCGATTGCGTCTATGCGGGCGGCGTCAATGGCATGCTTAAGGGGCCGATGGACGCCTACCATTCCCTCATCATCATCGCCGCGCATCAAAAGGGGATGAGCCAGGATGACGCTGCTTCGCTCTTCCGAGGCGATTTTTATGAACGTTGCGGTTTCATGGACTACTGGCTGCCTCAACGAGATCGTTTGGTGAATGACTTTGCTGCGCATGAATTCGATATCCAGAATGAAGTTCGTCGCTGGGGGCGGAGCCAAGCTTTCATGCATACGATTGATCATCCCAAGATCCACTGCCTTTATGGTGTCGCTCGTAGTGTCATGAAGTCTATGGGAGTGCCTGATGTCGAGACGCATGTGATCCCTCAGGATAATTTGGCGATTGGCGCGGTGTGGGCGGTTTACCCGGAGATCGGCGAACACCTGGGCGTGGAGGGAGCCTACCGCTTCAAGCGTTTCGGAGCCTACCTGCAACGTCCGGATGGGCGATTCGTGGATATCTATCGTCAGCAGATTGATCCAGACGGCTTCGCCGGTCCAGTTGAGGTGGCTGAAGCTCGAAGTGCGCATCTCGCGGCCGTTCGGCAGATGTTCCTCGAATGTGATGTGTTCGTTTTTACCCTAGGGCTGACTGAAGCGTGGCGATCTCGTTGCGATGGATCGATCTTTCCTGTCGCTCCTGGTGTCGTTGGCGGGGCGTTCGATTCGGATGTTCATGAGTTTAAGAACTTCGGTGTCGATGAGGTCCAAGCCGACCTGGAGCTTTTTTAGCCGGACTGAAGGCAATCAATCCGTCTGTACGAGTTCTGCTTACGGTTTCTCCCGTGCCGTTGACGGCTACTTATGAGCGTCGCCATGTGTTGGTTTCTACAACATACAGCAAATCTGTTCTTAGGGTGGTTGCGGAACAGGTAATTTTGGAACGAAATTGGGTATATTACTTCCCTTCGTATGAAATCATTACGGGAAGTTATGCAGGTGGGTTGTATTATGAGGACGATCACCGAGAGGTGAACCATATTGGCGTAGCTCGCGCCATGCGGTGTTTTTTGCAGAACTATGTTGATGGTAGTGAACGTCGGCCGATGCAGGCGGCGCCGGATATGGGTGCGGCGTCTTCAGTCGTTTGTGATGAGGAAGTGCTGGCGGCGGTCCGGTAGGCCGATATTATCTTTGGGACTGATTGCAGGTGATTTTTTAGATCGACGTTCTGTGATCGGTGTGCTGTAAAAGGTAAGCTGTCAAAATTTCAATCGCGGCGCTTGCCTCTGTGCGGCATCTCTCGATAATTCATTGATATGTAGAAGGACGCTTCAATGCGGGACACTGCAGTCGATTGGGAGAAGCTGGCGAAGGACAATGCCTATTGGGCGGTCCTTACAGAGGACAGGTTTAGAGATAAGCTGGACGACGCGGCGTTGGATGCGTTCTTTGCGTCAGGCGAAGAGAACGTGGAGGGGTTTTTGCGGCTGCTTTCCGCCACCTTCCCGGATGTGGCGCCGCCGTTCGAAACCGTTATCGACTTTGGGTGCGGCGCTGGGCGCCTCTTGATTCCCATGGCTCGTTTGTCGGGCGCTGCTTATGGCATCGACATCGCGCCTACGATGCGTGAGTTGGCGGCGGAGAACGCTGAGCGAAGAGGGGTGGGTGTCGAATGCGTCGACACGCCGGAGGCGCTTGTGCGGCGCGGGGTCAGGGCTGATTGGGTGAACAGCTACATTGTGCTGCAGCATATCGAGCCGCGTCGTGGGTATTTTTTGATCAATGATCTACTTCAGTGCGTAAAGCCTGGAGGAGTTGTTACGCTTCATATTCCTATATTCAAGACGTCCGACAGGGCTGATTATCTTAATGATCATGTTCGGTATTTTCGGAATGATTCATATTACAGTGAAACTGTGTATGTTGATCGAGATACATACGATCATCCGGATATTCAAATGTTCGACTACGATGCCAATACCATTCTTGCTCTGTTTCACAAGAATGAGATGACGGACGTTCGGATCGTTCACGACGGCGCCTCGACGGGTATCCATGCCTATTTCTTCGTCGGTCGTCGGGGGCGTTAGTTTTCGACGGTCAATCGTTTGATCCGCGCATACAAGGATTGCGTTTCTTCGTCGGGCGAGGGGCAGGCTTGGCCCAGGTGCTGTGAGAGGTCGGGGCTGAGGAAGTCTTCGATACGCCTCTGGCGTGCTGGATCATCTAGATCAAGCGGATGTCCCAAGTTCGCTTCCAGGCGGGCGAGGGCGCTGCGCCAATCTCCGAGTAGGTCACGCCACAGCAGGATGTGTCGGGGCTGTCCGCGCGTGGCGATTTCAGCGTCCTCGACGTGACGCCGCCACAGAGCGAGGCCCTTGTCTACAGGCATCCCGTTCCGGCCGTGGAGCGAGGCTGCGACCTCGGCCGGGTCGCGAATGGGGAGCACGGCGAAAGGTTGGTAGCCTGCGCTTTCCAGAACCTGTCGCCAAAAGGGATAGAAGCGGCATATCCGCGGGTCTTTGATGACGATGGTGTCGGCCTCGCCGAATTCCTCGTGGAGTTTCTCTGCGGCGCGTTGTCTTAGGTTTGTCCCCGGCTCGCCGGCGAAGATGCGCTGGTCCAGCGGTTCGGGGTCGTCCCAGACGGACCCGGCCCGAGAAAGGATTTCGTCGTCGAAGGTCATCAGCACTTCGCTTTCCCAGAAACCTTTAGGATTATCAGGTTTCGGCCCCATCAAGGTGCGCGGCGGCGTGGCTCCGAGCAATGCCAGAAGTCCAGCGACCGATGAGGTGCCGCTACGGTGCATTCCCAGCACGACAAATGCCAATCTCATAGCGTAGATCCCCTTGAATTCAGATGGCGCTTGCAGCTCGCTCCGCTCCTTAGCGTGGTTTTGTCTGCCTTGGCACGCAAAGAGCGAAGCAGCGATAGGGCAGGAACTGTCCGCCTGCGCTTTCTTCTGTGCGGATGGGTGTTAGAAGGGGCGCATGGCTTTCTACCCTGTGATTATGTGCGGCGGCGCGGGCACGCGTTTGTGGCCCGCCTCGCGACCGTCCCGACCGAAGCAGTTCGTGCCCTTGGCAGGTAACCGTACGCTGTTTCAGGAAGCGGCGCTGAGGGTTGCGCCCTTGGCCGATGAGGGTGGGCGCCTCGTTGTTGTCGGCGGGATAAAGCACCGCGAAGCTATTGTCGCTCAACTAGCCGAGATCGGTCTGACCGCGCAGATCCTATTGGAGCCTGAGGCGCGAGATTCGGCGCCCGCGATGGCGGCAGCGGCGGCCTGGGTGGCGAGGGTCGAGCCGGACGGTGTTGTCGCCTTTGTGGCGTCCGACCATCACATTCCTGATCATGAAGCGTTTCGGTCGGCGGTGAAAAGAGCAGCCGAAGGGGCGCGTGAAGGCTCGATCGTCACATTGGGGGTTCGTCCGACGGAACCCTCGGCCGCTTACGGCTACATCCGGCCTGCGGGGCGCGGGTTGTCGCGGGTTGAGCGTTTTGTCGAGAAGCCAGACCGATCAGTAGCCGCCGAGTATATTCGGGCCGGCTATCTTTGGAACAGCGGTAATTTCATCGCACGCGCTGATGTTTTGCTGGACGAAATGGTGCGTTACGCGCCGGGGGTGGCGACCGCAGCAGAGGGCGCCCTGCCGATGGCTGGTGATCATCTGCAGGTTCTCGCTTCTTCGTTCGGGAATGCGCCGCGAATCTCCATCGATTATGCCGTCATGGAGAAGACCCAGCACGCTTCTGTGTTGGATGTGGATTTTGCTTGGTCGGACCTGGGCGCATGGGATGCTATCGCTGAGACAGGTGAAGGTGACGTAGGGGCTCATGTCCTCGAAGACACAGAAGGTTGCCTTGTCCGAGCGCCTGATGGGGTCTTAGTCGCCGCCCTCGGCGTCCGTAACCTTGCCATCATCGTGGAGCCCGATGCGGTACTAGTGACTGAGCTCTCGCGTTCGCAGGAAGTGAAGCGGATTGTAGAGCGAATTAAGACGATATCTCCTCGTCATTTGGATTTTGTTCGAACGGAAGTTCAAACACTTGGCGAGGCAGCTCGCGTATTTGCGCGTTGGCTGCGCGTGCGATCTCTCCCAATCTGGACAGCTCAGGGTCAGACGGAAGAGGGCGCTTTCGAGGAGGTTCTGACGCTTGAGGGGCGGTCAGTCTTGAGTGCGCGACGTACGCGGGTTCAGGCGCGACAGATTTATGTCTGCGCAGAAGCCGGCGCCCTAGGGTGGAGTGGGAACTGGCGGCGGGCTGTCAAGGATGGTCGAGACTTTCTAAATTCCGCCCATATACGAGCGGACGGACTGGCGCGCGCTCGTTTGGCGGCGGACGGCGGTGTGCTGGACGATGCCGCCTTGCTCTACGATCAAGCGTTCGTGTTACTGGCTTTGGCTTCGGTTGAACGTTCAGGCTTGGTCTTGGACGCCCGTGTTCAGGCGGTCGAGCTTCGCGATGCTCTGAAGGCGTTCGAGGTCGGAGGCCCTGGTCTGCGCGAGGTCGGCGACCATCCGTATCAGTCTAACGCCCACATGCATTTGCTTGAGGCCTGCCTGGCTTGGGAAGATGTGGACGTGTCCGGCGGCTGGGATGCGTGGAGCGATCGGGTCGTTGATCTGGCTTTGCAGCATCTTATTGACGCCGAAGGCGGCTTCCTTCGAGAGTTTTATGACGAGCGGTGGCAGCCGGCGGCGGGAGAAGACGGTCGGCTGGTTGAGCCGGGGCATCAGTTTGAATGGGCTTGGCTGCTCGCCCGTTATGCGCGACGTCGGGACCACGCTGGAGCCTTGGCGGCAGCGCGTCGGTTATATGCGTTTGGAGCGAAAGGCGTGGATCAACTGTCCGGTGTTGCTGTTGACGCCGTGTTGGACGACGGGACGGTTCTGAGTGATCGGGCGCGACTTTGGCCGCAAACGGAACGACTGAAGGCGGCCCTCATCCTTGCGGAAGCGGCCGGGGACGGGGAGCGCAGCAGGCTTCTCGCGGATGCACGCAACGCTTTGGTGGCTTTGCAGGGGTATCTTACGCCGGACGGTTTATGGCGCGACAAACGGCTTAGCTCAGGCCGGTTTATCGATGAGCCTGCGCCAGCAAGCTCCATGTATCATATCATGGCGGCGTTTGCGCAGTTGGCTCAAACGCTTGCAGTTCTGGGATCTGAGGACACGCTTCTCGATTTGCGGTAGTGATCTCGATTCACAGTCAAGGGGATCGATGGGCATGGTGCAGGCTGAGAAAGGATCGCTGGCGACGGTGGAGGATGTCGTCGGCATGTATCAATTTTTTCTCCGCCGGGCGCCTGAAAGCGAGCATACGGTTCAGGCGAATGTGGGCCGCCCGCTAGATGACCTCATTCGTATTTGTCTGAATTCGGAGGAGTTTGAGCATCAAACCCTAAGACCGATTTTGGCAGGTGCGTCTACGAGTGCAGGAATAAAACGACCGACGGCAGCGGCTGCTGAATGGGCGAATGCGCGCCTCCCGCTTGATGAGATGACAAGGGGTCATGTTCTTGAGGCTGTAAACTGGTTGCGTGCGTACAAAGCTCTATTCGACGATCAGGTTTTTTTGAACTTCGTCGGTCAGGAGGTGGCGTTTGGCTCTGAAAATCAGAGGCAGGCGCTTGATGATGCAAGTAAGCTGCAAGGCGAAGTCTACGGCAGTGACGGACGAGTTGTCAGTGGCTGGGCGCGTTGGCTGGATCGTGAAGAACCTGTCTCACTAGAATTATGGCGTGCTGGGGCTGTTATCGGCCGTGGATTGGCCACCGTCTTTGATCGCGGTATCGAGCAACGGTTTCCTGGCGCGGGCGGCTGTGCCTTTCGAATAACCCTTCCGACAACGCCAGTTGAACTCACCTTCAAGGGGGAAGTGCGCGAAGTTTCGACGGGGCGCCTGATAGGCGATGTCGATGTGCGTCAATCGGTTCTCGATCAAGGCGAATTCGGCGATTTCGATCGTCGGCTCAAGCATTTGGCGAACGAAATCACGGCATTACGGCAGGCCCTGCCGAACACCCTGAAACACGCGGCTACACCTCTTGAGGAGTATAGCGCCCACCATCAGCTTTGGCTTGTCCAGGCGCCTGAACCGCCGCCATACAGCGGTCAGTCCATCGCGGTGGTGATTGATGGATTGCGAGCGTCGGCGCTTCAGGTCGCTGCTGCTGTTCGCTCTATAGTCTCGCAAAACCATCCTCGTTTCTCGCTGCATCTGGTTGTCCCAGACGAGGATCGCATGGTTTGGGATGACGCCGCTCGACGCATCGCTCTGGTTGAGGGCGTTCCTGCCGTTGTGCATACATCGGCCACGCTTCATCATCTCTTGGAGCTGGAAGCCGATTATGTGCACCTGATGGATGGGCGTTCGGTGGCCGATAATGATCTGCTTTCGGCGGCCGCTGAGTTTTTGGATGAGCAGCTTGGTTTCTCTGCTGTTTATTTCGATGAGGATGTTCTGGAGGCGGAAGGGAGCTCGTCTCGACGTGTGTCGCCCCAGTTCAAGTCTGATTTCGATGCGGACCTTCTGCTGCAGGAGCCATATGTAGGGTCGTCTTTGACCCTACGGCGCAGTGCTTGGCCAACCGTGATGACGAGCCTTGATTTCGGCGTCTCGGTTCCCAGCGCCGCTGCCTTATCTCTGGATGCGCAAGGCCACTTGATCGGCCATAAGGCCCTGGTTCTTCAGTCCCGGCAGGCTGAAGTCGCCGTTAGCCCGGTTCAGGACTGGGCGGGCGTGGTGTCCAGATATCTAAAAGAATCTGGTCTGGATGCTTGCCCGATCATGGAGCCAGACATCTTGGCGGCGCCGTCGTCTCATCGCAACCGGATTCGTTGGGCGCTAACTTCGGGTGTCCGTGTCAGCGTTATTGTGCCGACACGTGATCGACTGGATCTGCTTCGGCCCTGCGTGGATAGCCTGTTCCGCTTTGAACAGGACAATAAGGCGCGCATGGAACTGATTATCGTCGATCATGAATCGACGGATCCGGAGACTAAGGCGTATTTTGTCGATCTTGCTGCCAACCATCGTGACGTCCGCATTCTGCCCTTCGAGGGGGCGTTTAATTGGGCGCTGATGAACAATCTCGCGGCGGCTGAAGCTGTTGGAGATGTGCTGGTCTTTCTCAACAATGACACGATTGCGGTCAGTCCGGGCTGGATGGACGAGCTGGCTAGCCAGGCGTTGCGGCCGCAGGTCGGTTTGGTTGGCGCGCGCCTCATCTATCCGGATGGAACCCTCCAGCACGGCGGCTTCGTAGCTGCTGACAAGCAGGATCTTTTCCTGAGGCACGAAGGTGTTGGTGTTCCCGGGTGTGACGGCGGTTATCTGGGCCGGCATGCTGTCGTGCGGCAGGCGATGGCGGTGACCGGCGCCTGTATGGCGATTGCGGCGAGCAAGTTCGCTCACCTCGGCGGCTTTGAGAGCGCGGCCTTTCCTGTCGATGGTAACGACGTGGATTTGTGCTTCCGAGCGAGAACTGAAGGATGGAGGGTGCTCTACAGCCCATTCGCCACCTTCTATCATCTAGAATCAAAGACTCGCGGGTACGGTCTTACCGAGGAGCAGAGGCAGGCCGCGCGCGCCGCCGTTGATCGACTTTGGATGCGTTGGGGTGGACAGTTTGGCCAAGATCCTTTCTATAACAGCAACTTCGATCGACTTGCCGAGCCCTTTACGCGGTTAAGCCCGCCGGTGTCGTGCTGATGTCTTTCATATCTAGTAATTTTCTCTCCCTGGCTTTCGGGAACCGCCATATTGCCTATGACTGATAAAGAGACAGCGCACGCTTTCGGCCGCGTGCTGATTGAGGGGCAGTTCTGTGGCTTCGCCAGCTTAGCGATCGTCAATCGGCAACTTGCCTTGGCCCTGATAGCCGAGGGCGTGGATATCCGCATCTTGCCGACCGACAGGCATGAGGGGCTAGACGAAATTGAGCGTTTGGGCCTGTCTGCGCGCCTCGTGGCGCACGCCCAGGCCGTCGATGTGCACTTGCGCAACGCTTGGCCGCCCGAAACGCAAGGCATGGCGGGGCAGCGGAATGGTTTCATCTGCTGGGCATGGGAAGAGAGCGAGATTTCGCCGATCACGGCGCGCCGCTTCAATGAGGATCTTGACCTGATCATGACGACTTCGACCTATGTGTCGGATGCGCTCAAGCGATCAGGCGTGGTCATTCCCGTGCCGGTTGTCGGCAATGGCGTGGATCATTTTAGCGTGCCTGCCGAGCGGGAAAAACTGGAACGTCGCCGTTTGCTGCATGTTTCCACTTGTTTGCCGCGCAAGGCTCCTGAGGCCTTAGTGAAAGGCTTCGTAGAGGCGTTCCAGGGGCGTTCTGATGTCGAGCTCTACATTAAGACCAGCCATAATCCTCACAATCAAATTCGAGCGATTGCCTATGATGCGAGCGCGTCAGTAGCGGAGCCGCCGCCGATTCATGTTGAGGAGCGATCGATGTCTGCGTCGGAGCTTCATCAACTCTACGCAAGTGCGGCCGCCGTCGTAATGGCCAGCCGCGGAGAGGGCTTCGGCCTGCCTCTGGCTGAAGCGATGATCATGGGCGTTCCTGTAGTCGCGACGCGTTTGGGAGGGCAGGCGGATTTCTGCCGTGACGACACCGCTTTCCTGGTCGATAGCCAGCCGGCGCGGTCGACGTCCCATGTCGCTTCCATCTATTCCCTATGGGAAGATCCTTCGGCGCATAGTTTGGCGCAAGCTCTTCGCCGAGTGATCGACAATCCGCAGGAAGCTGCGGCCAAGGCCGCGAACGCGCGCCAACTGATGCAGCGTGAATTCACATGGAAAGCCGTGGCTCGTCGGGCGGTCGCCGCCTTAAGCGTGCTTCCCGAGAGGCGTACCGAAGCCGCGCGCGTTGTGTCCGATGACTATGAGATTGTCTCGACGTGGGATGAAGAGTGCGGCATCGCTACCTATTCGCAGCAGTTTTATGGCGCGGCGCCGCTTCGAGATGGGTTGAAGCGTATCTGGGCTCGTCGGCCCTTGGCTCCTATGGCGAAGCCCGATGATCCGCGGGTTGACCGTTCTTGGGGCTATGATGGCGTGTCGTTGCAGCGTTTCGCCGACAAGGTGGGCAACCAGACTTCGGCGTCGACGCTGTGGTTCCAGCACCATCCGGGATATTTCTCGGCAGGCGACATGCGCGCGATTCTGCCGTCGCTGCGCCGTAACCGAAACCGTCTGATCATCACCCTCCATAATGTGGCCGAAACCCTTCATGGCGGAGCTGATTGGCTTCATGGCTTTGACAAGGTCGTGGCCCACTCGGCGCAAGATGTAGAGGAGTTGGGGCGAGCAGGTGTTCGCGGGGAAGTCCTTCCTCATGGCGTCAACATCATCGGTCGACCTTGGCGACCTGATCCTGAACGCTTTACGGTTGGGTCCTTCGGCTTCCTGACGGCGCACAAGAACATTGAGCTTCTGGTGGCGGCGGTCGGTGAAGCTCGGCGCTCCGATCCGCGCATCCATCTTGTTCTCGCGAATTCCCAGAGACGTGATCGTCAGAGCCGGGTGGCCAAGAGCCGGGTTGAGTTCCTGATCGGACGGTTGGGTCTCGATGCGGTCGTTGATCGCTCATATGCTTTCCTGTCCGATACGGAGATCGTTGATCGGCTGGCGCCATGTGACCTTCTGGCCTTCCCCTATGGAGAATCTCAGGAGGGCGCTTCGGGCGCCGCACGGATGGCGGTGGCGCTGGATCGACCGACTCTCTTGTCGAACTCAGGGGTCTTCAAGGATCTCCTAGGCTTCAGCCATGTCGTGCGAAGGCTTGACGTTGAGACCTTGGCCGAGGCGATTTTGACCTTGGCCAACGATGAGTTCGCCCGAACCCTGCATGACCCCGCGCGTCGGCGATATGCCGAATACCATCATTGGGATGTGGTGGCGGCGCGGGCCGTAACCCAGATCATGAGCGCCTGAAATGAGTGATATCGCACCTGCCCCTGTTCCTTCCGACTTGATCGGCCTGCCTGGAGACGCCTTTGTGGCGTCCGCCGTCAAGCGGCTGAGGCTCTCTGACGTTTCTCCGCGCGAAGAACACGCGATGGTTCAGGCCATCTATCGAGGCGTGAACAAGACGCGGATATGGGAGGCGCTGTCGGCGCGTTCCGAAGGACGCCTTATCGCTGAGCCTGTGCATCTGCCCACCAGCCTGATGCGCGGCGACGATGAACTCGCGATCGAAGACATTCTGATTGATCATGCGCCTGAAGATGACGCGATCTTCATTACGTATGCCTATTTCCGTCTACTCGGCCGCGACCCAGAGCTTCGCGAGCGTTTGACGTTGCAGGAAGCCTTGGCCAAGGGCGATCTGGATCGAAGGGGGGCGGTTGCTGCTGTCGTGGCGGCGTCGCGGGCCGAAGGGCGTTCCCCCTATGTCGCCAGCAGTGCGGGCGGCGAAGATCTGGCGATCGTATCGGGCGAACGATCGGAACGGCTGCTTCTGTTCAAACGCCTGTCGCCTAAAGATTGCCTTGTTGCAGATGGGGCCTTGCGTGAAGCCAGTCTGGTCGATGGCGGGCTGAAGTTGCATGGGGGATTAGCGTTGGCCGGACCTAAGCGGTCGTTGAAGGCCGGCCTGTGGCGCCTGCTCGTGGACTGGAGCCAGGAAGACGATGCGGCGATCGCTGTCGAGGTGACCAGCAACGGCGGCGCGGAACGCTTGCTGGGGCTGACGATTTCGGGCTCTGCGGTCTTCAATGCGGAATTTCGGGTCATGCCTGAACACCTAATTTCTGAAGTGCTGGTCTATGCCGTCAGGAAGGGCGCCGGGGACTGGATTGTGCGTCCTCGTGAAGTCAGTCTGGAATGGGTCTCGGAATGAAGGCGTCTGCAGCCCTTGGCCGCTGGGTGCGTGGTGGAGCCTCGAATCCGCGTGCGGCTTTGATGAAGCGCGCCCAGGCAGCAAAGGCCGAGCGTGACTGGCGGGGGGCGGCGGAAATGTATCGTCAGGCGCTGGAACTGCGTGACGCCTTTGGCCCGCGTGTCCAATTGGGCCACATGCTGAAGGAGGCTGGCGAACTTGAAGCGGCTGAGACGGAGTATGTGCGCGCCTTGGCGATGAAGCCGACGGATGCGGATCTGCATCTGCAGATGGGTCATTTCTACTTCGTCAAAGGAGATCCGGACGAGTCCGTACGCTTCTATCGCAAGGCGGTAGAGTTGGCGCCCGGCGACCCAGGTTTGCTTGAGGCGCTTCGCACGGGCGAGCGCCGCGCCGCTGACGCTCCCTTTGCTCAATCTCTCGAGACGGCGATGAAGGCGATGGCCGTTGGGCGCTGGCGGGAGGCTGAGGCGGGGTTCCAGATTCTTGAGGCCGCTGGGCGTAGAGACTACCTGAATCTCCATGGGCATGCGTTGAAGGAGCAGGGCCGTCTGGACGAGGCGATCCGGCTGTATCGCGACTATGCATCTCACGTTGCGAAGGAAGGCGGGGCCGCCGTGTATGAGGCCGAGGTTCAACTGGCGCAGGCGTTGCAACTGGTGGGACGCTTCAGTGAGGCCGCCGTCCGATATTCGACGGCTCGTGACCTGAAAATGGCGCGAGAAGGCTGGACAGGTTCGGTGGATGAATTGCTGGAAGAGATACGCAACTGCCTCAGACGGGTTCACCCTTCGCTGGACGCGGGTTTCATCCGGTGACGTGTGCTGCTCGCGTCTTGGTGACCGGCAGCGGTCGCGTAGCGCGGGCCCTCGCAAGGCGGCCTTGGCCGCAAGGATTGATGCCGATCTACCGAAGCCGCAGTGAACTTGATCTGACGACTGCGGATCTCAGTCGCGAGTTGGACGAGATCAAGGCTGACATTGTGATCAACACTGCGGCCTGGACAGATGTCGACGGAGCTGAAAGCCGTCGAGCGGCGGCCTGGGCCGCGAATGTCGAGGCGCCGGCGCGCCTGGCCGACGCGACGCGACGCCGCGGAGTGTTTCTGCTGCACCTTTCGACCGATTACGTGTTCGGGCATGGCGAGGGACCGTGGAGAGAAGACAGCCCCAGCGAGCCTCTGGGCGTCTATGGTGAAAGCAAGCGCGCTGGCGAATTGGAAGTTCTGGCGCGTGATCCGGAGGCTCTTGTGGTGCGAACAGCCTGGCTGTTTGACGGTGTTTCCTCCAATTTTCTTACAGCAATGATGAACCTGCGGGGGCGAGCGACGCTGGACGTTGTCAGCGATCAACGCGGTTCGCCGACCTTTACAGATGATCTTGCAGATGGCCTTTTGGCGTTGTCGGCGCAAACGGCGGGACGTAGGGGCGGCTTGCTTCATTTCGCGAACGCCGGTGAAGGCGCTACGAGGTTCCAGATGGCGGACGCGATCTTCCAATCGGCGCAGGCTTTTGGGGTAGGGGCGCCGCAGCTTCGCCCGCTGTTATCCCGCGACTGGCCGTCGGCGGCGTTACGACCTGCTGACAGTCGGTTATCGATTGCGCGTTGGCGGGAGTGGGGCCTTCCAGCGCCGCGCAACTGGAAAAGCGCTGTCACTGCCGCAGTCGAGCAGGCGCGGTTTGATGATGGGCGGGCGGAAGAATGAAGGGCATCATCCTGGCGGGCGGCGCAGGCTCGCGTTTGCATCCAATGACGGTGGCTGTCTCCAAGCAGCTGATGCCCGTTTACGATAAGCCGCTGATTTACTATCCGCTGACGACCCTGATGTTGGCCGGGATTCGCGAGATCCTGATCATCACCACGCCACGTGATCAGCCTGTCTTTCAGGCGCTTTTGGGCGATGGGAGTCAGTGGGGGCTGAAACTATCCTTTATAGCCCAAGACGAACCGCGCGGCCTGGCTGACGCCTATCGCCTGGGCGCTGATTTCGTGGATGCTGGGCCGTCGGCGTTGATCCTGGGCGACAACATCTTCTACGGCGACGGCGCGGGTCGAGTGTTCGCCGAGGCAGGGCGTTCCTTGACGGCAGAGCGCGGCGCGATGGTCTTCGCCTACCGCGTGGCGGATCCGCGCCGTTACGGCGTGGTCGAATTGGATGTTGCAGGGCGGCCTCTCTCTATCGAGGAGAAGCCTGCTTTCCCTCGTTCGCCTTGGGCGGTGACCGGCCTCTATTTCTACGACGGCCAGGCGCCCGAGATAGCCGCTGGCCTGCGCCCCTCGGCGCGCGGCGAGCTGGAGATCACCGACCTGAACCGCGCCTATATGGAGCAGGGCCGCCTGGGGGTCGAACGTCTGGGGCGCGGCTTCGCCTGGCTGGACACGGGCACTCCCGACAGCCTGCTGGACGCGGCCGCCTTCGTCCGCACCCTCGAACAGCGCCAGGGCTTCAAGATCGCCTGCCCCGAAGAGGTCGCCTGGCATATGGGCTGGATCGACGCCGCCGCGCTTCAGGCCCTGGCCGAGAGCTTCGGCGCCGCCGACTACGGCGCCTATCTGCGCGGGGTCTTGGCGGCGGGCTAGAGGGGCTGCCCACGATAGCGGATCGCCAGCGGCACCGTCAGCGTCATCTCGTGCGAGACGCCGTGCTCCCACAGTCCGTCCTCGCCCCAACAGTCGCCGTGGTCGGCGCACATCAGGACCGTCGCCTCGTGAAAGCGTTCGACCAGGGCGGTGATTTCGCGATCGACATATTCGACGCAGGCGATCTGGCGCCGCCGACATTCGGCTGACCGGTCTTCGGTCTGGAAGGGGACGCAGGGATTGTCGTCGCGCGGCCACGGCGCGCCTTCATAGTGGTAGGGCACATGGGTCTCGCCGATATTGGCGAAGACGAAGACCGGCTGCTCGCCGGCTTCGGCCAGTTGTTCCTCGATCCAGCGGACCTGCGGCTTCACCCCCTGATGGCCGACGAACTGAAAAGCGTCGAAGCCGCGTCTCAGCGCCGCCGACACCGCCGTCTCTGGGTCGAACCAGCCCATGGCGGCCGTGCCTATGGTGCGATGCCCGGCGTTGCGGAATCCATCCACGATGTTGTCGCCGGTCAGCAGGAAGCCGGGCTGAGCCATTCCTGGGTGTCCGGCGTAGTTCAGCCGAAATAGTCGCGCGAACTTGGGATTGAAGAAGGGCGTCTGCTCCTCCGCCACGCCGGGCGTGAAGCCGACGAACATGGCGGCGTGCGAGCCATAGGTGAAGTGCGAGGGCGCCTTGGCCCGCCGTACCGGCGCAATGCTGTTCAGCGCCGGCGCATCGGCCGCCATGAAGGCGTCATGGCGGCACGAGTCCAGGGAAAGAAACAGGACGCTGTCGGGGTTCATCTTCGTTCAAAAGGCGCGGCGAACGCCGAGAGGACGCTCTATCTCTACAGCTTTGGCCTGTCCCGCCACGCCGTGCAAGGCCCGGCCGCTGGAGGCCAAGGCGGTGAAGGCTTTCATGCAACAAAATTGTGTCTGACCTTGACAGTAACAGATCGATAAACCGGATATCGTCGAACAACGATACCGAATCGAAAGATTCGTCGAAAAAGACTCACTGAACAGAAGTCAATTTCGAATTTCCAAATAAGCGTTTAATGCAATTGGAAAAATAGCGGCAAGAGAGCCGTGATATCTCTCTTGACCCTTCAAAGAATGCCGGGATACAAGCGCAAAGCCATGGACGCAGCCATTCCTCTCGGGGGGTGTGAACTGTGGCCGAGAGGCGTTCACAAAACGGCGCCGTCCACTGACAAGTTTCTTTGGGGAACCAACCAAAATGACTAAGAAGCTTCTTCTCACTGCCGCCGCCCTGGGTGCGATGGCCTTCGCTGGCGCCGCGAGCGCTGGCGTTCTGTCGAGCAACTCGGAAATCGCTGGCGTGCAAGTGAGCGCCGCTATTCCGGCTGCTGGCGGCGCTCCTGCTGTGCCCGCTGAAGTCTACTTGATCGCCTCGGAATACACCTTCCCGGCCTCTGGCTTGAAGACGGACTATGCGGGCAACCCTGCGGCAATCCCGGCGATTCCGGCTCGCGCGAACACGTTCCAGTTCTCCGACCTGACGAACGAGATCAACGTTGCGAACGGTGCCTCGGGCCTGACCTTCGTCGTCACCTATGAACTGACCGGCCCGGCCAAGTTCGAGAACGTCTCGAACGCTGCCGTGCGCCTGGGCGCCCTGACCGGCACGGTTACCCCGGTGCTGAGCAACGGCGGCAAGACCCTGAAGGCCTTCGTGACCGTCTCGAACACGACCGGCGCGCCGGTGACGATCGACGCCGTCACTCTGGAAGACTTCGACCTGGCCGTGACCGGCAAGGAAGCCGTCAAGGTCAGCTACGCCCTGCAGCAAGTCATCGCTGGTCAGAACGTCGATCTGGACTCGTCGAACGCCGCGACCATCGTCGGCTTCTCGTCGGTCTTCGATGACCTGTTCAAGGCTTCGACCGGCTCGGTTCTGGCGGCTCTGAACGACTTCGAAACCTTCAAGACGTCGGGCGCGACCAACGTGACCGTCGCTGCCGGCGGCGTCTCGGCGACCACGACGACCTGGTCGACCACGACCAACTCGGTCTTCATCGACCTGAAGGCTACGGGGACCGGTCTGCTCAGCGGCATCATCACGGGCGCTGAAGTGACCCTGACGGGCCCGCAAGTCGAAGCCCTGGACGCCACGGTCGGCGCTGCCGCCCTGCCGGCTGATGCGACCGCGACCAGCGCCAAGTACGTCCTGGCGGCTGGTGACCTGGGTGCTAACCTGAAGCTGACGACTGCCGCCGATACGGCGATCGCCGCCGGCACCTACGCCGCCGTGATCAAGCCGACCTACGGCACCAACTGGAGCGGCCCGACGACCATCGACCGCACCCTGCTGCGCGTCGGCCTGGACGGCACCAACTTCTACGCTCCGTGGTTCGCCCTGGACAACGGCGCCGCCAACTCCAGCCTGCGTATCGCCAACAACGGTTCGGCTGCGATCGGTCCGATCGTCGTCTCGCTGAAGGCCAACAACGGCTCGGCTGCTCCGACCGGCACCTACACCATCCCGTCGGTTGCTGCTGGCGCCTTCGTTTCGGTGCGTGGCGATCAACTGAAGACCGCCTTCGGCACCTCGGCCGCCAACGGCGACCTGCTGATCACGGTTCAGAGCCAAGCCAACGGTCTGTCGGCCAAGGTCCGCACGACCCAGTCGACCGGCCAAGTCTACGAAAACTCGCTGGGCATCACGCCGCCGGTGAACTAAGTCCAGGTTCATTCCTGAACTGGGGAAGGGAGGGCTTTACGCCCTCCCTTTTCTTTTGCGTGAAGCCGTGATGGCGGTCCGCGTCACGCCTTTCCCAAGCCGTTGTCGTTCAGGCGGTCCGCCCGGTGGACGGCGTTCGCTTCTCTCGCTACAGCGGACAGGTGACTGTGAGCGCTCCTTCCGTGAACCCTGATCGACCCGCCGCCGCTTCAGCCCCGCGCGCGGGCCGACCGCGTCTGGGCGAACTGCTGGTCGAGCGTGGCCTGATCCGGCCCGCCGATGTCGCCAACGCCCTGTCGCTTCAGGCGCAGAACGGCGGCCTCATCGGACTGAACCTGGTGCGTCTGGGCGCCCTGTCCGAAGCTCAGCTTCTGGACGTCCTGTCCGAACAGCTGGACCTACCGATTCTCGCGCCCGAGAACGGCCCCGCGCCCGAGCGCATCTCGGCCTTCCTCGGCGAAATCGGTTCCCCCTTGGCCTGGTGGGCCGACCGCGAAGCCGTCGCCTGGCGCGAAGAGCCTCAGGACGAGACGGGCGAGGCCCGCATCGTCTGCGCCGCCGTCCAACCCCTGGACCCGGCCTTGGCCGAACGCATCAACCAGGCGACAGCGGAGCCCGTCGCCTTCTTCCTGGCCCAGCGCTCCCTGATCGAGGCGTTGGCGGAAGACCTGACCCGCGATCACGCCCCGGCGCTGGACCCGGCCCTTGGGGGCGCGGGCGCTGACGCGGCTCGCCTGCGCGAGCTGGCGCAGGAAGCGCCGGTCATCGACTTCGTCAACGCGGTCTTCGCCGAGGCCCTGACCCGTCGCGCCTCCGACGTGCACGTCGAACCCTATGAGGACCGTTTCCTGGTCCGTATGCGGATCGACGGCGTTTTGACCACGGCGCGCAGCGCGCCGCGCTCCAATTTCGACGCCGTCTGTTCGCGCATCAAACTGCTCAGCGGCATGGACATCGGCGAGCGCCGCCTGCCGCAGGACGGCCGCCAGTCGATTCGCGTCTCGGGCCAGGAGGTCGACCTGCGGGTCTCGACCCTGCCGTGTTCCTGGGGCGAATCCATCGTCCTGCGTCTGCTGGGCAAGACCAGCCGCCTGCCGCAGCTGTCCGAACTGGGCGTCAGCGCCGAACAGGAAGCCGGCTTCCTGCGTCTGGCTGAACATCCCAACGGCGTCTTCCTGATCACCGGCCCGACCGGCTCGGGCAAGACCACGACCATCTACCGCCTGTTGACCCACCTGAACGACGGCGAGCGCAAGATCATCACCGTCGAAGACCCGGTTGAACTGGACCTGCCTGGCGTCATCCAGGTGCGGGTGCGCTCCGAGATCGGCCTGACCTTCGCGGCGGGCCTGCGTTCTATCCTGCGTCAGGATCCGGACGTCATCATGATCGGCGAAATCCGCGATCCGGAGACCGCGCGCATCGCCGTCCAGGCCGCCCTGACCGGCCACATGGTCATCTCGACCGTCCACACCAACACCGCCCTGGCCGCCATCCCGCGCCTGCTGGACCTGGGGATCGAGGACTATCTGCTGGCCGACGTCATGCGCGGGGTTGCCGGGCAGCGTCTGATTCGCCGCCTGTGCGACGACTGCGTCCGGCCCTCGACCCCGGCCGAGGCTTCGGCCCACGAACAGACGATTCCCGCACATCTGCACGGCGTCGTCGCGCATGAACCGGCGCGCTGGATGGAGCCCGTCGGCTGCGCCAAATGCGGCCACAGCGGCTTCCGCGGCCGTCTGGGCGTCTATGAACTGGCGCCCATGTCGCCCGCCCTGATCGCGGGGATGCGCGCCTCGGCGGATGAGGACCAGCTGACCGCCGCTGCGCGCACCGAGGGTTTCCTCAGCTTCGCCGACGACGCCTTCCTGAAGGCGCGTCGCGGCCAGACCGCCCTGTCCGAGGTCTATCGCATCGCGGGCGCCGGCCAGTGAGGCGCGCCGCATGACCGATCAACTGACCTTCCAGTATGAGGCCGCCGGCCGCGACGGGCGGATGGTCAAGGGGATGGTCGGCGCCGCCGACGAGGCCCTG
>NZ_DAMCNG010000026.1:0-22341 GCF_032107865.1 Brevundimonas sp.
CAGCACACGGCGGCGCAGGCCGTTCTTGGCCGCGCGGGCGGCGCGGGTGTTGACGAAGACCGCACCCTGATTGAGCGCGGCGCGCACGATCAGGGCGGCGACCGCCAGAATCAGGCCGGGAACGGCTTCGGCCAGACCTTGCGGCAGGGCGCCGACGGCCAGGGCCAGTCCGGCGGCGAAGCCGATGGCGGGAACCGTGTCCGCGATCACTAGGGCGCCGCCCAGGCTCATCAGGCGACGCCAGGGGGACAGGGCGGATTTCAGCCAGGCCGCAGGCGCAGCCGTCTCTGCGATTCTCGGAGGATTCGCCTGTTGAGGGTCGACCGGCTGGGCCGTCATCACGTCTCCTGGTGCGCCATTCTGGGAAAGCTGGCCTGATCCGGCCTCATCCACCGTAACCGGCGACGATAGAGGATGGGGCAAAAAGCCTATGTGGCGAAAGGTCTTTGGGCGAAACGCCCTCTAGTTCAAGTCGCTGTCTCTGGCTTTGATCAGGATCAAGGCGCGCCAAACCGGGCCGCTTTAGGTTAGAGTAGAACGCCGGTCGATGGGGGCTGGCGGTCAGGAGCCTGGAACGATGATCGACCTGGCGGTCGTAGACCTTTCACGCCTTCAGTTCGCACTGACGGCGCTATACCACTTTCTATTCGTGCCCCTCACCTTGGGCCTCTCCTTCATGCTGGTCATCATGGAGAGCATCTATGTGATGACCCGTCGGCCGATCTGGCGGACGATCACCCGTTTCTGGGGCGCGATATTCGGCATCAACTTCGTGCTGGGCGTCGCCACCGGCCTGACGATGGAATTCCAGTTCGGCATGAACTGGAGCTATTACTCTCACTACGTGGGGGACATCTTCGGGGCGCCGCTGGCGATCGAGGGCCTGATGGCCTTCTTCATGGAGGCGACCTTCGTCGGCCTGATGTTCTTCGGCTGGGATAAGCTGAAGCCGCACGCCCACCTGTTCGTCACCTTCATGGTCGCCCTGGGCACCAACCTGTCGGCCCTGTGGATTCTGGCCGCCAACGGCTGGATGCAGAACCCGGTCGGCGCCGCCTTCAACCCCGACACCATGCGCATGGAAGTCACCGACTTCATGGCGGTGATCTTCAACCCGGTGGCCCAGGCCAAGTTCGTTCACACTGTCTCCGCCGGCTATGTCTGCGCCGCCGTGGTCGTGCTGGGCATTTCGGCCTTCTATCTGCTGAAGGGCAAGCACAAGGGCTTCGCTAAGCGGTCGATGACGGTCGCCGCAGCGTTCGGTCTGCTGTCGTCGCTGTCGGTGGTCGTTCTGGGCGATGAGTCGGGCTACGCCCTGACCGACAACCAGAAGATGAAGCTGGCCGCCCTGGAAGCCATGTGGCGCACCGAACCGGCCCCCGCTGGCCTGACACTGTTCGGCCTGCCCAGCCTTGAGGATCGTCACACCCACTTCGAGGTCAAGGTGCCCTATGTCCTGGGTCTGATCTCGACGCGCAGCGTCGACAAGCCTGTCGAAGGCATTCTGGAGTTGGTCGCCGTCGCCGAGGACCGCATCGAACGCGGCGTCGTCGCCTATGACGCCCTGGAGAAGGTCAAGGCTGACCCGACCGACATGGCCGCGCGCGGTCAGTTCGAGACGGTCCGCAGCGACCTGGGCTACGGCCTGCTGCTGAAGCGTTACGTCGAGGATCCGCGCACGGCCACGCCGCAGCAGATCCAGCAGGCCGCCTGGTCGACCGTGCCGAACGTGCCGCTGATGTTCTGGGTCTTCCGCTTCATGGCGGGCATCGGCTTCCTGATGATCGGCCTGTTCGGAACGGCCTTCATCCTGTGCACCCTGCGCAAGCATGAGACGAAGTGGTTCCTGCGTCTGGCCGTTCTGGCCATCCCGCTGCCGTGGATCGCCATCGAGTCTGGCTGGCTGCTGGCCGAGGTGGGGCGTCAGCCCTGGGCCGTGGAAGGCGTGCTGCCGACCTTCCTGGGCGTGTCCAGCCTGGGCGTGCCGCAACTGCTGACCACGATCATCTGCTTCACCCTGCTGTACGGCGTGCTCGCCGTGGTCGAGGTCGGCCTGATCCTGCGCGCGGTCAAGAAGGGGCCGTTCGCCGAACAGGAAGCCCGTGAAGCCGACGCCAAAGCGGAAGGCGAGCCCGCGGTCGCCTGACCCGGTCGTTGAAGGAAAAAGAGAGATGGAACTTCCCCTCGACTACACCACCCTCCGCCTGATCTGGTGGGGACTGCTGGGCGTGCTGCTGATCGGCTTCGCCCTGACCGACGGGTTCGACATGGGCGTTGGCGCCCTGCTGCCTTTCGTCGCCAAGACCGACAAGGAACGCCGCATGGTGATCAACACCATCGGCGCGACCTGGGAAGGGAACCAGGTCTGGTTCATCGTCGGCGGTGCGGCGATCTTCGCTGCCTGGCCTCAGGTTTACGCCGTCAGCTTCTCGGGCTTCTACCTGGCGATGTTCCTGGTGCTGTCCGCGCTGATATTGCGCCCTGTGTCGTTCAAATACCGCTCCAAGCGGCCTGAAGCGCGCTGGCGCTCCATGTGGGACTGGGGCCTGTTCATCGGCAGCTTCGTCCCGGCCCTGGTGTTCGGCGTCGCCGTCGGCAACGTCCTGATGGGCGCGCCCTTCCGTCTGGATAGCGATCTGCGCAGCTTCTACGAAGGCAGCCTGCTGGGCCTGTTCACCCCCTTCACCCTGATCTGCGGCCTGCTGTCGGTGTCCATGCTTGTTCTGCACGGCGCGGCCTGGCTGGCGATCAAGGGCGAAGAAGGTCCGGTGCTGAAGCGCGCTCGCGCCATCGGCACCATCGCCGGCGCGGCCAGCCTGGTGCTGTTCGCCATCGGCGGCGCCATGGTGGCCTTCGGCGATATGGGCTTCCGTATCATCGGCGCAGTTGACACGGCCGGCGTCTCCAACCCGCTGCGTACGGCCGTCGAGGCTGCGCCCGGCGCCTGGATGGACAACTACGGCCGCTATCCGTGGATGATCATCGCTCCGGTGCTGGGTTTCGTCGGCGCTGCGATTGGTCTGCTGGGGATGTGGCGCAAGTCGGCGGCCCTGGCCTTCGGCGGTTCGTCGGCCTCGGCGGTCGGGATCATCTCGACGGTCGGTCTGTCGATGTTCCCCTTCATCCTGCCCAGTTCGATCAACGCCCAGTCCAGCCTGACCGTGTGGAACGCCTCGTCCAGCCATACGACCCTGTTCATCATGCTGATCGTGGTGGCGGTCTTCCTGCCCTTCGTCCTGCTCTACACCTCCTGGGTCTATAAGGTGCTGTGGGGCCGTTCGACCGAGGCTGAGCTGAAGACCAACCCCGACCTCTACTGATCCCGCGAAAGGAGATCATCTCATGTGGTATTTCGCCTGGATCCTGGGCCTCGGCCTGGCGGTGGCGTTCGGCGTGCTGAACGGCCTGTGGCACGAGTTCCGCCTGTTCGACGAAGGGGACGAGGGTCACTCGGAATCCTGATCCCCGTCGTTTGACGGACTGACTGAACAATCCCCTTCGGCGCTGGCCGGAGGGGATTTTTCTTGGGTGAAACGCACGAAATATCCGTAGCTTGCGGTGGATCAAGGCGTCGTGAGAGGGGCAGGCGCATCGTCATGCAGACATCGAAGCCGGGCCTCCTCCCGACCCGGCGAATGTCGGGGATTGAACCGATGAAAACCGCCGCCGCCCTTATCGCTTCCGTCAGTCTGCTGGCCGTCGCGGGCGCCGCCTCGGCCCAGAACGCCGCCCCCGAACAGGTGGGCAAGGGCTCGTTGATCGTCACTGCCCGCATGACGGGCGTCCTGCCGCAGGCCGACGACGCCATCGTCACCGCCGCCGGGGCCGACAGCGGCCTGAAGGTCGATGTGGGCGACGACTGGATGCCGACGCTGGGCTTCACCTATTTCGTCGCCGATCACTGGGCCGTCGAGGCCATTCTGGGCGCGACCCAGCACGAGGTCCGGGCCAAGGGCGGGGCGACCGACGTGGCGGTGCATGAGACCTGGGTGCTGCCGCCGGTGGTGACGCTGCAATACCGTCCGACGCCGAATGCGACGGTCAGCCCTTATGTCGGGGCGGGCGTCAGCTACATGGCCTTCTTCAGCAGCAAGGATAAGAACGGCTTCGAGGTCGACCTGGACAACGGCTTCGGCGTGGCGCTGCAGGCCGGCGCCGACTGGAACATTTCCGGCCCGTGGACGCTGAACCTGGACGCCAAGAAGGTGTGGTTCGACACGGACGCCAAGATCAACGGCGGCGCGCTGAAGAGCAGCGTCAGCCTTGACCCCTGGGTGGTGTCGGTCGGCGTCGGCCGCAAGTTCTAGAGCCGATGCGGGGAGGGGCGCGGAACGTCAGGCCGCGTCCCCTTATCCCTTTGGCCGGAGTGGATCAGGCGGCGCCTTCGCCCAAGGCCTTGAGTGCGGCCGGGTCGGGCAGGGCGACGTCATTGCCGGGCAGAAGCTGGATCAGGCCAGACGTCTTGAACTGGGTGAAGACCCGGCTGACCGTCTCGATCGTCAGACCCAGGTAGTCGGCGATGTCCAGCCGCGTCATCGGCAGATGGACGTGGCCCACAGCGCCGCCCAGTTGCACCTGTCGCTCGGACAGGCGGGTCAGGAAGCTGGCCAGCCGCTCGCGCGCCGTCTTGCGGCCCAGCAGCACGATCTGCTCCTGCGCGGCCATCAGTTCGTCCCCGGCTAGGGCCACCAGGCGGTGCTCCAGCGCGGGCAGGGCGTTCAACAACTGATCGAAGTCGCCGCGCCGGAAGCGACAGGCGTTGAGCGGCGTCAAGGCTTCGGCTGTGAAGCTGGACGGACCGCGCCCGCCCAGGCCCAGGAAGTCGCCCTGGAACAGGAAGCCGGTGATCTGGCGCCGTCCGTCGGGCAGCAGGCGATACAGCTTCACCGCCCCATCGACGACGTTGAAGACATAGGGGTTCGGATCGCCCTCGTGGAACAGGGCCTGGCCCGGCTGGGCGGTGACGTTCTCGCTGGCGCAGGCCATGCTCTGCAGTTCGTGACCCTTCAGGTCCGCGCACACGCCCAGCGGACGCGCGCCGCAGGTGGAGCAGGGATGGACGTCTTCCAGACGCACCTCTTCGATTTCGGCCTGGGCCGCAGTGGTGTTCACGAACGTCGTCTCCCGGATGACGCGGCAGTCTAGGCGATAAGGGGCTGATTCCGAATAGGTCAGCCTGTCCTAGCCGTCAGCTCGGCGGCGCAGTCTGGCGCGGCGGCTTCCTCGGCGTAGCGCAGTCGGGCGCCCAACTGACAGGCGAGGGCCGTCAGCTCGACGGCCAGGCTCTGCCGCACCAGGGGGCGCACCCCCATTTCACGCACGACGAAGGGACCAGCCCACAGGGTTTCGCCGTACTCCAGGTCGGGCTGGCGCCACCAGCTGACGAAGCCCAGCACGCCGCCGCGCTGGTTGCGCGCGCTGAGGATGCCCCGGCTTTCCGGGGCGGCGCGCCAGGCGGTCAGGAAGGCGTCCCACTGGGCCGGCTCCAGATTGGGCCGCCACAGCCGCGCCAAGGCGAAGGCGGCGGGCGCCTCGGCTTCGCTGAGGGGGGCCACCTCCAGGCGAGGCGCATCGGACGCGAAGCGGGACTCTGTCATGGGGGCATTGGAACCGAAGCGGCGTCCAGTCGCCTTGATCTGCGTCAAGGCTGCGTCGAAGCTGTTGGGCCAGTCTGTGGTCGTCATCCGGAGAATCGCCATGAGCTCGACCTCGCGCATCACCCCGATCCACGGCGGCGCGGTGGCCGCCATCCTCAAGCTGCTGGACAGCCAGAAGCTGATGACCCTGGCCGTGAACCGGGCTGACGGTCGGCCGCAGGCGGCGACGCTGGGCTATCTGAACGACGGGCTGAACCTCTACTTCGTCACCGCCCGCGACAGCGAGAAGTTGAAGAACCTGACCGCCGACCCGCGCGTCGGCGTGGCCGTGCGCGGCGTGGGCGAGGAAGGGGAGGCGGTCGGCGTCTCCATCGACGGCCGGGCCGAGGAGGTCACGGACGGCGAAGAGGTGAAGCGGCTGAACGATCTGATCATCGCGCGCTCGCCCGACCTCAGCCCCTGGGCGCCGGGCGGCGACGCCGTGGCGGTGGTCAAGGTGATTCCCGAAGAGATCGAGGCGGTGGCGGTGGTTGACGGCCGCAGCCGGGCCCAGACCTTCTCGATCGGCGATTCAGACGCCCTGGTGAAAGGGCTGAGCTATGAGCCCAGCGCCGTGGCGCGTCTGTTCTGAGGAAAATCCGCGACTTCGCGCGTCTGCGGCGCAGATGGCCCTTGAAATGACGGTGGGGCTCGGGCATACGCCCCCCTCTGGCGAGGGTCGCGCCGCTGGGTGGATATCCACGGCGCGCTGATCTTTGTCCGGGACACTAGGAGTGTAGCTCAGCTGGTAGAGCATCGGTCTCCAAAACCGAGGGCCGGGGGTTCGAGTCCCTCCACTCCTGCCATTCCCCCTGTTGTGATCGCCTGGGACTTCCCATGTGGAGCAGCAGGATCCAGAGGTTGAAGAGACGTCAAATGGCCAAGGCGAAGACCCCGGGCGGCCGCCGCTCCACGGGGACCAAGACCGCAGCAGCCGCGCAAGGCGCAGCGACCGTGGCCGTCGACGCGCCCGCGCCGAAGAAGAAGACGTCCATCCCGCAGTTCATCAGCGAAGTTCGCGCTGAAGCCCGCAAGATCGTGTGGCCCAGCCGCAAGGAGACCTGGATCACCTCGGTGATGGTCTTCATCATGGTGCTGATCGCGGCCGCCTTCTTCTGGATCGTCGACACGGGTCTCGGCTTCGCGTCCCGCTTCATCCTCGGCCTCGGCCAATAAAGGAGACGCGCACATGACTGATGCAGCGCCCAAGCCGGCGGCCAACCCCCGCCACAAGTGGTACATCGTCCACGCCTATTCGAACTTCGAGAAGAAGGTCGCCGAGCAATTGCGCGACCAGGCCAAGCAGCAGGGCCTGGAAGACGCCTTCTCTGAAATCCTGGTTCCGACCGAGGACGTCATCGAGATCCGCCGCGGCAAGAAGGTCAACGCCGAACGCAAATTCTTCCCCGGCTATGTGCTGGTGAAGATGGAGATGACGGACGAGGCCTATCATCTGGTCAAGAACACGCCGAAGGTCACGGGCTTCCTGGGCGCCGCGGGCGGCACCAAGCCCCTGCCGGTCTCGGAACGTGAAGTTCAGAACATCATCGGCCAGGTGGAAGAGGGCGTCGAGCGTCCGAAGCCCACCATCCGCTTCGACATCGGCGAGAACGTCAAGGTCATCGACGGCCCGTTCGCCAGCTTCGACGGTCAGGTCGAAAGCGTCGACGAAGAGAACGCCCGCCTGCGCGTGGCCGTCTCGATCTTCGGCCGCCCGACTCCGGTCGAGCTGGAATACAATCAGGTGGAGAAGGTCAGCGCCTGATCGGCTGCTGACGCCACGCAGAGATCGGGACCGTCTTCGGGCGGTCCCGTTTGCGTTTTCAGGGTCTGCCTGCTAAACGCGCGCCTTCGCTGGACGGCCTTCGAGTCGCCCGGCGTCAAATCCGTGGAAGGCAGCCATGCCGCACCACGGCTCACCGGCCGGGCGCATCGTCGCCGGGTCATTCATAGGAGAGACCAATGGCCAAGAAGATTCTCGGCTATATCAAGCTGCAAGTGCCGGCCGGTTCGGCCACGCCTTCGCCCCCGATCGGCCCGGCTCTGGGTCAACGCGGCGTGAACATCATGGGCTTCTGTAAGGAGTTCAACGCGCGGACCGAGAAGGAAGCCAAGGGCACCCCGCTTCCGACCGTCATCACCGTCTATCAGGACAAGTCGTTCACCTTCATCACCAAGACGCCGCCGGCGACCTGGTATCTGAAGCAAGCCGCTGGCATCAAGTCGGGCGCCAAGCTCGTCGGCCGCGAGTTCGCTGGCAAGATCACGCAGACGCAACTGCGCGAAATCGCCGAGAAGAAGATGAAAGATCTGAACGCGAACGACCTGGACGCCGCGTCGCGCATCATCGAGGGCTCGGCCCGCGCCATCGGCATTCAAGTGGTGGAGGGCTAAGACATGGCTAAGCTGACCAAAGCCCATAAGGCCCGCACGGGCGTCACCGAAGACCTGCTGGTCTTCTCGGACGCCATCAAGCTGGTGAAGGACAACGCCAAGGCCAAGTTCGACGAGTCGATCGAAATCGCCATCAACCTGGGCGTCGACCCGCGTCACGCCGACCAACAGGTCCGCGGCGTGGTGAACCTGCCCTCGGGCACCGGCCGTGACGTCCGTGTCGCCGTCTTCGCCAAGGACGCCAAGGCTGATGAAGCCAAGGCAGCCGGCGCCGAGCACGTCGGTGCTGAAGACCTGTACGAGAAGATCGCTGGCGGCTTCATGGACTTCGACCGCGTGATCGCGTCGCCGGACATGATGGCCCTGGTCGGTCGTCTGGGTAAGGTGCTGGGCCCGCGCGGCCTGATGCCGAACCCGAAGGTCGGCACCGTGACCCCGAACGTCGCTCAGGCCGTCAAGGACGCCAAGGGCGGCGCCGTCGAGTTCCGCGTCGAGAAGGCGGGCATCGTCCACGCCGGCATCGGCAAGGCCTCCTTCACCCAGGACGCCCTGGAAGCCAACGTCAAGGCCATCGTGGACGCCCTCGTTCGCGCCAAGCCGTCGGGCGCCAAGGGCACCTATGTGAAGCGCATCGCCCTGTCCTCGACGATGGGCCCCGGCTTCAAGATCGACCCGGCTTCGCTGGGCGCCTGATCCGGCTTCACGACTAAGAATGACGACGGCCCCGGAAGAGCGATCTTCCGGGGCCGTTTTCTTTTGGCCTGGGCCTATCGCGCTTTGCGCTGCATGAGGCCCGCGCTGCATGAGGCGTTGTTCAGTAGCCGACGGTGAAGCGGGCGCGGGGGTGCTTCGGCGTCTCGATCTCGTCGGCCATGGCGATGGCGTAGTCGGGGAAGGAGATGCGGCTGTTCCCCTGGTCGTCCGTCAGCAGGGCGTCGCCGCCCAGGCGGAAGACGCCGGTGCGCTCCGACCCGTCGAACAGGGCCGAGGGCGACAGGAAGGTCCAGTTCAGCTCAGGCTCGGCGCGTAGGGCGTCCAGAAACCGGCCGCCGGCCAGGGCTTCAGCCTTATAGGCTTCGGGGAAGGCGGGCGTGTCGATCAGGCGCTGGCCCGGCGCGATCTCCAGGCTGCCAGCCCCGCCGACGACCAGGTAACGCGGAACGCCTGCTTCCTTGATCGCCTGGATCAGCAGACTCGGATCGCTGTCCACGAACATGATGGCGCTGACCACGGCGTCGGCGCCGGCCAGGGCTGGGGCGAGAGAGGCGGGCTGGTTCACGTCGCCTGCGACAGCGGTCACGCCGGGAGCGGCGGGCACGCGATCCGGCTGGCGGGCCACGCCCGTCACCTGATGCCCGCGCCGAGCCAGTTCCTTGACGATCTCTGATCCGACACGGCCGCTGGCGCCCAGGATGGTGATGTTCATGGGAATGTTCCTTGTAGTTACCAATGGAAACCAGGTGTGCTAAAGGGAGTGGCTATGCAAGAAGGCACTTTTCTCTCACCAGGTTCCCCGGCGGTGACCGCTTCCAGCGACGGCGAGCGTGGAAACGTCTACGCCGCTGACTGCCCGACCCGTCTGTTGCTGGATCGGATCGCCGACAAGTGGACGGTGCTTCTGCTGACCACCCTCGCGGACGGGCCGATGCGTTTCAATGCGCTCAAGCGCCGGATCGAGGGCGTGTCGCAGAAGATGTTGAGCCAGACTCTGCGCCAGATCGAGCGCGACGGCCTAGTCACACGCACAGTCGAGGCCGCTGTGCCGGTGTCCGTCACCTATGCGATCACGCCCCTCGGGCTGGGACTGGTTCGATCGTTGCGGCCGATGATCGACTGGGCCGAGACGCGCATGGGCGAGGTGGCGGCGGCGCAATCGGCCTATGATCAGTTGCGAGAGGGCGCCTGATCGATGGTGAACTCGCGTTGCGCCTTCATCATCTCGGTGATCAGCCGTTTCTCGCCGTCGTCGAGATAGGGATTCCAGACGTCGAAGATCAGGATGACGCGCATGGCGTCGGCCTCGTTCCACGCCTCATGCTCGATGGTGTCGTCAAAGACCCAGGCGCGGCCCATCTCCCATTCGCGCACCGTATTGCCCACGCGGAAGCGCGCCGGCCCCGGCAGGACCAGCGGCAGATGAGTCAGCAGGCGCACGTTCGACGAGCCGGTGTGCGGCGGAATATGCGTCTTGGGCTGAAGCGCCGAGAACATGGCGGTGGGGGCGAAGCCCTCCTGATCGGCCATGGGCAGGCTTTCCAGCAGGGCGGCGGTCCGAGGCGCGCGGGCGCAGGCTTCGTCCTGACGGAGGCCGTCCTTCCATAGGAAGAGGGAGCTCCATTTGCGCGAGTGGTTCAGCTCTCCCCACTGATTGACTGGCGCGCCTTTGGGATAGGCGATGTAGGGCGAGAAGTCGTCGAAGGCGGTTTCGAGCAGGGTCGCCAGTTCGGCCTGGATGACGGGGGTCGCTTCTTCCAGCCGCGCCAGCCACGGGAACAGGGTGCGATCATAGAAGGGAATGACCGGCAGGCGCGGGTAGTTGAGCAGGAGGGGCTGCTGCTTGGGCGGTTGTTTCAGACCGGCGTAGATCTCCAGGCCTTCCTCGAAACGGTCCCGGCTGGCTTCTCCCAGGTCGGCCTTCAGCGGTGCAATGCGATCCTTCATGAACTCGGCCAGGGCTCGGGCGTGCCGATCGATCAGGCTGCTGGCGTAGTCCATCTGGCTGACCACGCCAGGCGGACAGGAGGCGCGCGGCGGGGCGATCTTCAGGGCGTTGCGATAGACTTCGACCGCCGCCTTGGTCTGATTGATCTTCTCCAGCATGGCGCCCTTGGCCAACAGCGCCATGAAATCGTAGGGCCGCATGTCGAGCGCGTCGTCCAGGACGCGAAGGGAGGCATGGTAGTCGCCCAGAAGGCGCAAGGCGACGGCGCGGTTCAAGGTAGCGTTGTGCGTCTTGCCGAACTGATCCGCCTGATCCAGCAACCGCAAGGCGGCGTGAGGGTCGCGACGAGCGAGGGCCTGGCCGGCTTCGACAAGCAGGCGCTCCTGCTCCGCAGGGTAGGTCATGGCGATTTTGGCCGCTTTTGGAACACAAAGATGACACTTTCTTCATGCGCTTCGACTGAAACGGCGTCAATGGCCGGGGGAGAAATCCGAGAATCCGTATGCGGATGACTTGACGAAGGGGCCGGAAGCCGGGACTTGGGGCGCCGGCTCGGTCCTCGGTATGCGCGAGGCGGCCTTGCGGAGACGACCCATGCTCAACTGGTTCCAGGCGCTGTTGCCGAAGGAAGACAACTTTTTCCGGTTGTTCGACGCCCATGCGCAGACGCTGGCTCACGGCGCGGGCGCCCTGCGTCAGATGATGAACGGCGGACCCGCGACCGGGGAATGGTGCGCCAAGGTGGTCGCCCACGAGGAAGAGGCCGACGAGATCGCGCGCGAGGTGCTGTTCGCCGTGCGCCGCAGCTTCATCACTCCGTTCGATCGGTCGGACATTCGCGGCCTGACCAACTCGCTTGACGACACCATCGACCAGATGCAGAAGGCGGCCAAGGTCGTCACCCTGTACGAGATGCGCGACTTCTCGCCCAAGATGCAGGAACTGGCCGACATCGCCGTCGAATGCGCGGCCCTGACGCAGGAAGCCTTCACCCTGCTGCCGGCCATGCGCAAGAATCATGAGCGGCTGGCGATCCTGACGGAGCAGATCACCAATCTGGAGGCCCGCAGCGACGACCTCTATGACGCGGGCATGAAGGCGCTTTATGAGGCGCACAGACACGACATGACGGGCGGCAACACCCTGGGCTTCATCATCGGCAGCCAGCTTCTGGATCATCTGGAGAAGGTCGCCGACCGGTTCGAGGACGTGGCCAACCGCATCAACGGCGTTCTGGTCGAGCACCTGTAAACCTCATGGATCACGCCCTCCTGATCCTGGTCTTCCTGATCGGCGTCGCCCTGCTGTTCGATTTTCTGAACGGCCTGCACGACGCGGCCAACTCGATCGCCACCATCGTCGCCACGCGCGTCCTGCCGCCGATCTATGCGGTGGGTTGGGCGGCCTTCTTCAACTTCATCGCCTTTCTGTTCTTCGGTCTGCATGTCGCTGACACCATCGGGCGTGGCATCATCTCGCCAGACGTGATCTCGGATCAGGTGATCTTCGGCGCCCTGATGGGGGCCATCAGTTGGAACGTCATCACCTGGCTGGCGGGGATTCCGTCGTCCAGCTCGCACGCTCTGATCGGCGGCCTGCTGGGGGCGGGCATCGCCAAGGCGGGGACCAGCGCCGTGGTCATCGCCGGGGTGCTGAAGACGGTGGGGGCCATCTTCATGTCGCCGGCCATCGGCTTCCTGCTGGCGCTGCTGCTGGTGCTGATCGTGTCCTGGCTGTTCGCCAAGGCCAATCCCAACTTCGCCGACCGGATCTTCCGGGGTTTGCAGTTCGTGTCGGCCTCGGCCTATTCCCTGGGTCACGGGGGCAATGACGCCCAGAAGACGATGGGGATCATCGCCATCCTGCTCTATTCGCGCGGCATGCTGGGCGGTGAGTTCCATGTGCCCTTCTGGGTGGTCATCACCTGTCAGGCGGCCATTGCCCTGGGCACCCTGTTCGGCGGCTGGAAGATCGTCCACACCATGGGGTCGCGGATCACGCGCCTGTCGCCCCAGCAGGGCTTCTGCGCCGAAACGGGCGGAGCCATCACCCTGTTCGCCGCGACCAGCATGGGCATTCCGGTGTCGACCACCCACACCATCACCGGCGCCATCGTCGGGGTGGGCGCGGCCAAGCGGGTTTCGGCCGTGCGCTGGAGCGTGGCGCGCAGCATCGTCACGGCCTGGTTCATCACCATGCCGGCGGCCGCCGCCATCGGCGCCCTGTTCTACGCCCTGGGCGGGCTGTTCCTGACCTGATGTCGAACAAGCCCCGCACCCTTTCGTCCGAGACGCGCCAGGTTGCGGCCCTGCCGTGGCGACACGGCGCGGGCGGCGTGGAGATCATGATGATCACCTCGCGTGAGACGCGGCGCTGGGTCATTCCCAAGGGCAACCGCATGGCGGGCAAGACCGACGCCGAGGCCGCCGTGATCGAGGCCTACGAAGAGGCGGGCGTCCAGGGCGACGTCATGGGCGCGCCCATCGGCTGGTTCCGCTATGGCAAGCGGCTGAAGTCCGGGCGGGTTCAGGCCACCATCGCCAGCGTCTATCCGCTGGAGGTCTTCATCCAGCTGGGCGCCTGGCCCGAGGACGCTCAGCGCGAACGCCGCTGGATGTCTACTGAAGACGCCGCCGCCGTCGTGGACGAGGTCGAACTGGCCGAACTGATCCGCGATTTCAGGCCGGGGCGGGGGGCAGAGTAGGACGTTTCGGCCTCCGCTGCCTGAACGCGCCCTCCAGCCGTTGATTTTCCCGTCGGGCCGTGTATAGAGCCCGCATCTCGTCAGGGCCTCGGTTCTGACGATGCCTGTCCGAGAACTTCGGGATGCGGGGGTCGCCCGCGTCATAATCGTCCAGAGAGCCCTCTGGCGCCGTGGGGAGATGGGGATGCACAGACCTTTTGCCTGCCGGTATCCGGCGGGCGGGCTACGCTTCCTTCGGACAATAAGACCGGCCTGAACGCTGTGCAGCGATGCATGGCGCAATGGCCAATCCGTCGCTGGGAATAAGCTCGGCGGCGAATACCAAAACTGGAGACCACAATGGACCGCGCACAAAAAGCCGAGTCGATCGAATCGCTGAAGAGCGTGTTCGCCGACGCGGGCGCCGTGGTCGTGACCCACAACCTGGGTCTGACCGTTGTGGAGATGGAAGACCTGCGTGGTCGTCTTCGTAAAGAAGGCGCCGCGTTCAAGGTGGTGAAGAACCGTCTGGCGCTCAAGGCGCTGGGCGTCGAGGAAGGCAGCGACTACCACGACCTGTTCAAGGGTCCGGTGGGCATCGCATACGCCGCCGATCCGGTCACCGCCGCCAAGGTCACGGCTGAATTCGCCAAGGGTAACGACAAGTTCGCTATCGTCGGCGGTTTCATGGACGACAAGGTTCTGGACGCCAAGGGCGTCGAGGCTCTGTCCAAGCTGCCGTCGCTGGACCAGCTGCGTGGCAAGCTCATCGGCCTGCTGCAAGCCCCGGCGACCAAGGTTGCTGGCGTCCTGCAGGCGCCGGCCGGCCAACTGGCGCGCGTCTTCAATGCGTACGCGACCAAAGACGCCGCCTAAGCCCCGTCATCTCTGCATATCTCTCTGAACCTCATCCTACCGAAGGAAGACTAACATGGCTGATCTCGCCAAAATCGTTGAAGAACTGTCGGCTCTGACCGTCCTGGAAGCCGCTGAACTGTCGAAGCTGCTGGAAGACAAGTGGGGCGTCTCGGCTGCTGCTCCGGTCGCCGTCGCCGCCGCCGGTGGCGCTGCTGCTCCGGCTGAAGCCGCTGAAGAGCAAACCGAGTTCACCGTTGTCCTGGTTGACGGCGGCGACAAGAAGATCAACGTCATCAAGGAAGTCCGTGGCGTCCGCACCGACCTGGGTCTGAAGGAAGCCAAGGACCTGGTCGAAGGCGCTCCGCAGCCGGTCGTCGAGAACGTCTCGAAGCAAGTCGCTGAAGAACTGAAGAAGAAGCTGGAAGAAGCCGGCGCCAAGGTCGAAATCAAGTAAGATTTCGGATCTGGCCTCTGGATCTCCAGAGACAGCTTTCAAAGCGAAGCGGGTCGGAGGGAAACCTCCGGCCCGTTTTCTTTTGCGCCGAGCCGTGTCGCGAAAGCGCTGCAACAGCCGTGCGTGACGTGGACGAAAACGCGCGCTAATCTGCCCCGAAAGGCCATCAGAGCCGTGAGGAGCGTCCCCATGTCCGACTTCGAGCACGTTTTCGAGCAGCCCCCGGAAGGCGCCGCCGCTGACTGGACCATTTCTCAGAACTGGTCGGCCTATACCGAGGTCGAGCACCAGACCTGGAACACCCTATACGAGCGGCAGATGAAGATCCTGCCGGGCCGGGCGTGCGAGGCCTTCATGCGTGGCCTGGATGCGCTGGACCTGAATGCGGGCGGCATTCCCGACTTTGAAGTCATCAATCCCAAACTGCAGGCCCTGACCGGCTGGACCGTGGTCTGCGTGCCGGGACTGGTGCCGGACGAGGTCTTCTTCGACCACCTGGCCAACCGACGCTTCGTCTCGGGCCAGTTCATCCGCAAGCCGGACCAACTGGATTACCTGCAGGAGCCGGACATCTTCCACGACGTGTTCGGCCACGTTCCGATGCTGACCGACCCCGACTTCGCCGCCTATATGGAGGCCTACGGCAAGGGCGGGCAGCGGGCGGCGTCGCTGGGGATGCTGCCGAATCTGGCGCGCCTGTACTGGTACACGGTCGAGTTCGGTCTGATGCAGGAAGCGGGGGGCCTTCGCATCTATGGCGCGGGCATCGTGTCGTCGGCGACCGAGAGCGTCTTCAGCCTGGAAGACCCTTCGCCGAACCGCCTGGGCTTCGACCTGGAGCGGGTGATGAAGACGCTGTACCGCATCGACGACTTCCAGCAGGTCTATTTCGTCATCGACAGCATCGAGGCGCTGAAGACGGTGACGTTGCAGGACTTCGGCCCGGTCTATGAGCGGCTGAAGGGCGCCGACGCCCTGCCGATCGAGGCTGTCTTGCCGACGGACAAGGTGTTTACGCACGGCACCCAGGCCTATGCGGCCAAGGGCGGGCGCTTCGCGGCATAGGCGGCGCATCTTCTCCCCATGAAGGGGAGAGAGAAAAACAGAGTCCAATTCGTCTGAATTGTCTGAATCTCTCCTCTGCGGTGGCGCGGGGGAGGGATCATCGCATGGGTGCAGGCGTCAGTGTGAAGGCGCGGGTCTGCGCGCGCTGATGCCGGACATTTCCTGCGTTTGGACGGTGAGGATGCGCTGACGCTCCCTTCTTTCCGTCATCCTCCGGCTTGTCCCGAGGGCCCTCAGACCCTGAACCGATCCCACGGGCCGGTGACGGCCAGGGTCATGCCGGGCGAGTACAGGTTCACGAACATGGCCCGGCCATCCGGCGCCCAGCAGACGCCGGCGAACTCGGTGTTCGACTCATCGGCGTCGTGGCGCATGGCGTTGCGGGCGATGGCGTAGGCGCGGCCGTCAGGGGTGACGCCCTTCACATGCTGGGTGCCGACCTGTTTGTCCTCACAGCCGATGACGTGGCCGTTCGGGGCGATGGCGATGTTGTCGACATAGTCCAGCACGGCGCGGTCGCCCGCCTCGACGAACAGCTCCAGCATGCCCGGCTGGCCGGCTTCGTCCGACTGGCCTTCGCGTGGGCTGGGGACGTAGCGCATGATCTGGCCGTGGCGGCCGACGCCGCCCGAGGTGCAGGTGAAATAGAGGTGGTCGCCCGCCCAATGGACGCCTTCGCCGCGCGCGAAGATCGCCGCGCCCGAGGCGTGGCCGCGCAGGGACAGATCGCCGTCGGGGCTTTCGACGTGATCCAGATCGACCCAGCGCACGGCCAGACGTTGTCCCTGGCGCCACAGGAGGTCGTTCCAGTTGCGGGTGTCGCCGCGCGCCTGATCGACCAGGGCCAGGGCCTGAAGGCGGCCGCCGCTGTGCAGGCGGCGCGGGTCGGTCGGCAGGTAGCGGTAGAAGAGGCTCTCGCCCGTGTCCTCGGTCATGTAGACGACGCCGGTGCGCGGATCGATGCAGGCGGCTTCGTGCTTGAAGCGGCCCATGGCGCGGATCGGCGTCGGGTCGACCAGGCCGGTGGCGCGCGACGGCACCTCGAACACCCAGCCGTGGTCCTGGGGCAGGCCGTCCTTGGTTCCGGCGACGATCTCCTCGCAACTGAGCCACGAGCCCCAGGGGGTGACGCCCCCGGCGCAGTTGACCGCCGTGCCGCCCAGGCTGAGGTGCTGGCGCTCGGTGCGGCCGGTCTTGAGGTTGTAGACGACGGTGGTCGTGCCGCCGCCCAGCGGAGCGACCGCGCCGGTCTCATCGGGATAGACGCCATAGACGCGGGCGCGGTCCAGATCGCCGACCAGTCGGTGGTTGGCGCCCCAGGCGCTGGCGTTGAACTCCAGCGGATTGACCTCGTGGTTGCGGACCAGGATCACCCGGTCCTCGTCCAGCCCGAAGCAGCCCATGCCGTCGAACTTGTCGGGGGTCAGCAGGCCGTCGGCCATGGTCTCGCCCGCCTGGGACACCACGCGGTAGGAGAAGCCCTCGGGCAGGTCCAGCAGGCCATAGGGATCGGCCTTCATCGGGCCGTAGCCGAATACTTCGTTGCGCGATGGGCCGTCGACGAAGCCGCCCGGTTCGGCGGCCATGGCTTGGGCGCGTTTGGCGTAACCCGACAGGGCGAGGGCGGCGGCGGAGGCCATGAAGGCGCGGCGTGAAGCGATCATGCCCGTGCTTACGAGCGGTGCATTACGGTCGGATGACGACGGCTTGACCGTAGCGTGACGCGGGCTGCGGCCGATGGTCCTGTCTGACGGTCAGCCGCGCTGGAACGGATAGAAGCCGCCGCCGAGGTTGAGGATCTGCGTCAGCTCGTCAAGCGCGCCGCGCGTCTCGTCCAGCAGGGCGGGGTCGGCCAGGTCGTGCGCCGTCAGGCTGTCGCGATACCAGCGGCGGCCCCAGTCGGACAGGCGGGCGTGAAGCGCGTCGGTCAGGCGCATGGCCGGATTGGTCGCCGCCAGCTCGGCCTCGGTTAGGACGACCCTGAGACGGAGACAGGCCGGGCCGCCGCCGTTGCGCATCGACTGGCGCACGTCGACGTATTCGACATGGCCGATCGGACCGTTGGAGGCGGCGAGAGCCTGGGCCACCGCGTGGCTGCGCGGGTTGTCGCGCGTCTCGGTCGGGCAGATCAGGGTCAGACGGTCCTGGCCCGGAACCCGGATCAGCATGGAGTTGAACAGATAGGAGCTGATGGCGTCGGCCAACGGCAGGTCGGCGGCCGAGACCTCGACGAACTGCGGCTCGAAGCCGTCGGCGGCGGCGCGGATGGCGGCCTTGGTCGCGTCCGTGTCTTCAAACGCCAGCTCGTGGAAGAAGAGGGTGTCCAGGGCGCCGACGCAGACCACGTCGTTGTGGAAGGTCCCGCCGGCGATGGCGGCCTTGCCCTGACGCGCCAGAACGGCGCCGGACGCTGCGTGGCGGCGCATGATCGCCTCGGACGCCTCGCGCGTCTGGCGGGCGGGGTAGGGGCCGTCCCAAGGCTCGAATGCCTCTCGCCCCCAGACCATCAGATTGACGCCCGCCTCGCCGTGATCGCGGCACAGACGGACGTGGTTGGCCGCCCCTTCGTCCGCCAGATGGGCGACCGAGGGCAAGGCGTCGTGGACGGCGAAGCGGCTGGCGTCGGAGAAGAGGGCGTCCAGCGCGCGCTTGGTCTGATCATGCTCCAGACTGCGGTGCAGGTTGGTGATCAGGTTGGCGGGGGTGAAGTGAACGCGACCGTCGGCGGCGTCGGCGCTGGGCGTCACCGTGGCGGCGTTGGCGGCCCACATGGGTGAGGCCGAACAGGCGGCGGCGGCGAAGGAGGGCGCATCCTTCCATGCGCGCTCCAGCACTTGGGCGTCGGAGCCCGAGAAGCCGAGGTCGCGCAGGAAGGGGATGTTCGGTCGCTCATGCGGGGGCAGGACGAACTGGGGCAAACCCAGGTCGGCCAGGGTCTTCATCTTGTCGAGGCCCTGCAGCACGGCCGCACGCGGGTTTGACGCCTCGCCCTTGTTCAGGCTGGACGCCAGATTGCCCGGCGACAGCCCGGCGTAGGAGTGCGTCGGCCCGATCAGGCCGTCGGCGTTGGCTTCGATGGCGTTCATAATCAAGCTCATGAGCCCTCCCCCTCGAGGGGGGAGGGTTGGGTGGGGGTGTTGGCGGGCGGGTTGCTGGAAGGGCGCGGGAGGCGGGACGGCGTCTCCTGCGTCAGGTCTTTGTGCGACGAGACCTCACCCCATCCCCCGACCCCTTCCCCCTCGAGGGGAAGGGGAGCTTTGAGGCGAATGGCGCAGGTGATCTCCGCGATGACGGCGTCCAGGTCGTCGGGGATGCGACGACTATCTATGCGAAGGACGCGATAGCCTTCGCTAGCTAGCCATTCATCGCGCGCCAGATCGCGCAGGGCGACGTCGGTGCGATTGTGGACGCCGCCGTCGACTTCGATCGCCAGGCGAGCGCGCAGGCAGGCGAAATCGACGACGTAAGGCCCGATCGGCACCTGACGCCGAATACGGATGTCGAGTTTGCGCAGCCGCTCCCACAGCTTGGCCTCAGTCCAGGTCGGGAGTTTGCGAAGACGCCGGGCGCGCACATGGGCACCCGGCTTGATCCGTTCCTTCTTGTTGAACGGACCGGCTTCGATCATCCTCGCAAGCCCTTGATCTCGCTTTCGATGTTCTTGACCGAACCGGCCTCGAAGCTGGCGACCGGATAGGCGCAGTAGTCGGCGGCGTAGTAGGCGCTGGGGCGGTGGTTGCCGGAGGCGCCGAGACCGCCGAAGGGCATGTCGCCCGCTGCGCCCGTGGTCGGGCGGTTGAAGTTCACCACGCCCGCGCGGATGCGGTTGATGAAGCGATCCCAGTTCTTCGCATCGTCGCTGACCAGACCGGCGGACAGACCGTATTTGGTGGCGTTGGCGGCGGCGATGGCGGCGTCGAAGGTCGGGACGCGCAGCACCTGCAGGAAGGGGGCGAACATTTCCTCGTCCTCGACCGCGACGCCGGTGACGTCGATGATCGCAGGCTTCACGAAGGCGCCGGGCAGGTTGTCGACCGGACCCGAAGCGCGGATCACGCGCGCGCCTGCGTCGATGCGCTGTTGCAGGGCGGCGAGGGCGGCGCTGGCGGCCTTCTCCGAGATCAGCGGCCCGGCGTAGGGCTCGGGATCGCTGTCCCAGGGGGCGAAGTTCAGGCGGTCGGACATGGCCGCTACCGCCTCGACGATGGCGTCGCCCTGGGCGCCGTCCGGCACGATCAGGCGGCGCGCGCAGGAGCAGCGCTGGCCGGTGGTGACGAAGGCGGATTGAACCACGATGCCGGCGACAGCCTCAGCGTCAGCGGCGTCCCAGACGACCAGCGGGTTATTGCCGCCCAGCTCCAGCGCCAGGATGACGTGGGGATCGTCGGCGAACTTGCGACGGAAGTGGGCGCCCGCCGCGCCGGAGCCCGTGAACATCAGGGCGTCGATCGGCTGGTCCAGCAGGGCCGCGCCGGGGTCGCGCCCGCCCTGCACCATGTTGAACACGCCCTTGGGCAGGTCGGCGGCGTCCAGGCATTCGGCCATCAGCTGGCCAGTCAGGGGCGTTTCCTCGGACGGCTTGAACACGACCGTGTCGCCCGCCAGCAGGGCCGGGACGATGTGGCCGTTGGGCAGGTGGCCGGGGAAGTTGAACGGGCCGAGCACCGCCGAGACGCCGTGCGGGCGGTGACGCAGGGTCGCGCGGCCGAAGGCGGTGTCGGTGGTGCGCTCGCCGGTGCGCTCGTCATAGGCGCGGATCGAGATGTCGACCTTGCCCGCCATGGAGGCCAGTTCGGTTTTCGTCTCCCACAGGGCCTTACCGGTTTCGCGGCTGATGGCCTCGGCCATTTCAGGGGCGCGGTCCTTGAGCACCGCCTGATAGCGTTTCACCGCGTCGATGCGGTCCTGACGCGGGCGGTCGGCCCAGTCGGGGAAGGCGGCGCGGGCGGCCTCGACGGCGGCGCCGACCTGCTCCGTGGTGGCGGCTTCGCCTTCCCAGACGGTTTCGCCGGTGGCGGGGTTGGTGGAGGTGAAACGGGTCATGGCGGATACTCGGTTCAGGATTTCACACGGACGACAGCGCCGTCCTTGATCTTGAGGGCGGCGGCGACGTCGGGGGTCATGCGGACCATGTCGCCGTCCACCAGAACGCGGGCGCGGACGGCGCGGAAGGCGGCGACGCTGTCGGTCGAGACGAGGCTGGGCAGCTCGACCTCGACCTCTTTCTCGATGCGGGCGGTCAGAACGCGGGCGTCGCGGACGGTGCGGATGTTGTCGCGACCACAGGCCACGGTCGGGCCGGCGTCGAAGATGTCGACCAGGCCGTTGGGGCGGAAGCCCTCGGATTCCAGCAGGGCCATGGCGGGTACGCCCTGCGGGTGGACCTTGCCGATCACGGCACGGGCCGGTTCGGGCAGAAGGTCGATGTAGATGGGGTGGCGCGGAGCCAGGTCGAGGATGAACTGCTTGTCGGTCGAGCCGCTCATGCGGTCGGCGTCGTCGAAGTCCATGGGGAAGAACTTGTGCGCCACATGGTCCCAGAAGGGGCAGTAACCGTCGGGCGTGAAGACGCCGCGCAGTTCGGCCAGGACGTTGTCGGCGAACAGGTCGGGCTGGGCCCCGATCAGCATGTAGCGCGATTGGCTGAGCAGGCGCCCGGCGCCGCCCTTGCGGCGGTCGGCTTTCAGGAACAGCGAGCCGACCTCGGTCCAGCCGGTGCACTCGTTCACCAGCACCAGGGTCTGGTGGTTCAGCTTGATGCCCAGCGAAGGCGACTGGACCGTGTTGTTGACCACGCGGAATGAGAAGAAGGGCCGCTTCAGCCCCACGGTCGCCTTGACCGAGCCGACACCGTCGATGTCGCCCGTGTCGCCGTCTTCCAGCATCAGGGTGTACCAGGCTTCCTGCGGCGGGATGCGGCCTTCGAAGCTGGCCTGGCTGAGTTCCAGGCGTTCGCTCAGGACGTCGGCGTCTTCGGGCAGGCTGGTGAAGCCGGGGCCGGACAGGATGGCCAGTTCGAGCAGGTGATGAAGGTCGGCGGGGCCGGCGGGGCGAACAACGAGCATGCGGTTACATCGTCTCCAGTCGGAGCTGTTTCAGTTTGAGGGCGTCGATCTCGCCCGAAGCGATCTTGCACAGGATCAGGGCGGACAGCTGCGCCCGTTCGACGAAGCTGGCGGGCCAGGCGAACTCCTGGTCCGAATGGATCTCGCCGCCGACGACGCCGAGGGTGTCGACATTGGGCAGGCCCGCAGCGTGGAGGTTGTTGCCCTCGCAAACGCCGCCCGAGGGCTTCCAGGCGATGGTCTGCCCCAGCAGGTCGCCCGCGTCGCGGACGGCGTGGAACAGGGCGGTCTGGCTGGCGTCCATCGGCTTGGGCGCGCGGGTCATGCCGCCGTGCAGGTCCAGCGTCAGGCCGGGGAAGGGCGGTTCGGCGGCCATGGCGCGCACGGTCTGGTCGATCCAGGCGGCGCTCTGGGCGTCCGGCACGCGGACGTTGAAGCGGACCACGGCGTTGTCGGCCACGACGTTCAGCGGGCCGCCGCCGGCGATCTTGGCGACATTGACGGTGACGCCCTCGCGCTGGCCG
>NZ_DAMCNG010000027.1:0-8638 GCF_032107865.1 Brevundimonas sp.
ACGCGGTCGCCGCCCGCCGTTCCCGCCTCGGGCACGGCAGCGACACGCAGGGCGGCGATGTCGGCGCGCCCGCGTTCCAACTCCAGCGCCTGACGCACGGCGGCGGCCAGACCGGACCCGGCCGGTGTTTCATCGATGATGACCGCCTCTCGCACCGGCTCGGCGTGTTTCATCAGCGCGGGAAGACCTCCGCCCAGCACCGCGAACAGCGGGAAGGCCAGCAGCGACAGCCAGAAGCCGACCGTCTTGGCGTAGGCCAGGAACTCGCGGCGCGCGATCAGAAGCATCCGGCTCATCGGGCAGCCTCCATCTTGTCAGTCTTGCCGACGGTCTGGTCCTCGTCCGGGTGATCCCCGGTCAGGGCGATGAAGGCGTCATGCAGGGTCGGCTCCTTCATCTGGAACCGCCGCACGTCCAGCCCGCCCAGGAAGGCGGCTCGCAGGGCGCTTTGCGCCTCCGCTCCCGGCGTCAGGCCGACGCGCAGGGTGCTGACGGCGTCGTCCTCTGCCAGAATCTCGATGCCGCTGACGCCCGGCAGGGCCGCCACCGCGTTCCGGTCCAGCGCGCCTTCCAGCTCAAGGAAGCGCGGCGAGGTCGCCCGCGCCTCGTCCACCGTGCCCTCGAACGCCTTACGCCCGCGGGCCAACAGCACCACCTTGTCGCACAGGCGCTCGGCGTGCTGCATGACGTGGGTCGAGAACAGCACCGTCGCCCCATTGTCAGCCAGGGCGCGGATCATGGCCTCCAGCCCCTGCTGGTTCATCGGGTCCAGCCCTGAGAACGGCTCGTCCAGAATCACGAACTCCGGCTGATGCACCACCGAGGCGATCAACTGGACCTTCTGGGCCATCCCCTTGGACAGCTCCTTCATCTTCTTCTGGCTGGCCTCGCCCAGACCCATCTGCTCCAGCATCTCGCGGCCGCGACGACGGCCTTCGGGCAGGGGCAGGCCCTTCAGCCCGCCGAAGAAGGCGATGGCGTCCACCGGCGTCATCTTCTTATAGAGGCCGCGCTCCTCGGGCAGGAAACCGATCCGGTCGCGCACCTTGCGCCCGTCGTCGGCGCCCAGAATGTCGATGCGGCCGCTGGTCGCCGGTTGCAGGCCCAGGATCATCCGCAGGGTCGAGGTCTTGCCCGCCCCGTTCGGCCCCAGGAAGCCGCAGATCGAGCCCTTCTCGACCTGGAAGCTCAGGTCGGAGACCGCCTGGAAGCCTCCGTATCTCTTACTGATTCCATCCAGCGTCAGCGCCGCGACCATTCGGTCCCCCTGCAAAAAGCCCAAGGATCGAATCTAACGACAGCGCGCAGATAATGGAAAGGGTATTTTACATTACGGTTTGGTCATGATGCCGCGCCCCGGGCGCAGGATTCAGACCGGCGCCTTCACCCGGATATCGAAGCTCTGGCCGACGATCTTGGCGGGGTCGATCTGGCCGCCGTTGCGGCGCACCTCAAAATGCAGATGCGGGCCGGTCGAATAACCGGTCGAGCCGACCAGGCCGATGCGCTCGCCCGCCGCCACCACCTTGCCCGAGTGGACGTCGATGCGGCTGAGGTGGCCGTACAGGCTGGTCATGCCGTTGGGGTGCTGCATCTCGATGAAGTTGCCGTAGCCGCCCGCCTGATAGCCCGCGCGCAACATCTTGCCCTCGGTCGTGGCGAAGACGCCGGTGCCGGTCGGAGCGGCGATGTCCACGCCCTTGTGCGCCCGCGCCTTGGCCTCGATCGCCAGCTTGCGCAGGCCAAAGGGCGAGTTGATGCGATAGCCCTTCAGCGGCGCCTCGAAGACGATCTTGCGCGTGACGGGGCCGGCGGGTTCGGCCACCGCCTTCACCGGCGGGGCGATGGGGGCCGAGATGTCGACGACCTTCTCGGGCGCGCCGGAAATCATGCCGACGGGCGCAGCCGCCATGGCCAGGACCGCCAGACCGGCCAGGGCGCCCGTCTGGCCGAAACGGATCACATGCGGCCGCACGGCCGGAGGAACTAGACGCATACTCTAACGACTCATTCTGAGCGCTTGGTCAGCGCGGAGGAGCCGTCAGGAAGGCGCGTAACACGCGCGCGGATGGCGAAACTCAACGTCGCCGACGGCCGGAATTGACCGTCTTTTGCAATTTCACCGGGACATGAATGGGGCGCTCCGAGGGCGACACGGGGTCGCACCTCGGAAACCTTCGTTTTCCAGACCTACAGCGGCAGGCTCAGCTTCACCGCCGCCATATGGCTGTCGGCGTGGTCGCCGAAGCGGCCCTTGTAGCCGACCGACACCTTCAGCCGCTCCATGACCGTGCCCTCGATCCCGGCGGCCGCCAGCACCTGGCCGCCGAACGGCAGGTCCACATCGCGGGCCAGGATTTGAGCCGGATTGCCCAGGATGCCTGTACGCACCGCGTCGCTGTCGTCGCTCAGGCTGTCGCGATAACCGCCCTCGGCGTAGAAGCGGATCCGCTCGGTTCCGCCCTCGGCGCGCAAGGCGATCTCGGCCGTCGTCGCCTGCACCGAACGGTCGGAATAGGCGTACTGCGCCGCCGGTCCCTGCTCGCTGAAGCCGTCCACGTCGGCGTTGATCCAGGCCACCGCCGCGCGCGGCGACAGGGCGAAGCCGCCCAGGTCGAACCACATCCCGCCCTGCAGGCGCGCGCCGGTCGAGACGCCGCGCGTCGAGCCGCTGTGGACGATCGGCGCCAGGCTGGTCAGGCGGTTGACGTCGTTGAAGTCGTCCTGGGCCACGCCCGCCGCCGCATTGACGAACAGGTCGCCCGAGCGCCAGCCGCCGTAGACGTCCAGCCCGAAGCTGTCGACGTCAGCGCGCAGGGCGCCCGCATCCACGTCCGCGTTGCGATAGGAGCCGGCCAGGCCGAAGCGCAGGCTCTCCGTCCCCGACTCCAGGGCGATGCGCACGCCGTAGCCGTCGGAGGTCGCCTTGCCGATGGCGCCGCGCGCGTCGGTCTCGGTCTTGTCGGCCAGCCCCTCGACCGAGATCGAGGTTCCTCCCGTCCAAACCTCGCGCCCCGACAAGGCGGCAGTCGAGTTGTCCAGCGCGTCCTCGCGGTGACGCCAGGCCGTCTCGCCCAACACCGCCGTCTGGCTGCCCAGATCGCCGTAGTAGAGGTAGTCGTTGGCCAGGCGCGCGATCACCGCATGGCCCTTGGCCGTCGGGTGCACCCCGTCGAAATAGAAGTAGTCGTCCGGGTTGGAGCACAGCGTCACGCCGTTGAAGCAGGCCTGGGTCACGTTCGACACGCCGAAGGCGCTGGGGTTGTTGGCGATCACGTCCCCGACCTTGAACAGGTCCATCAGGATGATGTTCGTTCCCGGCCGCGCCGCCGCCGTCGTGGTCAGTCCGGTCAGCAGGGCGCCGTTGAACGTCGTGACGGCGTAGTCAGCCAGCGGCGCGGCGGGGGTGCCGCGGAACTGCGGCGTCAGGCTCAACTTGGGCAGATTGGTGACCAGCACCGTTCCCGCTCCAGCTTCAGCGACGCCGTTGACGATGAAGTTGATATCCGCCGCCGCGCTCTGCGCCACAGGAGCGATGGAGCCGGTCGGATTGGACGAAGCCCCCGCCGCCGGGAGGCCCTGGAAGATGTTGTTCGCCCCGCCCAGCACGCTGACCAGATCGCCCGCGCCGAACTTGCCCCCGCGCTGCAGATACTGGCCCAGTTGCAGCCGCATCCCCAGCGGCGCCGTCTGGCTGTCGGTGCGCGCCCCGCCGAAGGCGTAGTTGATGCTGCCCGTCACCGGCCCCATGAAGTTGGCGGCGTTGAAGCCCAGCCGTTCTGTGAACACCGGCCCGTTGGAGAATCGCCCCGCGCCATAAGGCGGCGAGGTCGGCGTAGTTCCGCCCGTCGCCAGATACAGATTGCCGTTGTCCGACAGGCTGTCGCCGAACACCACCAGGCGGTTGTAGCTCTGGGCCGACGCGGCCCCGGCGACGGACACGGCGGCCAGGCTCAGAGCAGCCAGCGCCGCTCCGCGAAGAAGACGAGACATCGATTTCCCTCCCATCGACCGTCCGTATGCGGTCGTTAGATCGCACTCTGCGCCGCTTTTCTCAGGACGCAAGATGACGTCGGGTAAGGTGATCGACGATCAGTGCAACCGGCGGAAGCGGATCGTGCCCGGAAGCTGCTTCAGCGCCGTCAGCGCCTCACGGTCATAGTCACGGTCCACGTCGGTGATGACGTAGCCGGTCCGTTCGTCCGTCTTCAGGTGCTGGCCCAGGATGTTCAGGCCCGCATCCGACAGGGCGCGGTTCAGCTCGGCCAGCACGCCCGGCTGGTTGCGGTGGATGTGCAGCAGTCGGTGCGCGCGCGTCACCTCGGCCAGTTGCACGTTCGGCAGGTTGACGCAGAAGGTGGTGTCGCCTCGGTTCAGATAGCCCAGCAGCCGTTCGGCCGCGAACTCGGCGATGGCTTCCTGCGCCTCTTCGGTCGAGCCGCCGATGTGCGGGGTCAGGATGGTCTTGTCCAGACCGACCAGCGGGCTGTCGAACGGATCGGCGTTGGTGCGCGGCTCCTCGGGGAAGACGTCGACCGCCGCCCCGCCCAGACGGCCGGACTTCAGCGCCTCGGCCATGGCGTCGACATCGACCACATGACCGCGCGACAGGTTCAGGAACAGGGCGCCCGGCTTCATCTTCGCGAACTGGTCCGCGCCGATAATGGCGGTGTTGTCCTTGCGGCCGTCGACATGCAGCGTCACCACGTCCGCTTCGGCCAACAGGGCGTCCAGCGAACGCATCCGCCGCGCATTGCCCAGCGCCAGCCGCTCGGACAGGTCGTAGAACAGCACCCTCATGCCCAGGTTCTCGGCCAGCACCGACAGCTGGCTGCCGATGGCGCCGTAGCCGACGATGCCCAGCGTCTTGCCGCGCACTTCGCGCGATCCCGTGGCCGACTTGTTCCACACGCCCTTGTGCATCTCACGCGACTTGTCGGCCACGTCGCGCATCAGGACGATCATCATGCCGATGGCCAGTTCGACCACCGAGCGGGTGTTGGAATAGGGGGCGTTGAATACGGCCACGCCCTTGTCCGCCGCCGCGTCCAGATCAACCTGATTGGTGCCGATGCAGAAGGCCGCCACGGCCATCAGCCGATCCGCTGCGTCCAGCACCTTGCGGCTGACATTGGTCTTGGAGCGGATGCCCAGGACGTGCACGCCCTTGATCGCCTCGATCAGGTCGTCCTCGTCCAGCGCGCCCTTCATCGTCTCGACGGAATAGCCCGCCTCTTCCAGCCGTTCGATGGCGGCCGGGTGGACGTTCTCCAGCAGCAACATACGGATGCGGTTGCGCGGATAGGACCAGCGCCCGGCCACGCCCTCGGCGTAGAGCACCTCGTCCAGGGAGGCGGCGACGGCGTCGGCCGCCTCGATCACCTTGGAACGGCTGACGATCTCGGTGAAGGCGTAGAAGCGGTCGGCCGCGCCCTGAATCTTGACCTCTGCGTCGGTCCAGCCGTCGCCGACCATGACCACGGGGCCCCCAAGCGTCTTGGCCAGGTTCAGCGCGCGGATCACCTCGGGCTTGCCGTTCTCGCGCGACAGGGGGTTGGCCGTATCCACGCCCGAGACGCGGCCCTCGTCGTCATAGATCAGGTCATTGGCCAGCACATGATCCGCCGCCACGCCCAGCCGCTCGGCCAGGGGGGCGATCACTTCGCGGAAGCCGCCCGACAGGATGTAGATGCGCTCGGCGTTGCGCTGGAAGAAGTCGACGTTGCGGCGGATGGAGACCGTCGCCTCGTCCAGGATGCGATCGGTCAGGGCCTCGACGTGTTCACGACGCAGCGCCAGCAGGTCCAACCGCTGCTTCAGCGCCTCGCCGAAGCCGATCCGCCCGTTCATGGCGTCGTCGGTCAGGGCCGCGATCCGCGCCTTGCGCTCGGCGGCGTCGGGCGCGTCTTTCAGCGCCAGATCGGCCAGCGCCTCCAGCGTCTCGATGCGAACCAGGGTGGAATCGAAGTCGAAGATGAAGACAGGCGAGATCATGCGCGGGCTCTAGACCCTCTTCGCATTCGCAGCAATGAAAAGGGGCGCCGCAGCACCCCTTTCCGCATGATTTTTCTATTTACGGCTGAAAACCGGCTCAGCGGCCGCCGTTTCCACCCCGGCGACGGCTTTCCAGAGCCGCCGCGCCAATCATTGCGGCGATGGTGGCCACAGCCAGAAGGGCGCCGCCCTCCTTGGCGTGATCACGGGCGAAGTCGCCGGCGTCCTCGGCATAACGGCGCGCCTGCTTGGTGTAGCGGCGCATCGGACGGCGCGATTTCTTCCGGGTGCGGCGATACCATTCGTCAGCCCGGTCGCGCGTCTCGGCGCCGAAGCGACCGGCGCGCTCCTGGGCGTAGTCGCCCAGATCGGCCGCACGGTGGGTCAGATCATCCGCGCCTTCACGCACGCCGCGCGCGATGTCGTCGAAGCGGTGGCGCAGAGCCTCGGCGTCGAACCAGCCGCGCGGATCGATGCGCGTCTTGATCCGCTCATAACGGGTCGGGCCGGAGCGCTGGTTCAGCAGGATGGTCGCCAGGCCCACGCCCGCCAGAACGGCCAAGACGCCCGCAGTGATTCCAGGGTGCTTGCGGACCTCGTCCACGACGTTGAACTCACGATCCATCATGTCAGACCTCTTGGGGAAGGAAGCGGTTTCGGTTCCTAAGGGAGCGAGCCTCAGCACAAAGGGTTCCCTGCGTCCGGTCAAGCTTGTTGAACCGCACGTTGAACCGCACAGGGCCGTGGCGCGGCCGACACGCCCTCCCCTTACCAAGCGGGCTTCGGCTCCCTATGTTGCGCCGCTTCCGACAGTTTTCAGGATTTCACGCCGTGACCGATCACGCGCCCGACGCCCCCATCGCCGCCCCGACGGACGACTTCGCCGCCGCCTTCCAGATCGAAGGCTGGCCGGTGCGCGGCCGCCTGGTCCGATTGGGCGAGGCCGTCGACAAGATCCTGTCGGCCCACGCCTATCCCGAGCCGGTCGCCGCCCTGCTGGGCGAGGCCTGCGTCCTGGCGGCCATCGTCGGTTCGGCGCTGAAGTTCGACGGCCGCCTGATCGTCCAGGCTCAGGGCGACGGCCCGGTGCGCTACGTCGTCGCCGATTACGGCACGGACGGCCACCTGCGCGGCTTCTGCCGCTTCGACCCGGAAGAAGTGGCCAAGGTCTCCGAAGGCTTCGCGCGTCCCGGCGCCAAGACCCTGCTGGGCGGCGGCGTCTTCATCATGACGGTGGACCGCGGCGCCGACTTCGAACGGACCCAGGGCGTGACCCCCATCGAGGGCGAGAGCCTGTCGCTGTGCGCCGAATACTATTTCACCCAGTCCGAACAGGTGCCGACCAAGGTGCGCCTGGCCGTCGGCGAGGTCGAGACGGGCGCGGGCCGCGCATGGCGCGCGGGCGGGGCGATGATCCAGGTCATCGCCGGCGACGAGTCGCGCGGCTCGACCGAGGAAGTGTGGGAACGCACCCGCGCCCTGTTCGCCACCCTGGGCGACGACGAACTGATCGACCCGACGATCAGCGCCGAGACCCTGCTGTACCGCCTGTTCCACGAGGACGGCGTGCGACTGGAAGGCGCCAAGGCCCTGGCCGCCGTCTGCCGCTGCTCGAAGGACCGTATCGCCGGCGTGCTGCAGTCCTTCCCGGCGGAAGAGCGCGCCGAAATGGTCGAAGACGACGGCAAGATCCGCGTGACCTGCGAATACTGCTCGACCGCCTATGAGATCGACCCGGCCGAACTGGAAACGGCCGAGGCCTGACCCTCAGACCAGCATGAAGACGGCGTTGCCGTAGTTATGCAGCAGGACCGGCAGCAGCACACTGCCGGTCTTTTCGCGCAGCCACGCCAGCAACAGGCCCGCCAGCCCCGTCGTCGCCATCGGCGCCCAGTCGAAGGTGAAGGTGCCGTCCTGATAGCCCAGGGCGTGGGTCAGGCCGAACGCCAACGCGGTCAGAACCGCGCCCCAGCCCATCGGCGCGCCCAGCACGCGGACCGGCCGCCCGAACGCTTCGTTCAGCATCAGCAGCAACACCCCGCGATAGAAGATCTCCTCGTCCAGCCCCGGCATGGTCAGCTGGAAGGCCAGGTTGTCGGCGTCGAACCCCTCGCCCGGCATCGCGATCGCCAGCCCAAGGAACAGCAGGATCAGCAGACCCGACAGGATCAGCGCGCCCTTCAGTCCCTGCCGGTCCTGATGCAGCGTCAGGCCGCTGCGCCGCCATCCGACGACGGGCAGGCTGGCGACCGCCAGCGACAGCAGCACGGCCAGCGTCTTGCCCTCCCAGTTCCAGCGCGAGGGTCCGAAATCCAGCGGGATATGGCCATAGCCGCGCGTCAGCACGGCGTCATAGACCGCCATCAGCAACAGGCCCGCCGCCAGCCAGCCCCAGCGCACCTTGCCGCGCGACAGCACAGCCGCCGCCCCAGCCGCCAGCGCGACGGCGCCGACCCAGCCCCACATGGCGATTATGGCGTCCGGCATGACTTCCCTCCCCCGATGCGACGTCGTCGTTCAGAGGCGGCCGGGCGGGCCAGCAGATGCAGATGAAGAAAAGTTAAGCTCCTGCTCCCCGCCCCCACACGCCCGAACTTCGCCCCATACGGGCAGTTGCCCGCCTCTACACGCCGTCATCCTCGGG
>NZ_DAMCNG010000027.1:8655-21340 GCF_032107865.1 Brevundimonas sp.
CTTGACCCGAGGATCCAGGGCGACGGCGCGCTCACCCGTTCAACGCCGTGCAGGCGGACGGCTGGATCCTCGGGTCAAGCCCGAGGATGACGGCAGGGGATGGGGAGCCGTGCCGCGTCGTAGAGCGTCGTGGCCCGCGCCGCAGGAGTCACCGCCTAGTTATTCAGGTCCAGCGAATAGCCTGCCGAGCGCACGGTGCGGATCGGGTTGACCGTACCTTCGACGTTCAGCGCCTTGCGCAGGCGGCCGACGTGGACGTCCACGGTGCGGGCCTCGACATAGACGTCCGAGCCCCAGACCGCGTCCAGAAGCTGCTCGCGGCTGAACACCCGGCCCGGATGCTTGAGGAAGTGGTCGAGCAGACGGAACTCCGTCGGGCCCAGATGCACCTCGCGGCCCGCGCGGCTGACGCGGTGGGCGACACGGTCCATGATGATGTCGGCGTGGTTGACCCGGTCGTCGGCCAGACCCGGACGGATGCGGCGCAGCACGGCGCGGATGCGCGCGGTCAGCTCCGTCATCGAGAAGGGCTTGGTCATGTAGTCGTCGGCGCCGGTGTCCAGGCCGCGCACGCGGTCCGTCTCCTCGCCGCGCGCGGTCAGCATGATGATCGGCAGGTTGCGCGTCTCGGCCCGGCCGCGCACGCGGCGGCAAACCTCGATGCCCGACAGCTTGGGCAGCATCCAGTCCAGCAGGATCAGGTCGGGGGTGCGCTCGTCGATCTGCAGCATCCCCTCCTCGCCATCGGCGGCGACGGCCACGTCATAGCCTTCCTTCTCCAGATTGTACTGAAGCAGGGTGGCCAGGGCGTCCTCGTCTTCCATCACCAGGATATAGGGTTGCACGTCAGCCTCTCCGGTTCGTCGAAGTCGTCAGCGATGTAGGGTGTCAGTCGTCCGCCGCGTCGGGAGACGCAGGCAGATGCGGGGTCGGCGTCGGCTCTTCGCCGGGGCCGGGCACGGCCTTCGGCCGCTCGCCCAGCATGTCCTCGCCCGTGATCTCATAGTGAACCGTCTCGGCGATGTTGGTCGCGTGGTCGCCGATCCGCTCCAGGTTCTTGGCCATGAACAGCAGGTGGGTGCAGGCCGTGATCGTGCGCGGGTCGCCCATCATATAGGTGAGCAGTTCGCGGAACAGGGCGTTGTAGTGCTCGTCCACCTCGTCGTCGGTCTGCCAGACCGACAGGGCGCGCTCGATCTCAGACGCCGTATAGGCGTCCAGCACGTCACGCAGACGGTTCGACACCAGGCGCCCCATCCGCTCGATCGAGCGGGTCAGCGGCTGCATCGGCTCGGCCTCAGCCAGGATCAGCGCCCGCTTGGCGATGTTCTTGGCCAGGTCGCCGGTCCGTTCCAGATCCGAGGCCAGCTTCATCGCCCCCAGCGTCCGACGCAGGTCGCTGGCGACCGGCTGGCGCAGGGCGATCAGGCGGATCGCCTTCTTCTCGATGTCGCGATGCAGGGCGTCCAGGCGGTTGTCGCGCTCGACCACCGCCTTGGCCAACGCCACGTCGCGGCGCGCGACGGATTCGATGGCGTCCGCCACCTGCGCCTCAGCCAAGCCGCCCATGCGGACCACCTCGGCCGTCAACTGGTTCAGCTCGTCGCCGTAAGCCTTGACCGTATGCTGGTTCATCGTCGGGTCCTCAGCCGAAACGGCCGGTGATGTAATCGAGCGTGCGCTTTTCGCGCGGGTTGGTGAAGATCTCTTCGGTGTCGCCGGTCTCGACCAGCTTGCCCATGTGGAAGAAGGCCGTGCGCTGCGACACGCGGGCCGCCTGGGCCATCGAGTGGGTGACGATGACGATGCAGTAGCGCTCGCGCAGTTCGTCGATCAGCTCTTCGATCTTGGCCGTGGCGATGGGGTCCAGCGCCGAGCAGGGCTCGTCCATCAGGATGACTTCGGGTTCGACCGCGATGGCGCGGGCGATGACCAGACGCTGCTGCTGGCCGCCCGACAGGCCGGTGCCCGGCGAGTGCAGACGGTCGGCGACCTCGTCCCACAGACCGGCGCGCTTCAGCGACTTCTGGACGATCTCGTCCATCTCGCCCTTGGTCGAGGCCAGACCGTGGATTTTCGGCCCATAGGCCACGTTTTCATAGATCGACTTGGGGAAGGGGTTCGGCTTCTGGAACACCATGCCGACCTGGGCGCGCAGCAGCACCGGGTCGATCTTGCGGTCGTTGATGTCGCCGCCGTCCATGTCGATCCGGCCGGTCACGCGGGTGCCGGGGATGGTGTCGTTCATGCGGTTCATCGTCCGCAGGAAGGTCGACTTGCCGCAACCCGACGGACCGATCAGCGCCGTCACCGTCTTGTCCGGGATGTCCAGCGAGACGTCGAACAGGGCCTGCTTCTCGCCATAGAAGACGCTGACGTCGCGCGCGGCGATCTTGATTGGACCCAGCGGAGCCGAAGCGTGAGCGCCGACGACCGGCGCCGTCGTCAGGGGGGCGGAAGCGCCGTTGGAAACGCCTTCGGGCGCGCGGAAGATGCGGGACTTCATAAGATTTACCACCGGCGTTCGAAGCGACGGCGCAGCAGGACTGCGGCGGCGTTCATGACGATCATGAAGGCGAGAAGGACAAGGATGGCGGCCGCCGTCCGTTCGTGGAAGGCGCGCTCCGAGGCGTTCTCCCAGATGTAGATCAGCGACGGCAGGGCGCCGACCGGCTCGTCGATGGCGTGCGGCACGCCCGGCACGAAGCTGATCATGCCGATCAGCAGCAGCGGCGCCGTCTCGCCCAGCGCGTGGGCCATGGAGATGATGGCGCCGGTCATCACGCCGGGCATGGCCAGCGGCAGGACGTGGCCGAACACCGTCTGGGTGCGGCTGGCGCCCATGGCCAGAGCGGCCTCACGGATCGAGGGCGGCACCGCCTTGAGCGACGAGCGGGTGGCGATGATGATGGTCGGCAGAGCCATCAACGCCAGCACCAGACCCCCGACCAGCGGACTGGCGCGCGGCAGGTGCAGGAAGTTGATGAACAGCGCCAGACCCAGCAGGCCGTAGACGATGGACGGCACGGCGGCCAGGTTGTTGATGTTGACCTCGATGATCGCCGTGATGCGGTTGCGCGGCGAGTATTCCTCCAGCCACACGGCGGCGCCGACGCCGACCGGAATGGCGATCAGGGCCGTCACCATCAGCATCAGGGCCGAACCGACCACGGCGCCCAGCAGGCCCGCCAGTTCCGGCTGGGTCGAGTCGCCCTTGGTGAACAGGGCCGAGTTGAAGTGGGCGCGCACCGCGCCCGAGGCCTTCATCCGGTCCAGCCAGTCCATCTGCTCGTTCGAGACACGGCGTTGATCCTCGGGCTGATCGCGGGTGATCTTGCCCTTCAGATACATCTCGGCGTCATCCGACAGCGGCGCGGCGACCGGTACGGTCTGGCCCAGCAGGCTGGGCTGGCGCGCGATCATCTTGGCGGCCTGGAACTTCAGCTCCGAGGACAGCAGGGCCTTCATGGCCGAGGCCTTGGTCCCCTGTTCGTCGTCCTGAATTCCCAGGCGGCGGATCTGCTGCTCGGCGACGATCTGCTCGAAATTGGCGCCTTGCGGATAGGAACGGTCGATCCGCGCCGGGTCCATATAGACCGGCAGGGTCACGGTGTGGGCGTAGAAGGCGGTGTAGCCCTGGCTGACGATGCTGCCCAGCAGGATCACCAGGAAGGTCAGCGCCACGCCGATGGCCGCGCGGCCGTACCAGCGGAAGCGGGTCTCGCGCGCATAGCGGGCGCGCAGGCGGGCCTTCAGGCGCTGGGTGCGCGGGCTGACGCCGGTCGTGCCCTGCTCGGTCAAGTTCTGGGCGGCGTCAGTCATACTGTTCCCGATAGGCTTGCACGATGCGCATGGCGACGACGTTGAGCAGCAGGGTGACGACGAACAGCGTCAGGCCCAGGCCGAAGGCGGCCAGCGTCTTGGGACTGTTGAACTCCTGGTCGCCGGTCAGCAGGGTGACGATCTGCACCGTGACGGTCGTGACCGTCTCCAGCGGGTTCAGGGTCAGCTTGGCGGCCAGGCCGGCGGCCATGGTGACGATCATGGTCTCGCCGATGGCGCGCGACACGGCCAGCAGCAGCGCGCCGGCAACGCCCGGCAGGGCGGCGGGCAGCAGCACCTTCTTGATCGTCTCGGACTTGGTGGCGCCCATGGCGTAGGAGCCGTCGCGCAGCGACTGCGGCACCGCGTTCAGAATGTCGTCCGACAGGGAGCTGACGAAGGGGATCAGCATGATCCCCATGACCGCGCCCGCGACCAGGGCCATCTGATTCTGCACCAGCGACAGGTAGAGGCCCAGATCGTTGAACGGGCCGCCGATCAGCAGGTCGCCGATGCCGTTGAAGAAGACGCGCAGCGCCGGACCAACGGTCAGGGCGGCGAAGAAGCCGTAAACCACGGTCGGCACGCCCGCCAGGACTTCCAGCGCCGGCTTGACCAGGGCGCGGGTCTTCCGGCCCGAATACTCCGACAGATAGACGGCCGAGAACAGGCCGATGGGCGCCGCCACCGCCATGGCGATGGCCATGATCAGGAAGGTGCCCGCGAACAGCGGCACGGCTCCGAAGGCGCCCGACGACCCGACCTGATCGGCGCGAATGGCGATCTGCGGGCTCCACTTGGTTCCAAACAGGAACTCAGTGATCGGCACCATGCTGAAGAAGCGCAGGGAATCGATCACCAGCGAGAAGATGATGCCGAGCGTGGTCAGCACAGCCACCGCCGAACAGGCGAACAGGACGCCGGTGATCCAGCCCTCGACCTTGTTGCGCGCACGCAGGTCGGGGCGGATGCGGGTGAAGACGAACAGGCCGCCCAGCACGGCGGCGATCAGGGCGGCGACGCCCCCGCCCCAGTTCAGGGCCGCGGCGATGCGGTGGGCGCGGCGGCCCTCGGCCGGCAGTTCCTCGGCGTAGGGCGCGGGCCAGATCTGGCGCGCCTCCTGCCCCGCTCCGACCAGACGGGCGTCGGCGAAGAAGGCTTCGCGGCGGAACGGCTCCAGCTGGGTGACGCTGTCAGGCGCGCCCGCCCGCATCATCTGCTGCTCGATGGAGGTCGAGAAGACCGAGGCGGCGATCAGCATCGCCAGCGCCGGAACACCGACCCAGATCAGGGCGTAAAGCCCGTGTTGGCCAGGACGCGAATGCGACTTCGCCCCCTGGCTCCGGCGAACGGCCAAGGCCCGCCCGGCCACATAGGCCAGGACGGCGAAGGCGATCAGCAGCAGCAGGAAAATCCAGATCATCCGGTCCGATCAGCGCAGGAATCAGGAACGCGCCGGGTTCGGTGCGTTTCGGCCGGGAAACTGCCTGCGATACGTCAGCGGATTAAGACGGCTGGATGACAGTTCTGTTACGGCGCCCGTCCGCAATGTCGCAGGTCCATGACGATCGATCCGAACCCGGACCTCACGCCTCGGATGGGGGAGCCAGCGGGAAGCAGGCCGCGAAGATCGCCCCATGCCCCGGCGCGCTGTCCACGGACAGGCCGCCCCGGTGGCGAATGATGATGTGGCGCACGATGGCCAGGCCCAGGCCCGTGCCCTGCCGATCGCCGCTCTTCTGGCCCTCGACGCGATAGAATCGCTCGGTCAGGCGCGGCAGGTGCTCGCGCGCCATGCCCGGCCCGTGGTCACGCACGGTGACGACGGCGTAGCGCTGGCCCGTCTCGCGGTCGGGTGTCGCCAGCGACAGGCGGTTGCCCTCGGTCATCCGCGCCGCCATGGCCTCGTCCAGGGTGCGGTCGATCTCGATGCCGACCTCGATGGTCCCGCCTGCGCTGGAATATTTCAGGGCGTTGTCGATCAGGTTCTGCACCACCTGGGCGATCTCGTCCCGGTCGCCGGTCACGGCCGCGCCGCCGTGCGGCAGCTCCGCATGGATCGTCACCTGCCGCTCGCTGGAAATGACGCTGACCGCATCGACCACATCCGCCGTCGCCCGCGCCAGATTGACCCGGCCCAGGGGCGCGATGTGTTCGTTCAGCTCGATCCGGCTCAGCGACAGCAGATCGGCGACCAGCCGCCGCATCCGGTCGGCCTGCACCGCCATGATGTCGAGGAATTTGTCACGCGCCTTGGGGTCGTCCTTGGCGTGGCCCTTCAGCGTCTCGATGAAGCCCGACAGCGACGCCAGCGGCGTGCGCAGCTCGTGGCTGGCGTTGGCCAGGAAGTCGACGCGCATCTTCTCCATGCGGCGCACGTCCGTCTCGTCGCGCAGCGCCAGCAGCGTCAGCGCCCCGCCGCCCCAGGCCGAAGCCTCGCGCGTCGGCAGAGGACGCACGAAGGCCCGCCAGTGCCGTTCCTGAACGCCGCCGCCGACATAGTCGACCTCGGCGTCGACGCCTTCGAACAGGGCCTCGTCCACCGCCTCCAGCACGCGCGGCTCGCGCAGCACCGAGACCAGCAACCCGCCACCCGTCCCGCTCAGCTTGAACAGCTCGCGCGCCGCCGCATTGGCCAGGGCGATGCGCCGCCCGGCGATATCGTCCGCCTCGCCGCCGCTGATGATCAGCAAGGGATCGTCCAGCGCCTCGAACACATCGCCCAGCAGAGCCGCGTCCGGCCCCAGATCGACCGCGCCGGGCTCGAACTCCATCTCGTCGGCGACCAACGGCGGATTGCGGTTCACCAGCCAGGTCGCGAGCGCGACGGCCACGGCGCCCGCCGCCAGCCATCCCGCCAGCTCGGGCTTCATCACGGCCAGAACCGCCATCACCAATATGGCCACGCCCCCGCTGGCGCCGGCCGTCCACAGTCGGGACGAAGCGGTAGGGGCGACGGGCGAAGGCGAATGCTCATACGGCATAGGGATCGACGTTATCTCATTATTCAGCGACAGCCCCTAACCTGTCGGAATTACGGGGGTCCGCGCGTGTCGGGATTCTTGCGCTTAAAGCAGTTTGTTCACCGATTTGCGGCAGTCATAACGACAGGATGAGGGCTTTCTGACGTGAACACGATCCTGAACTGTCTGGTTCAGCAACATGATTGGCGCCTCCTGCCGTTCGCAGGACTCGTCTCCATATTCAGCCTGTTAATCGCCCTCTCTCTGTTCGATCGTGCGCGCAACGTCGCTCGACGTTCACGACGGGTCTATCTGATCGCCGTGCCGCTGGTTGCAGGCCTGGGGGTCTGGAGCACCCATTTCATCGGCATGAAGGCCTACGACGCCGGGGTGCCGGTCCGCTATGACATTAGCGACACCAGCCTGTCCCTGGCCGTCGTCGTGATCGCCTTCTATGTCGCCATGCATCTGGCTCTGGTCGATGGCGGGCGCATCAGCCGCTTCGTTTCCGCCCTGACATGCGGCCTCGGCGTCGCGGCCATGCATTTCATCGGCATGGCTGGCCTGCGTTTCTCGGGCGCCACCCTGTCGTGGAACATTCCTCTAGTCGTGGTCGCGGTCGTCGGAGGCGTTTTGATGGTCTGCAGCGTGACGCTGCTGCCCTGGCGCGTCGGCGTGAAACGCATCATCGCCGCGACAGCCGTGGCCGGCCAAGGCATCTGCTGGCTGCACTTTGTCGCCATGAGCGCGGTGATCATCACGCCCACGCCCGGCGTGATCCTGCCCGTCGCAGCCGCCGCTGAAAGCACGCTGACCCTGTGGATCGGCGCCAGCATCGGGATTCTCGGCGTCATCGCCGCCTTCCTGACCGGCATGGTCTGGTGGTCGCGGCACAGTGCGCTCGGCCAACTGCGCGAAGCCATCGAGGCCATGCCCGACGGCCTGGGCTTTTATGACGCCGACGACCGGCTGGCGATCTGGAATCGTCGCTACGCCGAGGTGAACCCCGAACTGGCCGGCGCCCTGAAGGTCGGCGTCACCTTCCGCGAGATTCTCGAGGCGGGGCTCAAGGCGAACATCTACCCTTGCGCAGCGGGCCGCGAGCGCGCCTGGATAGCCGAACGACTGGCCAATCGCCGCCGCCCGCAGGGTGCGATAGAACAGCAGGTCGGCGACCGCTGGCTAAGGGTTCAGGATCGCCGCACGGCTGAAATGGGCACCGTCACCGTCTGCTCCGACATCACGGAAATGAAGCGCGACGCCCAGGCCCTGGCCGAAGCCCGCGACGCCGCCAACGCCGCCAACCGCGCCAAGAGCCAGTTCCTGGCCAATATGAGCCATGAAATCCGCACGCCTATGAACGGCGTCATCGGCGTGGCCCAGGCCCTGGCGCGCACCAATCTGGACGAACATCAGCGCGAGATGCTGGACCTGATCCACTCGTCCAGCCGCACGCTGCAGACCCTGCTCAGCGACATCCTGGATCTGGCCCGCGTCGAATCCGGCCGATTGGAGCTCTGCGACGAACCCTTCGACCTGACGCGAGCGATCGAAGAGGCCGCCCAGCTCTATGCCGCCGCCGCACGCGACAAGGGCCTTCAGTTCTTCATTGAGGTCGCGCCCGAGGCACGCATCTGGATCCACGGCGACCCGGTGCGGCTGAAGCAGATCCTGACCAATCTGGTGTCCAACGCCGTCAAGTTCACCGCCGCTGGCTTCGTCAGCCTGACCGTCGACGCCGGACCGCACGGACTGCGCTTCGTGGTTCAGGACACCGGCATCGGCTTTGACGCCGAAACGCGCGACCGGCTGTTCAGCCGCTTTGAACAGGCCGATGGCGACATCACCCGACGCTTCGGCGGGTCAGGCCTGGGCCTGGCGATCTGTCGTGAGCTGGCGAGCATGATGAACGGCGAACTGGGCTGCGAAAGCGAGCCGGGCGGCGGCGCCGCCTTCATCCTGACCCTGCCCCTGCGTGCGGCCGAAGCCCCCGCCGTCTCAACGCCGACGACGCCCTCTGCCGCAGACGCCGACTGGACGCAGCCTCAACGTCGCCTCCGCGTCCTGGTCGCCGACGACCACCCCACCAACCGGCGCGTGGTCGAACTGATCCTGGATCAGGCCGCCGTCGATCTGGTCTCGGTCGAAGACGGCGCCCAGGCGGTCGAGGCCTGCCGCGCCGGCACCTTTGATCTGGTGCTGATGGACATGCAGATGCCGGTCATGGACGGTCTGACCGCCACCCGCGAGATCCGCCTGCACGAGGCCGTCATGGGCTCCCCGCGCGTGCCCGTGGTCATGCTGACGGCCAACGCCCTGCCCGAACATATCGCCGCCGGCCTGGACGCTGGGGCCGATCGTCACCTGGCCAAGCCGTTCAATGTCGAGGCCCTGCTGGCGATGGTGCATGAGTTGACGGCGAATACGCCTCAGGCCGCAGAACAGGCGGCCTGAGGGTCTTTCCCACTATTCGTAGCCGTGCGCCGCCTCATTGATCACCTGGCTGGGCATGGACGAGAAATCCACGCTCAGCGGACGGACCGCCTTGGTCTCGAAGGTCTTGAGGACGTGCTCCAAGCGACGGCGCACCTCGCGCTCGGCCTCGGTCGATCCGTCCAGCGCCAGCGGCGCCAGGCAGAAGTCGATGATGGCTTGCGGACGGGTCATGGGCTCCATGTCATTTCCTTTCCTGTGAGGCGTGGAACTCAGGCGGCGTGGAACTGAGCGGTCTCGGTCGAGTCCTTCAGGGCCGTGGTCGAGGACTGGCCCGAAGAAATGACCGTGGCAACGTCGTCGAAGTAGCCGGTGCCGACCTCGCGCTGGTGACGGGTGGCGGTGTAGCCGGTCGCCTCATTGGCGAACTCGCGCTGTTGCAGCTCCGAATAGGCCGCCATGCCGCGATCGCGATAGCCGCTGGCCAGCTCGAACATCCCGTTGTTCAGGCTGTGGAAGCCCGCCAGCGTCACGAACTGGAACTTGTAGCCCATGGCCCCCAGCTCGCGCTGGAACCTGGCGATGGTTTCCTTGTCCAGCTTGGCTTCCCAATTGAACGAAGGCGAGCAGTTGTAGGCCATCAGCTTGCCCGGATGCTCCTTCTGGATCGCCTCCGCGAACTTCTTGGCGTCGTCCAGATCGGGGTGCGACGTCTCCCACCACAGCAGGTCGGCATATTTGGCGTAGGACAGGCCGCGCGCGATGCAGTGGTCCAGACCCGTGCCCGGCTTGAGGCGATAGAAGCCCTCCGGCGTGCGGTTCTCGCGGTCGATGAAGGGGTGATCCCGCTCGTCGATGTCCGAGGTGATCAACTGGGCGCTCTCGGCGTCGGTGCGCGCCACGGTCAGGGTCGGCGTGCCGCAGACGTCGGCCGCCAGACGCGCCGCGATCAGGTTGCGCTCATGCGCCTGGGTGGGGATCAGCACCTTGCCGCCCAGGTGGCCGCACTTCTTTTCGGACGCCAGCTGGTCCTCGAAGTGGACGCCCGCAGCGCCCGCCTCGATGAAGGCCTTCATAATCTCGAAGCTGTTCAGCGGGCCGCCGAAACCGGCCTCGGCGTCAGCGACGATGGGGGCGAACCAGTCACGCTTGGCCCCGCCCTCGGCGTGCTCGATCTGGTCGGCGCGCTGCAGGGTGCGGTTGATGCGGCGGCACAGTTCCGGCGCGGCGTTGGCCGGATACAGCGACTGGTCCGGATACATGGCCGAGGCCGTGTTGGCGTCGGCCGCGACCTGCCAGCCCGACAGATAGATGGCCTTCAGACCCGCGCGGACCATCTGCATCGCCTGATTGCCGGTCACGGCGCCCAGGGCGTTGATGTAGGGCTCGGAGTGCAGCAACTCCCACAGGCGGTTGGCGCCGCGCTCGGCCAGCGTATGGGTGACCGGCACCGATCCGCGCAGACGCAGAACGTCTTCAGGCGAGTAAGGGCGCTCAATGCCGTCAAAACGGCCGGCGGGCGAAGGAACCAGATCAGCGAAGGTCGTCATGTTCGTCTCGGTCTCGATAAGGCGCGGCCCAAGAAGGAAGAATGGGCCGCCGTCCCGAAGACCTGAACACGCCGTCGTCATGATTGACACAGCGACGGCCACATCATTCAAGTCAAACAGTCACATCATGACACTTGTCAGAAAGTCATGATGTGACATGATCGCGCCATGAACGCCGCCGTTGATCGCAAGCTGTTTCTGGGCGGCCGCCTCAAGCGACTGCGGCGCGACCTTGATCTGTCGCAGACGGCGATGGCGGCGGATCTGGGCGTCTCGCCGTCCTATCTGAACCATATCGAGCGCAACCAGCGGCCGGTCTCGGCCCAGCTGCTGCTGCGTCTGGCCGAAACCTATGACGTGGACCTGCGCAACCTCGGCCAGTCCGGCGGCCCGGCGTCAGAAGCCGAACTGTCCGAAGTCTTCGCCGACCCTCTGTTTCAGGGTCTGGCCGTGCCGCGCCACGAGATCATGCAGCTGGCCGAAGATCAGCCTGCCGCCGCGGACGCCGTGCTGCGTCTCTACCGCGCCTTCACCGACCGTCGCGTGCGCGACCGCGCCGAGGTCGAGGCCGGAGGCGGCGCCGCGCCGACCGACAGCCCGTCAGAATGGGTGCGCGAATACGTCCAGTCCCGCCACAACCATTTCCCCGACCTCGATGCCCTGGGCGAGACCCTGCACGACGCCCTGCGCGCCGAAGCCCCCGCCCCCGACGAAGGCTTCGAGGCCCTGGCGCGAGGGCGACTGTTCGCTCGCTACGGCCTGACGGTCCGCACCCTGCCCGCCGAGGTCATGGTCGAATGGACCCGCCGGTTCGACCCGCACCGGGGGCGCCTATTGCTGTCCGACGCCCTGGGGCCGTCGTCGCGCGCCTTCGCCGTCGCCAATCAGTTGGCCCTGATGGAGCATGGGCCGGAGCTTCAGGCCCTGACAGACGCGGCGGGGGCGCCGGACGCACCAACGCGCAACCTGCTGAAGACGTCCCTGACCAACACCCTGGCCGCCGCCGTCCTCATGCCCTACGGCGCTTTCCAGCGCACGGCGGAGGAGACCGACTACGACCTGGCCCGCCTTCAGGCCCGCTTCGGCGTCGGTTTCGAGCAGGTCGCCCACCGCCTGACCACCCTGTCGCGGCCTACGGCGCGCGGCGTGCCTTTCTTCCTGATGCGGGTGGATCAGGCAGGGAATGTGTCCAAGCGCTACGCCTCGGGCGCCTTCCCCTTCTCGCGCTTCGGCGGCGCCTGTCCGCGTTGGCGGCTGCACTCGGCCTTCCGCACGCCGGGCCGCATCGTCACCCAGATCATCGAGACGCCGGATGGCGGGCGCTGGTTCACCCTGGCCCGCACCGTCGACCGTCAGGGCCAGGACGCCTTCACCGAGGGCCATGACCTGGCCATCGGCCTGGGCTGCGAGCTGAAGCACGCCCACCGCCTCATCTACGCCCGCGGTCTGGACCTGCAGAAGCCCGAGGTCACCCCCATCGGCCCCGCCTGCCGCCTGTGTGAACGCCACCCCTGCGCCGAACGCGCCGCCCCGCCGGTCGGCCGCGCCCTGACGGTCGACGACTGGTCGAAGTCGATCAGCCCCTACCCGTTCGCCTAGTTTCCCCTTCCCCCTTGTGGGAGAAGGAAAGTCAGTGCGCCAGCATCAGCGCCACGGGCGCTTCGTTCAGCAACGTCTGCGTCACCCCGCCGAAGATCCATTGCCGCATCCGTGCATGGCCCCAGGCGCCGGAGACCATCAGCCCCGCCCCCATCTCCTCGGCGCAGTCGATCAGTCGGCGGCCGTGCGTGCGATCGTCATGCGCGCGAGCGTCCGGTTCGGCGGCAACGCCGTGCCCGGCCAGCCAACGCACGACGTCTTGCGTCCGCAAGCGCGCGCCGTCCGTGTCCTCGGGATCGCACAGTTCGACCACGCGCA
>NZ_DAMCNG010000028.1:0-15676 GCF_032107865.1 Brevundimonas sp.
CGTCCCGCATGAGGACAAGGGCGAGACGACCTGCCCCTCGGCCAAGACGGTGCGCGTGACGGCGCCGGGCGCTGCGACGGCGATCGCCCTGCCGCTGGCCTTTACGCCCTGCGGCGGGCAGGTTGAGGTCAGTCCCCTGCGGCCCGTCGCCGAGGCCTCGGCTCAGCCTGCTGCGGCGCCCGCAAACTAGGGGTTCAAACCCGCCCGAATTCAGCGTAGCGGAGCACGCATGACCCAAGATACGAACCTGGCCTTCTACGACCGCGTCTCCGCCGAACTGGCTGACATCCACGCCCAGGGGCTGACCAAGCCCGAGCGCGTCATCGCCTCGCGTCAGGGGCCTGTGATCTCGGTCAACGGCCGCGATGTGCTGAACTTCTGCGCCAACAACTATCTGGGCCTGGCGGGCGACGAGCGCGTCACCCAGGCCGGGATCAAGGCGCAGGAAAAGTGGGGCGCGGGCACGGCCTCGGTCCGCTTCATCTGCGGCACGCTGGAAATTCATAAAGAGCTGGAGCGTGCGATCGCCGACTACCTCGGCTTTGAGGACGCCATCCTGTTCGCCGCCGCCTTCGACGCCAACGGCGGCATCTTCGAGCCGCTGTTCGGGGCCGAGGACGCCATCGTTTCGGATAGCCTGAACCATGCCTCCATCATCGACGGCGTGCGCCTGTCGAAGGCCCAGCGCTATCGCTTCGCCAACTCGGACATGGCCGATCTGGAGGCCAAGCTGAAGGAGGCGCGCGCCGCCGGGGCCCGCAACATCATCATCGCCACTGACGGCGCCTTCTCGATGGACGGCTATATCGGCAAGATCGATCAGATCCGCGCCCTGGCCGACCAGTATCAGGCCCTGATCATGGTCGACGACTGCCACGCGACCGGGTTCCTGGGCGACAATGGCAAGGGTTCGTTTGCGCACTGTGGGGTCGAGGTCGACTTCGTCACCGGCACCTTCGGCAAGGCGCTGGGCGGCGCCATGGGCGGCTTCATCTGCGCCCGCTCGAACGTGGTGGAGCTGCTGAAGCAGCGCGCGCGGCCCTATCTGTTCTCCAACGCCCTGGCGCCCGCCGTGTGCGGCTCGTCGCTGGAAGCCATCCGCATCGCCGGGGGGGAAGAGGGCGACAAGCTGCGCGCCCAGTTGTTCGCCAACGCCGCGCGGTTCCGCTCGGCCATGGCCGAGGCCGGCTTCGACCTGCTGCCGGGCGAGCATCCGATTATCCCGGTCATGCTGGGCGATGCCAAGCTGGCGCAGGACATGGCGGCGCGCCTGCTGGAGCTGGGCGTCTATGTCATCGGCTTCAGCTTCCCGGTGGTGCCGCGCGGCCAGGCCCGCATCCGCACCCAGATGTCGGCGGCCCACACCTTCGAGCAGATCGACGCCGCCGTCGCCGCCTTCACCCAGGCGGGCAAGGAACTGGGCGTCATCAAATAGGCGTTCGCCTGTATCGTCATGGCCGGGCGACCGGCCGTGCCGGAATTAGAAAGCGTTTGAGGAAACGACATGGCTGACATGATGAAGGCCCTGGCCAAGACGAAACCGGCCGAAGGGCTGGAGCTGATCGACGCCCCCATTCCCGTCGCAGGTGATGAGGACGTGCTGATCAAGGTGCACCGCACCGCCGTCTGCGGCACCGACATCCACATCTGGAACTGGGACGAGTGGTCCCAGAAGAACGTGCCCGTGCCGATGATCACCGGCCACGAGTTCGCCGGCGAGATCGTCGCCATCGGCAAGGACGTGGATCGCCGCCTCAAGGTCGGCCAGCGCGTCTCGGCCGAGGGTCACGTCATCGACCTGAACTCCGAAGCGGCCCGCGCGGGTCACTTCCACCTGGACCCCGACACCCGCGGCATCGGCGTGAACCGCCAGGGCGCCTTCGCCGAATACGTCGTGGCCCCGGCCTTCAACGTGATCGAGCTGCCCGACGACGTGCCCTATGAGATCGGCTCGATCCTGGACCCGTTCGGCAACGCCGTGCACACGGCGCAGCAGTTCGACCTGCTGGGCGAGGACGTGCTGGTCACGGGCGCCGGCCCCATCGGCATGATGGCCGCCGCTGTGGCGCGTCATGCGGGCGCGCGCACTGTGGTCCTGACCGATATCAATGACTTCCGCCTGGACCTTGCGCAGAAGGTTGCGCCGGGCGTGCGCACGGTGAACACCACCAAGGAAGACCTGCGCGACGTCATGCACGAGCTGGGCCTCAAGGTCGGCTTCGACGTGGCGCTGGAGATGTCGGGGTCGCCCATCGCCTTCAAGCAGTGCGTCGACACCCTGATCATGGGCGGCGGCATGGCCCTGCTGGGTATTCCGTCCAAGCCGATGGAGACGGACTGGGGCGCGATCATCCTGAAGGCCCTGACCATCAAGGGCGTCTATGGGCGCGAGATGTTCACCACCTGGCGCAAGATGCTGGGTCTGCTGAAGGCCGGCCTGGACCTGACGCCGCTGATCACCCACCAGATGTCCTACCAGGATTTCGAGGCGGGCTTTGAGGCCATGAAGTCCGGCAAGTCGGGTAAGGTCGTCCTGAACTGGGCCGACTGAGCGGGCTTTAAATTCCGACTTCGCGAAGGCGGGCGCGCAGGCTGTTGATCCAGTCGCGCGCCTCGTCCCCGCCCCACAGGCGCCAGGCGATATAGCCCGCCGAGGGCTTGACGGGATCGGCCCAATAGCGACCGTGCTTGTCCACCGCGTGGCGGGCGAAATAGCTGTACATCGACTTGATATCCCGATCGCTGAGCGGCGTGCGCGCCATCAGCTGTTCGGCGCGTCGCACGCCGACCTCGGTGCCGCCGCGCCCGTGCAGTTCGCGCAGGGCCAGACCGTCCTCAGCCGTCTCGGCGATGGCGGCGGAGGGGGTGCGGTCCTCGTCGGAAAGGATGGGGTGGTCGATCAGCATGGCGTATCCTGAAGCCGGGGCGTCGATCCCTCTTATACGACTTGACCTTATGACGGGGGCGGGGGACGAGCGGCCATGAATTATCGTCACAGCTTTCACGCCGGAAACTTCGCCGATCTGGTCAAGCACGCCCTGGTGCTGTGGCTGTTGAAGGAGCGGCAGGCGCGCGGACCCGTCGCCGTGCTGGACACTCACGCCGGGGCGGGACTCTATGATCTGACGGGTGATGCGGTTCGCTCGCGCGAGGCCGAGGCCGGGGTGGCGCGGCTGATGACCGCCGAGGCGCGACCGTCGCTGATCGAGGCGCTGGCGGCTGAGGTCGCGGCGCTGAACCCGCAGGGCGGGGTGCGCTTTTATCCCGGTTCGCCGGTGTTGACGGCGCGGGCCTTGCGGGCTGGGGATTCCTATCGTGGGTTTGAGCTGAACCCGCCGGTCGAAGCCCTGCTCAAGGAGGCGCTGGCGCCGTGGTCGAATGCGACGGGACAGGCGGGCGACGGCTATGATGAGGCGGTGCGCGCGGCGCGGGGGCTGAAGGCGCCGCTGCTGCTGATCGATCCGCCGTTCGAGCGGCCCGACGACTATGTCCGCTCGGCCGAGACGGCCGCGGCGGTGCTGGGCGCCGATCCGACGGCCTGCGTGGCGATCTGGACGCCGCTGAAGGATCTGGAGACCTTTGACGGTTTCATCCGTCGGCTGGAGCAGGCGGGGCTGTCGCGGGTGCTGGTGGCCGAGGCGCGCCTGCGGCCGCTGAACAATCCGATGAAGATGAACGGCTGCGCCATGACGGTGGTCAACGCGCCCTCGGGCGCCGAGGCGGCGGCGGCTGAAATCTGCGGCTGGACGGTCTCGGCGCTGGGCGACGCGGGCGGTCGGGCCGAGGTTTGGCGGGCGGGTTAGGCCTGGATGACCTCGCCCGGCTCATAGAGGTGAGGCTCGAACGTCGCGATGGCCAGGATCGGCCCCATGGCTGCGACGACCTGGGGATGGCGGGTCATGGCCTTCCAGGCGTCAGCGTCGGCCCAGACGGCGTGATTGGCGGCGACGCGACCGTTCAATCCGCGATGCAGGGTGGCTGAGACGAAGCCGGGCAGGGCGGTCTGAACACGCACCAGATTCGCCAGCCGCTCCATCAGTTCGTCCAGATGGGGCGCGTTGCACTTGAAGACATTGATCAGGACGACCAGGTCTTCAGGCGGCGCATCGGCCAGGGCGTCGGGAGAGGAAGGCATGGGCGGTTCGTCTCATTGCTTTGTCCCTTCTTCTACCGCAATCCAGCAGCCGAGGCTTCCTTCACTCCCGTCGATCAAGTGGATTTCATGACCGCCATCGCCATCCTCGAAACCGGTCGCCCGCCTGCCCATCTGGCTGAGACGTTCGGCGACTACACCGCCCAGTTCCGCGCCATGCTGGGCGACGGCGTGACCACGCATCGCTTCGACGTTCAGGCGGGCGAACTGCCCGAAGACCCGTCGGCTTTCGTCGGGACGATCGTCACCGGATCGGCGGCGGGCGTCTATGAAGACCTGCCGTGGATCGAGCCCCTGTCCGCCTGGCTGCGCGATGCGCGCGGCAAGACGCGGCTGGTGGGCGTGTGCTTCGGCCACCAGATCCTGGCCCATGCTTTCGGTGGTCGGGTCGAGAAGTCCGACAAGGGCTGGGGCGTCGGCCTGCACCGCTATGACGTGCTGAGCGATGAGGCCTGGATGACCCCGGCGGCGGCGACCATCGCCATTCCGGTTTCGCACCAGGACCAAGTCGTGGCCGCCCCCGACGATGCGCGGGTGCTGATCGCCAGCGAGTTCACGCCCTATGCGGGCCTGGCCTGGGGGCAGGACGCCATCAGCTTCCAGTGCCATCCCGAGTTCGATCCGGCCTTCGCCGCTCGTCTGACCGAAGGCCGGAGAGGGCGCATCGACGACGCGCTGGTGGACCAGGCTCACGCCACCCTGGCCGAGCCGAACGACCGGGCTGTCCTGGCCGACTGGATACGCGCCTATCTGGGCGTTTCGGCTTGAGGGAGGCTCTTGGCGTGGCGCGCTTCGTCGAACGGCGCTAAGCCTTAGGCAACTTCCACAGGGCTAGGGTCGTGAGGATGTCTTCTGTACGCCTCAAGACCCTTTTTTACGCTCCCTTGATCGCGGTCGCCGTGCTGGCCGCCGCGCCCGCTGTGGCGAAGTCGACGCACGGCCTGGAACTGGCCAGAGCCGTCGAGCAGCGGGCCGCCAGTACGAACTTTGCGGCGCTGGAAAGCTTCGGTCTCGATGCCATGAAGCGTCATGATCGGGAGGGGTTGAACCGACTGTATCATGTCGCCTGGACGGTTCTGAACCAGGGCGACTTCGACAAGGCGACCTTGTGGAACAACCGTCTGGAGGCGCAGGCGCGCGCCCAGGATGACCATCGCTATCTGGCGATTGCGCGTCTGAACGCCCTGACCATCCGCTACGATCAGGGCGACCTGTCGGTTCAGGATGAGATGGCGCATACGGCCAGGACCACGCGCGACTGGTTCGTCATGGCGCATGCGGCTCGGCTGAGCGCCCTGGCCCTGATGGATCAGGACCGCGTCGGCGAAGGCTTGCGCCTGCTGACGACGGTCGAGGCTGAAATCCCGGTCCATGGCCCCTATACCGCCACCGCGAGGGCCGGCGTTTGGGAAATGACCGGCATGGGGCTGATGAAGCTGAGCGATGTGGCGGGCGCCGCCGACGCCTTTCGCCGCTTCGAGATCGACGATTCCAATCCAGCGTATCCGCGCCCGGATTTCGACAGCCTCTACAATCTGACGCGCATGGCGCTTCAGGTTGGGGATCTGCCCAACGCCGAGCTCTACTATGCGGCCCACCACCGTTTGAGCCAGCGCACGAACCTGGACAGCCTCGGCGCCTATGACGCCGCCCTGTGCGCCGCCGTGGCCGATGCGCGGCGGGATTCGCGCGCCGTGCTGGACTGTCTGGCGCCCCATGAAGCGCTGATCGACGGCAAGGCTTTTCTGGCGCTGGACATCCTGCCGATACGCGGCGTGGCGAGGGCGCGGTTGGGCGACCTGACGGGGGCTCGCAGCGATCTGGAACGCCTGCGCGAACTGACGCCCGAAGGGGCGGTCGACCCGACTGAACGACTGGTCGAGGCCGAACTGCTGTTCAGCTCCGGTCGGTCGCGCGAGGCGTTTGAAGTCCTTCGCGAGTATCAGCGGCAGCGAGACCTGCATACCGCCCGCCGTTTCAGCGCAGGCATTCACCAGGTGACGGGCGACATGCAGCAACAGCTGGCCCAGCGTCGCCGCCAGTTGGAGACGGCCCGCGCCAACACCCAGCTTCAGCAGGCGGTGATCCGCGGGCAGAACTGGATCCTGGCCATCAGCCTGGTCTTTGTGCTGTCGGTGTTGCTGGTCCTGCTGTGGCAAAGGCGGCAGTCACGGCGCCTGAAGAAGGCCCAGCTTCATGCCGAGGCGGCGAACCGGGCCAAGAGCGAATTCCTGGCCAATATGAGCCATGAGATCCGCACGCCTCTGAACGGCGTCGTGGCCATGGCTGAGGCCCTGGCCGGACGCGACCTGCGCGAACAGGATCGGGAACTGGTGAACATTATCCGTTCGTCGGGCGTCACCCTGGAGCGGTTGCTGTCGGACATCCTGGACGTGGCCCGCATCGAGTCGGGCCAGTTGGCGATCGAACCGACGCCCTTCGACCTGGAGCAGGCGGCGCGCGACGTGGTCGCCCTGTGGGCGCCGCTGGCCCTGGACAAGGGCGTCGAGCTGCGGCTGGGCTATGACGCCGCCCTGGCGCGACGGGTCGTTGGGGATGCGGTCCGGCTGCGGCAGGTGCTGACCAATCTGATCAGCAATGCGTTGAAGTTCACCCAGGCGGGGTCGGTGACCCTGAACGTCGATCTGCTGGATCAGGACCGCGTTCGTTTTGCCGTGGTCGACACGGGCATCGGGTTCGACGCCGAGTTCAAGTCGCGCATCTTCCATCGCTTCCAGCAGGAGGACGGCTCCATCACCCGTCGCTTCGGCGGCAGCGGGCTCGGCTTGGCCATTTCCGATGATCTGGTGCGGCTGATGGGCGGCGAACTGGATTGCGACTCTCCGCCGGGCGAGGGCGCGCGCTTCTGGTTCGAGCTGTCGTTGCCGCCCGCCGAAGCCGGCGAAGATCAGATGGACGAGTCGGTCTTCACGCCCGCCGCCCTGCCGCGCACGGATCGTGAAGGCGTGCCGCGCGTGCTGTTGGCCGACGACCATCCGGCCAACCGCAAGGTGATCGAGGTCATGCTCGAACCGCTGGGCGTCGAACTGACGGCGGTGGAGGACGGAGCTCAGGCTTTGGCCGCCTTCCGCGAAGGCGGTTTCGACCTGGTGCTGATGGACATGCAGATGCCGGTCATGGACGGGCTGACCGCGACGGCCGAAATGCGCGCTTATGAGCGCCGCACCGGCGCCGAGCCGACGCCGATCCTGATGCTGACCGCCAACGCGATGAGCGAACACGTCGAGGCCAGCCATCGTGCAGGCGCCGACGGCCACCTGACCAAGCCGCTCAGCGTGGCGGGGCTGACCAGGGCCGTCGCAGAGGCCCTGGACCGGGCGAACGATCAGGTCTCGGCCTGAACCTCGGCTTTTAGGGCCACTTCACCACGGGCGGCATGGAGCTGAGGATCGACTCGACGTTGCCGCCGGTCTTCAGCCCGAACATGGTGCCGCGGTCGTAGAGCAGGTTGAACTCGACGTAGCGGCCGCGACGGATCAGTTGCTCCTCGCGCTCCTCGGCGGTCCAGGGCTCCTGCATCCGGCGGGCGACGATGTCGCAATAGACCTTGAGGAAGGCCTCGCCGACGACCTGGGTGAAGGCGAAGTCCCGCTCCCAGTCGCCGCTGTCGTGGTGGTCGTAGAAGATGCCGCCGGTGCCGCGCGGTTCATTGCGGTGGGGCAGGAAGAAATACTCGTCGCACCACTGCTTGTATTTGGCGTGCCAGGCGGGATCGAAGGCGTCGCAGGCGCCCTTCATGGCGGCGTGGAAGTCGACGGTGTCGGGGTGGTCGTCGCGACGGTCGGCATCCAGTACGGGCGTCAGGTCGCCGCCGCCGCCGAACCAGGTCTTGGTTGTCGAGATCAGGCGGGTGTTCATGTGCACCGCCGGCACGCGCGGGCTGACCGGGTGGCAGATCAGGCTGATGCCGGTGGCGTAGAAGCGCGGGTCTTCCTCGGCGCCGGGCACGTTTTTAGCGTAGTCGGCGGGGAAGGTTCCGTGGACGGTCGAGCAGTGGACGCCGACCTTTTCAAACAGGCGGCCGCTCATCATGCCCATGACGCCGCCGCCGCCTTCCTTGCGGTCCCACGGGGTGCGGACGAAGCGGCCGGGCTCTCCGGCGAACAGTTCAACCGGGGCGGCGTCTTCCAGCGCCTCGAAAGCGGCGTGGATCTTGTCGCGCAGGGTCTCGAACCAGACGCGGGCGCGCTCGCGGCGCTCAATCATCAGGGCGGGGGCAGCTTGGATCATGAGGGCTTCAACCATGACGCGGCCTTTCTGAACAGTCCGGCGGGATGCGCGGGTGCGAGCCTGATGCCGCAGGCGAGGCGAGGGGGCCTTGATCCAGATCACAAGGCGCGGTGCAAACGATGCCTACGGACGGTTCCCACGGCGTCGCGCCTGTGCCAGCGTGCGGCGCCCGCAAAGCGGCGCCGTGGGGCGACCGGGCGGGCCTAGTATCCAAGAGGGGGAAACCATGATCCGCATCGCCCTGAGCGCTAAATTGCGCGCCAGCCTGCTCGCCGCCGCTTCCGTCGCCGTTCTGGCCGGACCGGTTCTGGCTCAAACGTCTCAGCCGCAAGAGGCGCGCGTGATGCAGATTCTGAAACGCACGCCCCTGATCGACGGACACAACGACCTGCCGTGGGCCTTGCGCCAGGGCTTCGGCAATGATCCGCACGGCGTTGATCTGAATGCGAATCTGTCGACATCGACGCGCCTGCATACGGATATCCCGCGCCTGCGCGCCGGGGGCGTGGGCGGTCAGTTCTGGTCGGTCTATGTCCCGGCCAGCATGGCGCCGGTCGACGCCGCCAAGGCCACCTTCGAGCAGATCGACACGGTCAAGCGCATCGTCGCCGCCCACCCCGAGACCTTCGAGATCGCCACCACGGCCGACGACCTGGTCCGCATCCACCGCGCGGGCAAGATCGCCAGCCTGATCGGCATGGAAGGCGGCTATTCGATCGACGATTCCCTGGGCCTGCTGCGCGAGTTCTACGATTCGGGGGCGCGCTACATGACGCTGACCCACTCCAAGAGCACGACCTGGGCCGACAGCGGCACCGACGCCCCCAAATGGAACGGGCTGAACGCCTTCGGCGAAGACGTGGTCCGCGAGATGAACCGTCTGGGTATGATGGTCGACCTCAGCCACGTGTCCGAGGCCACCATGGTTGACGCCATTCGCGTGTCCGAGGCGCCGGTAATCTTCTCCCACTCCTCGGCGCGGGCGGTGACGGCCCATCCGCGCAACGTGCCCGACGCCGTGCTGCGCCAGATGGAGAGCAACGGCGGCATCGTCATGGTGACCTTCGTGCCGGGCTTCGTCAGCGAGGCCGTGCGGGCGGCGGGCGCGGCGCGCGGCGCGGAGATGACGCGGCTGACGGCCCTCAACCCCGGCGATCCCGCTGCGGTCAAGGCGGGCATGGACGCCTGGAACGCCGCCAACCCGGCGCCCAAGGCGACGATGGAGGACGTCATCGCCCACATCCAGCACGTCCGCGACGTGGCGGGCATCGATCACGTCGGCCTGGGCGGCGACTATGACGGCGTGGACAGCCTGCCGGTCGGTCTGGAGGGCGTGGACGGCTATCCGCGTCTGCTGGCCGAACTGATGCGCCGCGGCTGGAGCGAGGCCGACATCCGCAAGATCTCGGGCGAGAACCTGCTGCGCGTCATGCGGGGGGTGGAGCGCGTGGCGGCTTCGAAGAGCGCCGAGCGGCCGAGCCTGGCCAAACTGCCGAACGACGGCGCGCCGGAGTAAGGTTCAGGCGAAGACAAGACGATCAGGCCGGCTCCTCGGCGGGCGTTCTGCGCCGGACGAGCCGGTCGATTTCGAAGGTCAGCTCTTCAGGGGCGTGCCCGGAGCGAATTTCTAGGAACTCGATACCGGCACGTCGGAGAGCTTCTCGCTTCACGGCGTCGCGGGCGGCGGCCGTGCCTTGGTAGTGGCCTGAGCCTTGGTATTCGACCGCAGCGATCGGCAGACCGTCTTTGGCGATGATCAGCATGTCGACCCGCTTGCTGTTCACCGCCTGGAAGGCGCCCGTATCAGCGGAGCCCAGAACTTCACCGAGCGAGACTTGAGCCATGACGCGCCAACCGAGTGCGTGCTTGGCCAGGCCGCGCTCCAAGGCATAGAAAATGCGTGCTTCTTCGCGCGACATCAGCCGCTTGGCGTGAAACTCTGCCTTCATCACCGTCGCCAACTGATCCGTGGCGGGGTTTCGAGACGCGGAAACGATCTTGATGGCAGGCGCCGATGGTTTGGTGCGGCGACGCCCATGGCGTTTCATCGCCTGCGCGGCGCTCCACCCGATCAGGAAACCTGCGAGAAGGGCGAACGCCAATAATAAAGGCAGTTGGTCCGGCGTGGTAAGCTTAAGCCACAGGGATTGCATCATGGTCTCCGCTATTGCGGATCGATGTTATGCGTCTGCGGGTTGGCGTGAGCTGAACGGCTTTAGTTAATCGCTTATCGCGTCGGCAGTTCGTTCATCTGCCTCAGCGCTTCATGCAGGCCGATGCCAGCGCTGACGGATAGGTTCAGCGACCGGGCTTCCGGGCGGATGGGGATGTAGATTCGCGCATCCGCCGCCGCATGGACGTAGTCGGGCGAACCGGCGCTCTCCTTGCCGAACAACAGAACGTCATCGGGCTGGAAGACGAAATCCGTCAGGGGCTCGGCCGCGCGCGTGGTGAACAGCACCAGCCGACCCGGCGCGCGGTCGCGCTGGAAGGCCTCCCAGTCGGAATGGCGCGTCATATGGGACAAAGGCCCGTAATCCAGGGCCGCCCGCTTCATCGCGCGATCATCGAAATTGAAGCTCGTAGGCTCGATGACGTGCAATTCCACGCCGAAACAGGCGCTCAGTCGGATGCAGGCGCCGACATTATGGGGGATGTCAGGTTGAAAAAGGGCGAGACGCATTCTAAGGCCCTCATACGCGCGGGGCGGGGCCTTGTCGCGGCTTTTGTTGCGACTGTTTCGCAAATCGCTTCCGCGACTTGTCAGGAACCGTTGAAACCAAGGCCGGGCGGTCAGGGATTTGCCATCGCATGATAGGGTTCCATTCGGTTGACGTCCCATCTCGGGGCGGGCGACCGGCGATGCAGAGGTGAAACGCGTGGCCGAATCGGTCGTGAATGCTGACGGGCCTGACGGCCAACACGGGGGTGGCGAGGCCACTCGCCGCGACTTCATCCACATTGCTGCGGGCGCGGCTGCTGCCGGCGCTGGCGTGATGGTGGCCTGGCCGCTCATCAATCAGATGAACCCGGCGGCCGACACCCTGGCTCTGGCGTCGATCGAATTCGATCTGACGAAGGTCCAGGAAGGCCAGCAGGTCGTCATCAAGTGGCAGGGCAAGCCGGTCTTCGTGCGCTATCGCACCCCGGCCGAGCTGACCAAGGTCATCGACGAGGGCGCCGTGGGCAGCCCGCCGCAGACCGACGCCGAGCGCACCAAGGAAGGCCACGAGAAGTATCTCGTCGTCATCGGCTCGTGCACCCATCTGGGCTGCGTGCCGACCTTCAACGCCGGCGAGTACGGCGGTTGGTTCTGCCCGTGCCACGGTTCGCACTACGACGCCTCGGGTCGTATTCGTAAGGGCCCGGCGCCGCTGAACCTGATCGTGCCGAACTACGAATACATGTCCGACACCCGCGTGAAGATCGGCTGAGGACGGACAGAGGAACCATGAGCGATCACGAATCCACTTACGTCCCGAAAACCGCCGTTGAGCGGTGGATGGACACGCGCCTGCCGATCATCCGTTTCGGCATGGACTATGCGAACCTGCCGACCCCGAAGAACCTGAACTACTGGTGGACCTTCGGCGGCATCCTGGCGATCTGCCTGATGACTCAGATCATCACCGGCATCGTCCTGGCCATGCACTACACCCCGCACGTCGACATGGCCTTCGCCTCGGTCGAGCGCATCATGCGCGACGTGAACGGCGGCTGGCTGATCCGCTATGTGCACGCCAATGGCGCGTCGATGTTCTTCATCGCCGTCTATCTGCACATGCTGCGGGGCCTGTACTACGGCTCCTACAAGGCGCCGCGCGAGATGATCTGGATCGTCGGCTGCGTCATCTTCTTCCTGATGATCGCCACGGCCTTCCTGGGCTACGTCCTGCCGTGGGGCCAGATGTCCTTCTGGGGCGCTGAGGTCATCACCAACCTGATCGGCGCCATCCCGGTCGTCGGCGAGCCGATCCTGGTCTGGCTGCGTGGCGGCCCGGCGATCGACAACGCGACGCTGAACCGCTTCTTCTCGCTGCACTACCTGCTGCCGTTCGTCATCGCCGGCTGCGTGGTGCTGCACCTGTGGGCCCTGCACGCCGCCGGTCAGAACAACCCGGTCGGCATCCTGATCCCGAAGGACCGCGCCAAGAAGGACATGCTGCCCTTCCACCCGTACTTCACGGTCAAGGACGGCTTCGCGATCATCCTGTTCCTGATCCTGTTCGCGGTGTTCGTCTTCTACAACCCGGGCGCTCTGGGCCACGCCGACAACTACATCCCGGCCAACCCGCTGCAGACCCCGGCGTACATCGTGCCTGAGTGGTACATGCTGCCCTTCTACGCGATCCTGCGCGCCATCCCCGACAAGTTCGGCGGCGTGGTGGCCATGTTCGCGGCGATCGGCGTGCTGTTCGTCCTGCCGTGGCTGGATACGTCCAAGGTGCGCTCCATGCGCTACCGCCCGACGATGAAGACCTTCTTCATCATCTTCCTGTTCGTCTGCTTCGGCCTCGGCTGGTGCGGCGCTCAGCTGCCGGACGCGCCGGTTGTTCCGGGCATGCCCAGCTTCAACCTGATCGACGGCCAGCTGAACTCCTACCTGTGGCTGACGCGACTGCTGACGGCGTACTACTTCGTCTTCTTCCTGGTGCTGATGCCGGTCATCGGCCTGCGTGAGAAGCCGCTGCCGATCCCGGCGACGATCTCGGAGCCCGTGCTCCCGTCGACCGCAGCCGAGAAGGCCTGAGCGCGATGATGAGCAACGAGAAAAAGACCGTGTCCTTCCGCAAGATCCTCGTCTCCGTGACGGCCGCTGTCGGCCTGGTCGCCATCGCCGCTCCGGCGATGGCCGCCGGGGGCGCCAAGCATCCGCGCGACGGCGGCTTCAGCTTCGCCGGTCCGTTCGGCACCTTCGATCAGGGCCAGCTGCAGCGCGGCTACAAGGTCTATCGCGAGGTCTGCGCCTCCTGCCACGGCATGGATCTGGTGCACTTCCGCAACCTGGGCGACAAGCACGGGCCGTTCTGGAATCCGAAGTATCCGAACCCGAACGACAACCCGGTCGTGAAGGCTCTGGCCAAGGAGATCCAGGTCGCCGACATCGACTCAGAAACGGGTGAAGACCTGCGTCGCGACGCCACCACGGCGGACCGCTTCCCCAACCCCTATCCGAACCCGACGGCGGCCGCTGCGGCCAACGGCGGCGCCATGCCGCCGGACCTGTCGGTCATGGCCAAGGCCCGTCACGACGGCGCCAACTACATCTATTCGCTGCTGTCGGGCTATTCGACCCCGCCGGCGGGCCTGAAGATGGCGCCGGGCCAGCACTACAACCCCTATATGGCGGGCGACATGACCCCGTTCTGGGAAGGCAAGGGCCATGTGCCGGAAGGCGGCTTCATCGCCATGCCGGCCCCGCTGACCGCCGGTCAGGTCACCTATGACGACGGCACCGAGGCGACCGTGGACCAGATGTCCAAGGACGTCGCCGCCTTCATCGCCTGGACCTCTGAGCCGAAGATGGTCGAGCGCAAGCAGATGGGCTTCGGCGTCATCATCTTCCTGCTGGCCTTCGCGGGCGTGACCTACGCCAGCTATCGCCGCATCTGGAAGGGCGTCGCCCACTAAGGCGTCCTGTCCTCGCAGACGAAACGACCCGCCGGAGCGATCCGGCGGGTTTTTTCGTGGGCGGCGTCCGCGTCAGCGCGCCAGGGCGGTGCAGCGGATCAGGCGCATGGGCTGCTCAGATGGCTGGTGCAGCCACATCAGGCGCAGGCTGTCGTCCGTGGCCTCGAAGCGTGCGTGCCGCTCGGTGCGGCCCGTAGCCGTCTCGCAGGCGAGGAGGGCGTCGTAACCCTGGCCGCGCTCATTGATGGTTTCGAGGGCGCAACGCAGGCCGCGTCCGTGCAGATCGGTCGTGGTGACATCGAGGACGGCCTGATGATCGCCGGCTTGGGCGCAGGCGTCGGCTGTGGCGGCCCAGCGGCCGATAAAGCTGGTCGCGCCGGCGCCGCGAAGCATCGGCTCCATCCCCGGCGGGCGCTGGGGAGGGGGCGCCGAGGTTCCTGGACCCTGGATGGGTTGAGCCGGTTCGGTCGGCGGATTGACCTGGCCCGGCGGGTCGCAGGCCGCGAGCAGAATCGCCAGGACGACGAACAAATGACGGGAAGAGGGTTTCATCCCCGCCACAACGTGTCGGCGGTCGAGGGCGTTGCCGCCCTTGCCTTTTGATGCGTCAGCGTCGGGCCGCCGCGCTGCGATCGCGGACCTGTCCGAACTCGGAGGTCGGCTTCCAGGTCGGCCATTCGTCGCCGTTGGCCAGGTCCAGACCCAGGCGATAGAGCAGGGTCAGGTTCTCAACCGCCGAGCGCAGATCCCAGTCGGCCGACCACTCGTCGCTGGGGCGATGATAGTCGGCGCCGAACCTGGCTTTCCAGGCGGCCAGGCCCGCCTCGCGGCCGCCCTCGACCCAATCCACGCCGTGCCAGGGCATCAGGGCCGGCACGCCCGCGCGGGCGAAGGGGAAGTGGTCGGAGCGGTAGTAGAAATTCTGTTCCGGCTGGCCGTCGTCGGAGACGTAGCGGCCTTCCTGTTCAGCCAGGGCCTGAAGGTCGTCTTCAAGGCTGTTCTGGCCCTTGCCGAAGATGGGGACGTCGCGTGTCGGGCCGCTGAGGGGCAGCATGTCGATGTTGATGTCGGCCACCGTCGTCTCCAGCGGATAGACCGGATCGGCGACATAGGCGTAGGCGCCCAGCAGACCCATTTCCTCGGCCGCCATATGGGCGAAGACGAAGGTGCGCTTCGGCGCAGGGGCGGCCTTCAACTGGCGGGCCATCTCGACCACGCCGATGGTGCCCGAGGCGTTGTCCCAGGCGCCGTTGAACACCTTGTCGTCGCCTGGGGCATCGTCTTTGACGCCGACGTGGTCCCAGTGGGCGGAATAGATGACGACCTCGTTCGGGCGCTCGGTCCCGGTGATACGCGCCAGCAGGTTGTGGGTGCGCAGAATCTCGACCGATTCCTCGGCCGAGGCGGTGATCCGCGTCTCCAGCGGGAAGGCGCGGAAATCGCCGGTCTCGAGGCGGGGCTTCAGCGACGCCAGGTCCACGCCCATTTCGGCGGCGACGTCGCGGTTGACGGCGCCGCTGAGGGTCAGTTCGGCCGAGCCGGGCGTCAGGGTGCGGGTGCGGTCGGCCCCCGATGTCTCGCGTCGCCAGGCGGCCGCGCCGGCGTCGCCGTCGATGATCGTCAGGACGGCCAGGGCGCCGC
>NZ_DAMCNG010000028.1:15686-21318 GCF_032107865.1 Brevundimonas sp.
CCGCCTGGCCTCGTCGGCCTTATAGGCGGCGGACTGGTAGTTGGTGGCGTAGGGGCCGTTGAACAGTTCGCCGTCGGGTTCGCCCGCCACGACCAGGATGACCGCCCCGGTCACGTCCAGATCGCCGTAGTCGTCCCAGCCTCGCTCGGGCGCGTGGATGCCGTAGCCCGCGAAGACGACGGGGGCGTCGATCACCTCGCCCGCCGCATGGTCGTTCATGGCGCGCAGGGTGAAGTCGGCCCCGGCCGTCAGGGCGCGGCCGCCGGAGGTCGCGCCGGTCCAGGTCAGCGTGGGCTCGCCCCTGGGCGTCAGACGCTTCAGATCGATGACCTGCAGCCATTGGCCGTCCGGACCGCCAGGCTCCAGCCCCATGGCTTCATACTGGGCCTGCAGCCAGTCCAGCGTCTTCTGCTCGCCCTCAGTGCCGGGATAGCGGCCCTGGAAGTCGTCGGCGCTGATGACGCGGATGTCGTCGGACAGGCGCTGGACCGAGAAGTCCTGAGCCGAGGCGGCGCCCGCGACGAGGATCAACGCGGCGGCGGCGACGCCGCGAATGAAGCGATGGTGCATGGCGTTTCCTTCGACCTTCCCCACGAGGCCGTTCTCCATAGTCTTAGGGCGGCCCCTTGCGAGGCCGCCCCTTACTTTTTCGTCATGTTCGACCGAAAGGTCGGATCAGCGGCGCTGAGCGGCGCTCTTGGCGCGTTCCGGGCCGAACTCCGAGCCGGACTTCCATTCCGGCCAGGTGCGGCTGTTGGCCAGATCCTGACCGACCTTGAACATGACATCCAGATCCTGAAGCATGCCCGAGTAGTCCCAATCGGCCTCCCACTCGTCCGCCGCCTGGTGATAGCGGTTGGCGCGGTAATCGGCGGCGCGCGCCAGACGCGGCTCGATCGGAGCGTCGACGAACTCGCCCGTCGAGGACAGGTAAGCCATCGGCACGCCCTTCTTGGCGAGCGGGAAGTGGTCGGAGCGGAAGTAGATGCCCGCTGCGGCGCCGGCGTCGCCGACGAAGCCGCGCCCCTGCGCCGCCGCCGCCGCGATCACCGGCTCGTCCAGTTCCGAATGGCCGTAGCCGGTCACGCCCAGCTTGTTCATCCGACCGAAGACGGCGGCCGAGTCGATGTTGAAGCCGCCGACGGTCTTCTCCACCGGATACAGCGGGTTGGCGGCGTAGAATTCCGAACCCAGCAGGCCGCTTTCCTCGCCGGTGAAGCTGATCATGACGATGGTGCGCTCAGGGCGCGGTCCGGCCGACCATTGGCGCGACATCTCCAGCAGGGCTGCCGTGCCCGAGGCGTTGTCGATGGCGCCGTTGAAGATGCGGTCGCCGTTGGCGTCCGGCTCGCCCATGCCGATGTGGTCCCAGTGGCCGGTGTAGAGAATGGTCTCGTCCGGGTGGGTCGAACCTTCCAGCTTGGCCACGATGTTGTGGGTGACGATGCGTTCGGACTTCACGTCGAACTTGGCGTCGAGGGTCGCGCCGGTCAGATCGACGGGCTGGAAGTCGCGGCTGCGCGCCTTGATCTTCTCTTGCTCGAAATCGAGACCCGCACGGCGGAACAGGTCGACAGCCAGATCACGCTGGATCCAGCCTTCCATGGCGACGCGCTCGGCCGACGGATCGGCGCGCACGATGTCGAACTGCGGCACGCCCCAGGAGTTGGCGACCGTGGTCCAGCCGTAGGAGGCGGGCTTGGTCTCATGCACGATCAGCACGCCGGCGGCGCCTTGGCGCGCGGCTTCCTCGAACTTGTAGGTCCAGCGGCCGTAGTAGGTCATGGCTTCGCCGCCGAAGGTGTTCAGCGACGGATCTTCGAAGTCGGCGTCATTGACCAGGACCACGATCACCTTGCCGCGCACGTCGGTCTTGAAGTCGTTCCACTGGCGCTCAGGCGCGCTGATGCCGTAGCCGACGAAGACCAGCGGCTTGTCCTTCAGGTCGACCGCCGCGCCGGGCAGGCGGGTGGTCATGGTGACTTCCTGGCCTTGCGTCAGCGACTGGCTCCAGTCGCCCAGCTTCAACTGGCCCGAGACGTTGGAGACGCTGAAGCGGTTCAGGCCGACCGCCTGGGTCCAGCCGCCGTTTTCGCCGCCGGGGGCGAAGCCTGCGGCCGCATACTGACGGCTCAGATAGTCGATGACCTTCTGCTCGGCCGGGGTGGCGATGCCGCGTCCCTCGAAGCTGTCGTCCGACAGGACGCGGATGTCCTCGGAAATGCGCGCGGCGTCGAAAGCGGGCGCGGTCTGGGCCTGAGCGGTCTGGGCCTGAGCGGCGGCGCCGCCGGCCAGGGCCGCGGCGAACGCCAGGACGGCGACGGAAGATGAAATACGCATACAGTCTCACCCCTCGGAGAATTCGATGGCGGGACCGTAGTGAGCCGGATCGGCGGAGTCGACAGCCAAGCGCCGCGTCGGCGACGCCTGGCTGGGATAGGTCGTAGGATCAGACGGCGGCCAGGGCCTGATCCAGGTCAGCGATCAGGTCGTCGATGTGTTCTATGCCGACCGACAGGCGCACGGTGTCCTCGGTCACGCCCGCCTTCTTCAGCTCGTCGGGCGACAGCTGGCGGTGGGTGGTCGAAGCCGGGTGGCAGACCAGCGACTTGGCGTCGCCGATGTTGACCAGGCGAGTGAAGATCTTCACCGCGTCCTGGAAGCGGGCGCCGGCCTCGCGTCCGCCCCCCTCTTCAACGGATCTGACGCCGAAGGTCAGCAGGCCCGACGCCTTGCCGTCGAAGTACTTCTTAATCAGCGGGTTGGACGGATGGTCTTCCAGCCCGGCGTAGTTGACCCATTCCACCTTGGGGTGAGCCTTCAGCCATTGGGCGACGGCGGTGGCGTTCTCGACGTGACGGTCCATCCGCAGGGCCAGCGTTTCCAGACCCTGCAGGATCAGGAAGCTGTTGAACGGCGAGATGGCCGCCCCGGTGTTGCGCAGCAGGACTGTCCGCACCCGGCCGATGAAGGCCGCCGGGCCAAGCGCCTCGGTGTAGACGACGCCGTGGTAGCTGACTTCCGGCTCGTTCAGGCGGCGGAAGCGCGCCTTGTGCTCGGCCCAGGGGAAGTTGCCGCTGTCCACGATGGCGCCGCCGATGCTGGTGCCGTGGCCGCCGATGTATTTGGTCAGGGAGTGGATGACGATGTCCGCCCCATGCTCGATCGGGCGGGTCAGATAGGGGGTCGGCACGGTGTTGTCGACGATCAGCGGCAGACCTTGCGCGTGCGCCGCGTCGGCCAAGGCGCCGAAGTCGACGACATTCCCCAGAGGATTGCCGATGGATTCGCAGAAGACGGCCTTGGTGCGCTCATCCGTATTGGCGGCGATGGCGGCCGGGTCGGCGGCGTCGATGAAGCGCACCGTGATGCCGTACTGAGGCAGGGTGTGGGCGAACAGATTGTAGGTGCCGCCATACAGGGTCGAGGTGGCGATGATGTTGTCGCCCGCCTCGGCGATGGTCAGGATCGCATAGGTGATCGCCGCCTGGCCCGAGGCCACGGTCAGCGCCGCAATGCCGCCCTCCAGCGCCGCGAGGCGCTGCTCCAGCACGTCGGACGTCGGGTTCATGATGCGGGTGTAGATGTTGCCTGCCACCTTCAGGTCGAACAGGTCCGCCCCATGCTGGGTGTCGTCGAAGGCGTAGCTGGTAGTCTGATAGATCGGCACGGCGACCGACTTGGTGGTCGGGTCGGGCGAATAGCCGGCGTGCACGGCGATGGTATCGAACTTCATGGCGTCCCTGGAGAATTTTCAGCGGCAGTCGGGCTGATTCATCCAGGGCTTTGGCGATACCTGCAAGGGTATGGAATTTCAGTAATTCTATCAGGGCGGTCAGATTTTCTAACCGCCCTGAGGAAATGGCCTAGTTGTTGAACAGGAAATGCATCACATCCCCGTCCTTGACGATATAGGCCTTGCCTTCGGCGCGCATCTTGCCCGCTTCCTTGGCGCCGGCTTCGCCCTTCAGTGCGACATAGTCGTCGAAAGCGATGGTTTCGCCGCGGATGAAGCCTTTTTCAAAGTCGGTGTGGATCACGCCTGCCGCCTGCGGTGCGGTGGCGCCGACGGGGATGGTCCAGGCGCGCGCTTCCTTGGGGCCGACCGTGAAGTAGGTCTGCAGGCCCAGCAGTTTGTAGGCTTCGCGGATCAGGCGGTTCAGGCCGGGCTCTTCCAGACCCAGGGTCTCGAGGAACTCCTTCTGCTCCTCGTCGTCCAGGACGGCGATTTCCGACTCGATCTGGGCCGAGATGACCACCGAGTTGGCGTTGTCCTCGGCGGCGCGCTTAGCCACCAGATCTGACAGCTCATTGCCCTTGTCGGCCGAGGCTTCCTCGACGTTGGCGACATAGAGGGCGGGCAGGGCGGTCAGCAGCTGCAGCATGTCCCAGGCCTTCTTGTCCTCCTTGGACACCTCGGCCAGGCGCGCGGGCTTGCCGTCGCGCAGCTTTTCGAGCGCGGCGTCGATCAGCTTCAGGTTCAGCTGGGATTCCTTGTCGCCGCCCTTGGCGCGCTTCTCGATCTGGACGCGGCGACGCTCAAGGCTTTCGAGGTCGGCCAGCATCAGTTCGGTCTCGATGATCTCGAGGTCCGAGATGGGGTCGATGCGGTTTTCGACGTGGGTGATGTCGTCATCGACGAAGCAGCGGGCGACGAAGGCGATGGCGTCGCAGTCGCGGATGTTGGCCAGAAACTGGTTGCCCAGCCCTTCGCCCTTGGACGCGCCGCGCACCAGACCGGCGATGTCCACGAAGGTGATCCGCGAGGGGATGATCTCCTTGGACCCGGCGATGGAGGCCAGGGTGTTCAGACGCGGTTCCGGCACGGCCACGTCGCCGGTGTTCGGCTCGATGGTGCAGAACGGATAGTTGGCCGCCTGGGCCGCCGCCGTCTTGGTCAGGGCGTTGAACAGGGTGGACTTGCCGACGTTGGGCAGGCCGACGATCGCGACTTTAAGAGCCATGGTATTCCTCGTGAGCGCGAGCCTTTAGCCGGTTCGGGCCGGTTTGTCAGGCTCGCGCCGCCAAGAGAGGGTTTTACTCTTCCGAATCCACCACCGGCGGCTGTTTGATCGCCGCGTGGACGCCGATGGGACCGGCCTTCTCGAACGTCAGGGTGAAGGAGGCCACGCTGCCGTCGACCAGCGGATCGCGCAGGCCCATCAGCATGATGTGGTTGCCGCCGGGCTTCAACTCGACCGGGGTTCCGGCGGGCAGGGGCAGGCCGTCGTGCAGGTGGGCCATGCTCATGACCCCGTTCTCCATCTTCATCTCATGCACCTCGGCCGACTGGGCCAGGGCGGTGGAGACGCTGACCAGACGGTCGTCGGAGCCTGCCGTCAGGGTCAGGTAGCAGCCCCCGGCCTTGGCGCCGTTGGGCGTGGGGCGGCACCAGGCGTCGGCGACCTGGACCGTGCCGGGGGCGACCGTGGCGTCCTTGGCGGTTTCGGCCGACTTTTCGGCGGGCTGGCCGCAGGCGGCGAGGGTCAGGGCGGCGGCCGACAAGGCGGTCAGGGCGAACAGACGTTTCATGTTGAAGCTCCTTATCAAGAGGCTGCGACGGGCTTGGACCCGGTGAACGCACGCACGGCTCGGTCGAGCAGCAGGGCGGCCACGAGGCTCAGTCCCGTCA
>NZ_DAMCNG010000029.1:0-20839 GCF_032107865.1 Brevundimonas sp.
CACGCCCTGCCTCCGCCGCCGGCGCCCGCGATTCGACCCGCGCTGCGCGATTCGCGCGTGCGCCTTCGGTCGCGGAGCCCAGAGTGTCAGCAGGGATGATAGCCAAGTCTTTTTCCCGATATCGAGCAAAATGAGGTGCGAACTCCGTGTCACATGCCACTCTTATGCCGGGTTAACACAAAGGGTGTCAGTTCCGCATTGCGAAGCGTCGCGCGACTCGCTATCCACGCGGCCTGCCGGAGACGTGGCCGAGTGGCTGAAGGCAACGGTTTGCTAAATCGTCGTACCCTGTAAGGGGTACCGAGGGTTCGAATCCCTCCGTCTCCGCCAGAATTCTTTCCGAAAATCAGACGTCAGTCGCGGCCCTCCGAAGGGCCGCTGGCCTTGGCTTCGCTGGGGCGGCGCACGGCCACGCCGTGCTGACGAAGGATGCGCCGGGCGACCTCAGGGGCGCCGATCATGGGCAGGGGCTGGCCGAAGTGCTCGCGCCACAACTGATCCAGGCGAACTTCCTCCGGAGTGAGCAGGCGAGTCATTGGCGAGTCCTTGTTACGCAAACTCACTGCTTTTAGGCCTTCCTGACCGGGACGAAGGCAAACTCATGTAAGCTGGGCCATAGTGATGGAACCGGCGCGATAGGTGAGCTTCGGTGCGCGCCTTCCCTTGCGTGATCTTGGCGCCGCTCGGCGCGCGGGTTAGGCGTGTGGTTCAACTTCTCAACGGGAGAGACGCACATGGCCGATCTGGCCCTCGCCACCGACAAGATCCGCGCCGCCGTCGGCGAAAACTCGGGTCTGGGCAAGACCGTGAAGCTGGACTTCGGCGATGACGGCAAGATCTTCATCGACGGCGCCTCGGCTCCGAACACCGTCAGCAACGACGACAAGCCGGCTGACGCCACCGTCTCGATCAAGTGGGACGACTTCGTCGCCCTGGCCGAGGGTCGCCTGGACCCGATGATGGCCTTCATGCAGGGCAAGCTGAAGATCGCGGGCGACATGATGATCGCCCAGAAGCTGGCGCCGCTGCTCAAGGGCTGACGGCGGGCTGAGGCTTGATGTTCAACGGCGCGGCTCCGACGGGGCCGCGCCGTTTTCATGTAGGGAGAGGCGTAGATGGATTTCCGGCTGAGCGAGCGGGGCGAACACTGGCGCGAGCGGGTGCGTCGATTCATGGAGGCGGAGGTTCTGCCGCGCGAGGCGGAGTATCGCGCCCAGGTGCGCGCTGATCCCAAGCGTCAGCCGCCGGTGATGGAGGCGCTGAAGGCCAAGGCGAAGGCCGAGGGCCTGTGGAACATGTTCCTGCCGGGCGAGCATGGGGCGGGACTGTCGAACCTGGAATACGCCCCCATCGCGGAGCTGATGGGGCGGGCGCTGTGGTCGGCCGAGGCGTTCAATTGCAACGCGCCCGACACCGGCAATATGGAAGTCCTGCACATGTACGGCGACGCCGCCCAGCAGGAGCGGTGGCTCAAGCCCTTGATGGCGGGCGAAATCCGTTCGGCCTTCCTGATGACCGAGCCTGAGGTGGCCTCATCCGACGCCACCAACATCCAGACCCGGATCGAGCGCGACGGCGACCACTACGTTATCAACGGCCGTAAATGGTGGTCGACCAATATGGCGCACCCGAACGTCGCCGTGACCATCGTCATGGGCAAGACCGATCCCGACGCCGCCGTTCACCAGCAGCAGAGCCAGATCATCGTCCCGGTCGATACGCCCGGCTTCCGCGTTGAGCGGATGCTGTCGGTGTTCGGTTACGACGAGGCGCCGATCGGCCACGCCGAGGTGGTGCTGGAGAACGTCCGCGTTCCCGCCTCCAACCTGATCGCAGGCGAGGGGCGCGGCTTCGAGATCGCCCAGGGCCGCCTGGGGCCGGGCCGCATCCATCACTGCATGCGCACCATCGGCGCGGCCGAGAAGGCGCTGGAGTTGATGGTCGACCGCCTGCTCAGCCGGACCGCCTTCCGCAAGACCATCGCCGAGCATTCGGTGTGGGAGCAGCGAGTGGCCGAGGCGCGCACCAATATCGAGATGTGCCGTCTGCTGGTGCTGAAGGCCGCCTGGATGATGGACGAAGTCGGGGCCAAGGGCGCCAAGTCCGAGATCGCCCAGATCAAGGTCGCCGCGCCGCGCATGGCGCTGAAGGTCATCGACGACGCCATTCAGGCGTTCGGCGGAGCCGGGGTGTCGGGCGACACGCCGCTGGCCGAAATCTACGCCATGGTGCGGACCCTGCGCATCGCCGACGGTCCGGACGAGGTGCATAACCGCACCATCGCCCGGCTGGAATACGCCGCGCGGGCGGGACGCTAGGCTGTCGCCCGGCTCATAACTCGTCGCTGGGCGGACGTTTGTGATGATGGTGGACCGAGGGCGAACTGAAGTCGCCGTCAACGATGTCGCCCAGATAGAGGTTGGAGCTGGCCTTGCTGGGCGGCGGCGGCGTGCGACCGAACAGCCAGTCCATGAAGCCGCGTTTGCCCGTGCGCGGGGCTTCGGGAGCGGGGGGGCGTTGCGGAGTCTTCATTACGGCTCTCCTGAGATCGGGAATTGAACCCCTTCGCCGTTTCCTCCGTTCCCTCCGCTAGCTGTCGTCATCCTCATTATTTTCTGTGTCGCCGAGCGGGAGTTCGTGCGCCAGCAGCAGGGCCAGGCGGCGCCGCGCGCGATTGACCCGGCTCTTGACCGTGCCTACGGCACAACCGGCGATATCGGCCGCTTCCTGATAGGAAAGCCCGGCGGCGCCGACCATGATGATGGCCTCGCGGTGTTCGGGCGGCAGGGTGTTCAGCGCCTGCTGAAGCGCCGTCAGCTCGGCGGTCCATTCCTGGTTGGCCTCGGAGGTCAGGCTGGCGGCGTGACGGCCTTCTTCGTCGGCGACTTCGCGTCGACGGCGGGCGGCGCCTGTGTACCAGCTGTTCCTCAGTATGGTGAACAGCCAGGCCCGCAGATTGGTCCCCGTCTCGAACCGCGCCCGATGCGCCCAGGCCTTGGCCAGGGTTTCCTGAACCAGGTCGTCCGCATCCGCCCGGTTGCGCGCCAGTGAAAAGGCGAAGGCTCTCAGCGCCGGTATCTGGCAGGCCAGCATGGCGCGCCAGTTGGCCGGGTCGGCCAGATCCGGCGCCCGGTCAAGCGGGGGCGGCGATGGCGGGGGCTCGATGGCGTTCGGCCCCTCTGGCATGCGAACTTCGGGCATGCGGCGGGATCCTGAAAAACCTGCGCCGTTTCGGCGACTGGATCGAAACAGAACGCCCTCTGATCGTGACTGTTCCTCTGAAACAGGACCGTGAAGGCGCGCGGCGACGGGTTTCAATCACGCGGAACCGCCTCGTCTCAGGTTGCATTTCTACAGGGTGACCACAGCGAACACTCACCCAGGGGCAGGCGGGATCATGGCCGGAACGCAGCGCAGGCCGGCGCGCGTCGCCGGGGATATCGACCGTTACCGTCGCGTGCGCGCGGTGCTGCCCGCCCTGTCCGCACCCCTGTCGGCTGAAGACCTTCAAGCCCAGTCGATGGCCGAAGCCAGTCCGGGCAAGTGGCACCTGGGCCATGTGAGCTGGTTCTTCGAAACCATGCTGTTGGACAGGCCGGGCTATGAGCCGGTCGACCCTCGGCTGAAGCAGGTCTTCAACTCCTATTATGAGGCGCTCGGCGACCGCATCGGTCGCGATGAGCGAGGTCTGATGACGCGCCCGTCGCTGGCCGAGGTCATGGCCTATCGCACTGAGATCGACCGCAGGATGGAGGCGCGCCTGGCCGACGTCTCAGCCCCGCTGGAGGGGCTGGAGCGCTACCTGTTCGAGCTGGGCCTCCATCACGAACAGCAACATCAGGAGCTGTTCCTGATGGATCTGCTGCATCTGATGTCCCGTTCGCCGCTGGACCCGGCGGTCTATGAGGACGAGCCGCGCGCGGCGGCGTCGCGGCAACCGGCGCGCGGCGGCTGGCAGGCGTTCGAGGGCGGTCTGATCGAGATGGGCGCTTCCGGCGACGGTTTCGCCTTCGACAATGAGCGGCCCGCGCATCGCGTCTGGCTGGAGCCGTTTGTGCTGGCCGCCGACCTGACGACCAACCGCGACTGGCTGGCCTTCATGGATGACGGCGGCTACGCGCGGCCCGAGCTGTGGTTGAGCGACGGCTGGGCGGCGGTCCAGGCGCGCGGCTGGACAGCGCCCCTTTACTGGCGACGAGAGGAAGGGGAGGGCTGGACGGTCACGACGCTGGCGGGCCGACGCCCCGTCGATCCCGCTGCGCCGGTGCGACACGTCAGCTTCTACGAGGCCGACGCCTTCGCGCGGTGGTCGGGTCGGCGTCTGCCGACAGAGGCGGAGTGGGAGCATGCGGCGCGCTGCCGCCCCGACGCCTTCTCCAACCTGGCTGGCGAGGTGTGGCAGTGGACCGCCAGCGCCTATGCCCCTTACCCCGGCTTTCGCCCGACCGTGGGCACGGCGGCCGAGTACAACGGCAAGTTCATGGCCAATCAGATGGTGCTGCGCGGCGGCGCCTTCGCCACGGCGCCGGGACATGAGCGGCCGACCTATCGCAACTTCTTCTACCCGGATCAGCGCTGGGCCTTCGCGGGCGTCCGCCTCGCCGCCGCCCCTGGCGACGACGCCCGATGCGACGAGACCGACGACGAGCACGAGGCCTTCCGCCGCGATCTGGTCGCGGGCCTGGCGTCGTCGCCCAAGAGCCTGCCGCCGAAATGGTTCTATGACGCGCGCGGGTCGGCGTTGTTTGAGGCCATCACCCGCCTGCCGGAATACTATCCGACCCGGCAGGAGGCGGCTCTGTTGCGTCGGGTGGCCCCGCACTGGGCCGACCGCTTCGGCAGGGGCGCGGTGTTGGTGGAGCTGGGATCAGGCGCCAGCGAGAAGACGCGCATCGTGCTGGACGCCGCGCCTGACCTGGCGGCCTATGTTCCCATCGACATCAGCCCGTCGGCGCTGGATGAGGCGGCCGCGCGGTTGAGGCAGGCCTATCCCGACTTGAAAGTGCTGCCTATCGTCGGCGACTTCGAACACTTGGGCGTCCTGCCGCCTGAGGCAGGGCAGGGACGCCGCGTCGGCTTCTTCCCTGGCTCGACCATCGGCAATCTGGCGCCGGAGACGGCCGAGGCCCTGTTGCGCGGCATGCGCGACATGCTGGGGCCGGCCGCCCTGTTCATTCTGGGCGTCGATCTGATCAAGGAACCCTCGACCCTGATCGCCGCCTATGACGACGCCGAGGGGGTGACGGCCCGCTTCAATCTGAATGTCCTGGCGCGCGCCAACCGCGACCTGGGCGCCGACTTCGACCTGGGCGCCTTTGCTCATCGCGCCGTCTGGAACGCGGCTGAGGCGCGGATGGAGATGCATCTGGAGGCCCTTCGCCCCATGACGGTGCGGTTGGGCAAGCTGGTCTTCCGTTTGGCGCAGGGCGAGACGATCCACACCGAGAACTCGCGCAAGTTCGACGAGGCCCGCGTGCGCGCCTTGGCCGAAGCCGCCGGCTGGCGCGTCGAGGCGTTCGAGGTCAGCGAGGCGCCGCGCGTGGCCCTGGCTCTTCTGGCCTGCTGACTGCACCGCTCCGCCTGTCAGGCAAAGAAAAACGGCGAGGTTTCCCACGCCGTCGAAAAGTTCTGAAATCGATCGCAGCGATCAGCGTTTCGGCGGCGCCGGATCCTGGCCGGTCTTGTTCCGTGCGCCGTGAGAGGCTTCGCCCCCCTTGCGTCCGGCCTGGGCCGCGAGGGAGCGGTCCTGAGAGAAGCTGCGCTTCTCGCTGGGCACGCTCGCGCCGCCCTTGCGAGCGATTTCGCGCTGACGTTCCGGGTCCATGGAGGCGAAGCCTCGCTTGGAAACACCGGAGCCGCGGGTGGGCTGACCTTCGGTCATTTCAGATGTTCCTTTCGTAGACGGTGGCGCTTGCGCAAAAGAACCCGGCGCCGGCGCGGAGGTTCCGAGAAAGGATTAAAACCCTGTTCGGCGGACACGAACTGAACTCCCCTTCGCACGGCGGAACCGTGACGATTCCGGCGGGTTCATCGAGGCTCTGAGTGCAGAATTCAGGAGTTCAGCCCATGCCGGTTTCTAACGACCCGACCCCACGCGCCGACGGCGCCCCTTCGCCTGAAGACATCACCGAGGGCCGCTCGACGCGCAGCGACCGCCTTGAAGGGGCCGCCGATGAGATTCTGGCGAGAGGCGCGCGTCCGCGTCCCTTGCGTCGGGCCGTGCGCGAGGATGCGGCCGAGGTGCGCGACTGGGCGCGCCATCGCGGCTCTCAGGCCTGCGAGGCGATTCGCGATGAGCCGATCCGCATGACGCTCTATGCGCTCGGGATCGGCGTTCTGATCGGCCTGCTGGCCGCGCGCTGAATCAGGCCGGGCCGGAGGCAGGGCGCGCGATCGGCGCCGCCTGCATCGCCTGATCCGAGACGAAGGGGTTGCTGCGCCGCTCGGCTCCGAACGTCGAATGCGGTCCGTGGCCCGGCACGAAGGTCACGTCATCGCCCAGCGGCCACAGCTTGGTGGTGATCGCCGTCAGCAGGGCCTGATGGTCGCTGCGCGGGAAGTCGGTGCGCCCGACCGAGCCCTGGAACAGCACGTCGCCGACCTGGGCGAAGCGGGCCTCGCGGTTGAAGAAGATCACATGGCCGGGCGTGTGGCCGGGGCAGTGGAAGACCTCCCACGTCGTCTCGCCCAGCGTCAGCACGTCGCCGTCGTCCAGCCACCGCGTGGGGGTGAAGCTGCGCGCCTCGGGCAGGCCGTACTTCTGGCCCTGTGTCGGAATCAGATCGATCCAGAACTGGTCCTCAAGGTGCGGGCCGACGATGTCGAGGCCGGTCTTTTCCTGCATCTCGGCGGCGGCGCCCGCGTGGTCCAGGTGTCCGTGGGTGATCCAGATGGCGTCCAGCGTCAGTCCGCGCCGCGCGACCTCGCCCAGAATGGCGTCGACCGACCCGCCGGGATCGATGACGGCGGCCTTCTTCGTCTGCGTGCACCAGACCGTCGTGCAGTTCTGCTGAAGCGGCGTTACGGGCGTGACGAAGACGCCGATGGGGGCTGAAGGCTGGCTCATGCGTCATGAGATAGCGGCCCGATGCCTACAAAGGAACCGCGTTGCGTTGACGTTTCGGCCCCTTCTCGACATAAGGGCGGGCTCCGAGGTGCCGCTCCCGAAAGGGGCGGCCCTGTTGCTTTATCCACCGCGCGCCTTTGCGGCGTCGCCACAGAGCGTCAGATACCCGACCATGCAAGTCGTCGAAAAGTCGAACGAAGGCCTCAGCCGCGTGATCGCGGTGACCATTCCAGTCGCAGAGCTGAATGAGAAGCTCGAAGCCCGCATCAAGGAAGTGGCTCCCCAGATGAAGCTGAAAGGCTTCCGTCCGGGCAAGGTGCCTGCCTCGTACGTCAAGAAGACCTTCGGCCGTGACTTCATGGGCGAAATCATCAACGCCTCGCTGAACGAGACCAGCCAGGGCGCTCTGGACGAGCTGAAGCTGCGTCCGGCCGCTCCGGCCGAGATGAACCTGACCTCCGACATGGACAAGGTCATCGCCGGTCAGGAAGACCTGGCCTATGAAATGTCGCTGGAAGTCATGCCGGAATTCACTCCGGTCGACCCCAAGACCCTGAAGCTGACCCGCCCGACCTATGAGGCCTCGGAAGAGGATCTGGACGAGGCGCTGAAGGAACTGGCCTCGCAAGCCAAGTCCTACGAGGACAAGAAGGGCAAGACGGTCAAGGCCGCCGACGGCGACCAATTGACCATCGACTTCCTGGGTAAGATCGACGGCGAGGCCTTCGACGGCGGCGCCGCCACCGACGCCGACCTGGTTATCGGTTCGAACCGCTTCATCCCCGGCTTCGAAGAGCAGCTCAAGGGCGCCAAGGTCGGCGAAGAGAAGACCATCGAAGTGACCTTCCCGGAAGAATACCAGGCCAAGCACCTGGCCGGTAAGGCCGCGACCTTCGACGTCACCGTCAAGGCCATCAAGGCCGAGGTCGAATCCAAGATCGACGACGAGTTCGCCAAGCGCATCGGCCTGGAGTCGCTGGACCAGCTGAAGGAACTGCTGAAGTCCAACCTGAACCAGCAATACGCCGGCGCCACCCGCTTCAAGCTGAAGCGCGCCCTGCTGGACGTGCTGGACGAAGGCCACGACTTCGCCCTGCCGCCGAAGATGGTCGACGCCGAGTTCGAAGGCATCTGGGCCCAGGTTTCGGCCGACAAGGATGCCGGCCAGCTGCCGGAAGAAGACGCCAAGAAGTCGGAAGACGAACTGAAGGCCGAGTACAAGAAGATCGCCGAGCGCCGCGTGCGCCTGGGTCTGGTCCTGGCTGAAATCGGTCGCGCCAACAACGTCGGCGTGACGGATCAGGAACTGTCGAACGCCATCATGGCTGAGGCCCGCAACTATCCGGGTCAGGAAAAGATGGTGCTGGACTTCTACCGCCAAAACCCGAACGCCGCCGCCCAGCTGCGCGCGCCGATCTATGAAGAGAAGGTCGTTGACCTGATCGTTTCGGTCGCCGAGGTGAAGGACGAAGCCATCTCCAAGGATGAGCTGATGAAGGAAGAAGACGAGGCCTGATTCTAGCTTCGGTCTTAGTCTGATGATGACCCCGCGCCATTCATGGCGCGGGGTTTTTCTTTTGGCGGGTTTTCCGCGCCTTCGTACGGACGGATCGTCGTGCGTGGATTTAAAATTCGGAATTTAAGCCTGCATCACGACCATTTTCTGATATCTATCGAACAGTGTTTATCGAACGATATTTTTCAAGGGTGGGGTGATGGCGTTTCTGGCGATGCTGATGGGCTTGGCCTTGGCGGGGAGCGCGCCCCAGGAGCCGGAGGCGGCTACCCAGGTTGAGGATGTCGTCGTGCAGGGGGGGCGCATCGACGATCAGGTTCGGCATTTTATTGATGAGATCGCTGCGCCTCCGACCGGGCGCGGGCCGGCGCGTTGGCGGGACCGAATTTGCGTAGGCGTAGCCAACATTAGGGGAGAAGAGGCTCAGTATGTCGCTGATCGCGTGTCCCAGGCCGCGCTCGGCATCGGCCTCAATCCCGGAGAGCCAGGGTGCCGGCCCAACATCCTGATCATCGGCGCGTCAGATGGCGCCGCCATGGCGCGTGGGCTGGTCGAGGAACGTCGAAGCGTCTTCTTGCCCGGCGGATCAGGGATGAATCGCAGTCGAGCGGCGCTCACAGCCTTCCAGCAGGGTGATCGCGCCGTGCGTTGGTGGCACGTCAGCACGCCTACTGACTCAGACACGGGGCAGCGAGCGGCTCGCATGCCGGATGAGCGGGCGCCGACGATGAACTCACGCATCGGCGCCAGCCGACTACGGACCGCCATTCGGAACGATCTGAGCTGGGTCATCATCATCCTGGACTTGGTGCATGCCGAAGGTCTGAATTTTCAGCAACTTGCCGACTACGCCGCTATGGTCGCCTTGGCGCAGGTGGATCCCGACGCCGATGTGAACGGTTATGATTCCGTTCTGGGGCTCTTCGCAAACGCGGAAGTCCAGGGGCTTACAGACTGGGACAAGGCCTATCTGAAGGCGCTTTATGCAGCGGAACTCAATCAGTCGGCGGCGAGCCATCAGTTGGCAGAGCTGCGACGCCTGATGGCGCGGGATCGAAAACAGAATGAAGGCCTCGAGGTCGATGAGCCTTGAAGGCATGACTTCTCGATCTTTGCTGGTCTTGCGCACAGCCGCCTGGGTGGCGATATCTCCCTGCATACGGCGGTGACAGCGAGTCGCGTCGGCAGAATGTGAAGAAGGCTCCCATGCGCGATCCGATCGACTACATCTCCAACAACCTGGTGCCGATGGTGGTGGAGCAATCCAGCCGCGGCGAACGGTCGTTCGACATCTTTTCGCGCCTGCTGCGTGAGCGGATCATCTTCCTGACCGGCCCGTTCGAGGACGGCATGGCCTCGCTGATCTGCGCCCAGCTGCTGTTCCTGGAATCGGAAAACCCGAAGAAGGAAATCAGCATGTACATCAACAGCCCCGGCGGTCAGGTGACCTCGGCGCTCGCGATCTACGACACCATGCAATACATCAAGTCGCCGGTCTCGACCGTGGTCATGGGCATGGCCGCCTCGGCTGGTTCGCTGATCCTGACGGCCGGTGAGGCGGGCCAGCGCATCGCCCTGCCGAACGCCCGCGTCATGGTGCACCAGCCCTCGGGCGGCTTCCGCGGCACGGCCTCGGACATCGAGCGCCACGCCGAGGACATCATCGCCACCAAGCGTCGCCTGAACGAAATCTACGTCCAGCACACCGGCCGGACCTATGAGGAAGTCGAGCGCACCCTGGACCGCGACCACTTCATGACCGCCGAGGAAGCCAAGGCCTGGGGCATCGTCGACCACGTCTATGACAAGCGCACCCAGGCCGACGACGACGGCGTGAAGGCTCCCTAAGCCTTAGAACCTTCGGCTGCGACAATTTGCGAGGCGGGATTCGGCGACGGATTCCGCCTCGAATCGTGTTTGAGACTCGTTATCAGCGAGGGGAGGCTCCAATGGCGACGCAGTGGAGAGATGACGGGTTCCGATATGGCGCCGTCACGCGCGGGCTGCACTGGGCGATGGCGCTGCTGCTGACGTGGCAGTTCACGGGCATGGCGGTGAAGATCATCGTCGGCAAGGCGCCGATCACCGCCTTCTGGGTCGGCACGCACAAGGGGATCGGCGTCATCCTGCTGACCCTGATCGTGGTGCGCGCCCTGTGGGGCCTCTACAACATGAAGACGCGGCCGGCGCACGGCGGCGGCTTCTGGGGGCTGGCGGCCAAGGTCGGGCATCTGGCGCTCTACGCCCTGATGCTGATCGTCCCGGCGCTGGCGTTGCTGCGGCAGTATGGATCGGGCAAGCCGCTGGACGTCTTCGGCGTGCGCCTGATCGATGGCGGCTGGGCCGAAGTATCGTGGATGACCGCGCCGGCCAACGCCGCCCACGGCCTGTTGGCCTGGGTGCTGCTGGCCGCCATCGCGGGCCACATCCTGATGGTGCTGGTCCACCGCTTCATCTGGAAGGACGACACCGTCGGCCGGATGATCGGCTAGCGAAGTTCAGCCCGCCGTCACCGCGAGGGTGACGGCGGATTGCTTGCTCAGACGTCCAGGTCGGCCTGGGCGAAGCGGGCGTTTTCCTGGATGAACTGATAGCGGGCCTCGGCCTTGCGGCCCATCAGGCGCTCGACCAGATCCTCGATCTCTTCCTCGCTGTCGGGCAGGGACACGCGCGCCAGGGTCCGCTTCTTCGGGTCCATGGTGGTCTCCTTCAGCTGGGAGGCCATCATCTCGCCCAGGCCCTTGAACCGGCCGATCTCGACCTTCTTGCCCTTGAACACGGTGGCCAGCAGCTCGTCGCGGTGGGCGTCGTCGCGGGCGTATTCCGACAGCGGGCCTGCGCTGATGCGATAGAGCGGCGGCAGCGCCATGAACAGGCGACCCTGACGGATCGTCTCGGGCATGGAGCGGTAGAAGAAGGTGATCAGCAGGGCCGCGATGTGGGCGCCGTCCACGTCGGCGTCGGTCATGATGACGATACGCTCATAGCGCAGGTCTTCGATGTTGAACCGGGCGCCGGGCTGGACGCCTAGCGCCAGCGCCAGATCGGACAGTTCGACGTTGGCGCGCAGCTTGTCCGCCGTGGCCGAAGCGACGTTCAGGATCTTGCCGCGCAGGGGCAGGATGGCCTGTGTGGTGCGGTCGCGCGCCTGCTTGGCCGATCCGCCAGCCGAGTCGCCCTCGACGATGAACAGTTCGGTGCCCTCGGCGGCTTGCCGTGAGCAGTCCGACAGCTTGCCGGGCAGGCGCAGCTTGCGCGTGGCGGCGGCGCGCTGGACTTCCTTGTCCTTGCGGCGGCGCAGGCGGTCCTCGGCGCGGTCGACGACAAAGCCGAGCAGGGCGTTGGCCTGTTTCGGACTTTCGGTCAGCCAGTGGTCGAACGGGTCGCGCAGCAACTGTTCCGTCAGGCGCTGGCCCTCGGGCGAGGACAGGCGGTCTTTCGTCTGGCCCTGGAATTCCGGATTGCGGATGAAGACCGAGATCAGGGCCCCCGCATTGGCGATGACGTCCTCGGCCGTGATCTGGGCGGCGCGCTTCTCGTTGATCAGCTCGCCATAGGCCTTCAGACCCTTGACCAGGGCGGCGCGGAAGCCCGCCTCATGCGTGCCGCCGTCAGGCGTCGAGACGGTGTTGCAGTAGGAGGCGACGAAGCTGTCCGCATCGCCGAATCCGATCGGCGACCAGGTGACAGCCCATTCCAGGGCGCCTGCCTCGCCCTTGCGCTCGACGCGCCCGGCGAAGACGGGGGTGACGGTTTCCAGCTCGCCCACGCGCTCGGCCAGGGCGTCGGCCAGACCGCCGGGGAAGTGCAGCGTCGCCTGGGCGGGCGTCTGGTCGGTGATGCGTTCGGGCGCGCAGGTCCATTTGATCTCGACGCCGCGGAACAGATAGGCCTTGGCCCGGGCCATGCGGAACAGGCGGGCGGGCTTGAAGGTCGCGCCGGCGCCGAAGATCTGATCGTCCGGTTTGAACCGGATCAGGGTGCCCTTCTTCTTGGACGGGCCGACCTGCTGGATCGGGCCTTGCGACAGGCCGCGACTGAAGGACTGACGCCATTCGAAGCCGTCGCGCCAGACGGTGACGTCCAGGCTTTCCGACAGGGCGTTGACGACCGAGACGCCGACGCCGTGCAGGCCGCCCGATGTCTCATAGGCCTTGCCCGAGAATTTGCCGCCCGAGTGCAGCACCGTCATGACGACTTCCAGCGCCGACTTGCCGGGGTGCTTGGGGTGGGGGTCGACCGGAATGCCGCGCCCGTCGTCGCGCACCGACAGATAGCCCTCGGCGTCCAGGTCGACGGTGATCAGCTTGGCGTGCTTGGCGACGGCTTCGTCCATCGCATTGTCGAGCACTTCGGCGAACAGATGGTGCAGGGCGCGCTCGTCGGTGCCGCCGATGTACATGCCGGGGCGCTTGCGGACGGGCTCAAGTCCCTCCAGCACCTCGATCGAGGACGCGGAATAGCCGGTGGCGGCCGCCGTCGCGGCGCTGGCGTGCGACGTCAGCTCGACCTTGGGCTGATGCACGGGGGGCGCCGGCTGGGCCGCGACCGGAGGCGTCGCCGCCGCGGGGGCCGGGGCAGGGGCGGCGGGCTTGGCCGGTTCGGCGTCGTCGAGGTTGGAAAACAGATCGTCCATCAGGGTATTTTGCGGCGATTCGGGGCAGGGTCTGGTAGGCTTCGAAGACGGCGGGGGCAAGGCCCGCGTCAGGTCGTGCGGCCGGAAACCAGATTGCGCGCCAGAACCGCGACGAACAGGGTCCAGGGCAGATCCTGATGGCTCATCAAGACGCTTTCCGACACGCTGAGCAGCAGGAAGGCGGCCAGATAGGCCAGGCTCCAGTATCCCTCGCGCCGCCCCAGACTTGAGAGACGAAACAGCACAGCGGCCGAGGTCAAGGCGATGACCGCGCCGACCAGCCATGTCCCCGCCCAGCCCAGCTGAACACGCAGGTCCAGCCAGCCGTGGTGCGCCGAGGGCACGCGCCAGCCGGTCTCGTGGCGGATCCACTCCATCGGCTCGGTATCCAGCACCCAGAAGGCGCCGTAGCCATAGCCGAGCCAGGGTCTCTGCGCCGCCATACGCTCGATCGCGGCCCAGATCTCGGTGCGGCCGGTCAGGGTCGGATCCTTGCCGAACAAGGCCAGGATTTCGACGGAGTACTGGCTCCAGATCCACAGGCTGATGACGGCGGTCAGCCCCAGGCTCCATACGACGACGACCCCGAACACCGGCCCGATGCGCGCGATCAGGCGGCACATGGCGATCAGCCCGCCGCCCAGCATGGCCATGATCAGGGCTGTCTTGGACTGCGAGCCCAGCAGAGCCAGCGCGCAGACGCCGATGGCGGCCACGGCGATGCGCCGATCCTGCGGCGCGCCCGCCGCCAGCAGGGCCGAGGCGGCGATCAGGCCGACTGCCATGATCATCCCCATGTGGTTCTTTTCGTACCACAGGCCGCGCCACAACCCGGCGTTGGCGCTGTGATGGACGCCCAGGCTGGGAAACAGGAAGACGGCGACCAGGCTGCCGACGCCGAGGGCGAGGAAGGTCCAGGTCAGCAGGCGCGGCAGTTCCGCGCCCCGGAATGCGACGCCGAGATAGATGGAGAAGCAGCCGGTCAGGGCCAGGGCCAGAACCCGTCGCTGGGTTACGTCCGGCGCCTGGGACCATAGGCCGGACGACAGGGCCAGGATGACCATCAGGGCCACGAGGATGAAGGCGGGCCAGGCCGCCGCCATCTGGCGCGCGCGAACCGCCATCAGGCCCAGTATGACCAGATAAACTGGCGGCCAGATCAGTCGAAGCGCCGGAAGTTCTTGCTGCTGCGGCGCAAAGATGGGGCCGATCAGCGCCCCGGTCAGAAGGAACAGGATGAAGGCCGCCGCGACCTGCTCCCAAAGGCGCGGCGCGATCGAGGATGTCTGGGATTCTGGACGAACGGCGCGCACGGGCGCACGTTCGCGGAACAGGGTTAAGGAAGGGTGGGGCATGGCCGCTAGTCTGATGCGCGTTCGACGGCCCGGAGAGCATGCACGGGTCAGCTTTGTCGAGCTATTCTTCGATCTCGTCTTTGTCTTCGCCATCACCCAGGTCAGCCATCTGCTGCTGGCGCACCTGACGCCGCTGGGCGCGCTGGAGGCGGCCGTCCTGCTGGCGGCGGTCTGGTGGGTATGGATCGACACCAGCTGGATCACCAACTGGCTGGACCCCGAGCGCGGTCCCGTGCGGCTGATGATGTTCGTTCTGATGGCGGCGGGGCTGGTCATGTCGATGTCCCTGCCCACGGCGTTCGGCGACAGGGGGCTGACGTTCGCCTGCGCCTTCGCCGCCATTCAGGTGGGGCGCAGCCTGTTCACCCTGTGGGCGGTGCGCGGTTCGCCGACGCAAAGGGCGAATTTCCAGAGGATATCGCTATGGGCCCTGCTGGGCGCCGTGTTCTGGATCAGCGGCGGCCTGGCCGAGGGGCAGACGCGGCTGCTGATCTGGCTGGTCGCCCTGGCGCTGGAGTTCATAGGTCCGGCGTTGGCCTTCTTCGTGCCGGGGCTGGGCCGATCCAGTACGACGGACTGGGACGTCGAGGGCGCGCACCTGGCCGAGCGCGTGGGTCTGTTCGTCATCATCTGCCTGGGCGAATCGATCATCATCACCGGAGCGACGTTCGCGGAGCTGGACTGGACGCCGCCGGTGGCAGCGGCCTTCGTGTCCGCTTTCGTCACCACCATCGCCATGTGGTGGCTGTTCTTCAGCGAGGCGCACGAGGCAGGGTCGGAAACCATCAGCCACGCCGCGGACCCCGGCGCCATCGCTCGAAGAACCTATACCTATTGCCCGATCATCGTGGTGGCGGGGATCGTGGTGACGGCGGTCGGCGATGAACTGGCCCTGGCGCACCCGTTGGGCGTGGCGGGCGCGGCGAGTGCGGCCGTGCTGATCGGCGGGCCGCTGCTGTTCCTGCTGGGCACATCCCTGTCGGTCTTCAGCATCTGGGGCAAGGTGGCGTGGCCGCGCGTGATCGGCGTGGCGATCCTGGGGACCGTCTTCGTGATCGGGCGAGGCTGGTCGCCGCTGGCGCTGACGATGGCGTCGACCGTCGTTCTGATGGCGACGGGGCTGTGGGAGTCCTTCCCCCCTCGAGGACGGCGCGCCTAGGGCGCCTTTTCCACGAAGGTGTCGATGACCTTCTTCTCGCCCGCCTTGTCGAAGCTCACGACCAGCTTGTTGCCCTCTACTGCGCGGACGGCGCCGTAGCCAAACTTCTGGTGGAAGACGCGGTCGCCCCGCGCCCAGCCGGACGCCGCCTTGGGATCAGCCGTGGCGATCAGGCGGCCTTCGCCCTCGATCACCGCGCGGCGGGCATAGGCGGGCTTGGGCGTCTGGGCGGCGGTATAGGTCTGGGCGCGCTTCCAGCCGGGGCTGGAATAGCTGCCGCCGAAGGAGGGGGCGTCGTCCCAGCGGCTCTTGGCCTCCTTCATCCCGGTCGAGGCGCCGTAATAGCCGGTGTCCGACTGCGGCTCGACGTGGGCGATCGGCAGTTCATCGACAAAACGGCTGGGCAACTGAGACGTCCAGCGGCCATAGACCATGCGGTTGGCGGCGAAGCTGATGCGCGCGTCCTGCTTGGCGCGGGTGACGCCGACGTAGGCCAGGCGGCGTTCCTCCTCCAGCCCCTTCACGCCCTTCTCGTCGATGCTGCGCTGGCTGGGGAAGACGCCTTCCTCCCAGCCCGGCAGGAAGACCAGCGGGAACTCCAGCCCCTTGGCGCCGTGCAGCGTCATGATCTGCACCGAGCCCGAACCATCGGCGTTCTCGTCGCGGCGCTCCAGATCCATGACCAGTGAAACATGCTCCAGATAGGCCTGCAGCGTCTCGAACGACTGCATCGACTGGGTCAGTTCCTTCAGGTTGTCCAAGCGCGTCTGGCCGCTGGTGCGGTCGGCCTTCTGCATGGCGGTGTAGCCGCTCTCGTCCAGCAGGGTCTCCGTCACCTGCCAGTGGGGCGTGCCCATCGCCATCAGGTCGCGCCAGCGGTCCAGATCGCGCACGAAGTTGGCCAGCGGCGTGCGGGTGCGCGCCTGAAGCTCATCCGTCGTGATCAGGTGGCGCACCGCCTGCATGGCCGAGACGCCGTTCTCGCGCGCGATGTGCAGGATCTTCTGGACCGAGGTGTCGCCGATGCCGCGCTTGGGGACGTTGACGATGCGCTCGAACGCCAGATCGTCGTCCTCGGACTGGATCAGCCGCAGATAGGCGTGGGCGTCGCGGATTTCCGCCCGCTCGAAGAAGCGCGGCCCGCCGATGACGACATAGGGAATGGCCAGCATCAGGAAGCGTTCTTCAAACGCCCGCATCTGGAATGACGCGCGAACAAGAACGGCCATGTCCTTGTAATTCATGCCCTGCTTTCGCGCGGTCTCGATCTCATCGGCGATCAGGCGGGCCTCGGCCTCGCCGTCCCAGACGCCGCGCACGCGCACCTTGTCGCCGCTGTCGTCCTCGGTCCACAGGGTCTTGCCCAGCCGGTCCTGATTGGCCGCGATCAGGGCCGAGGCGGCGCCGAGGATGTGCTTGGTCGAGCGATAGTTGCGCTCCAGCCGGATGACCTTGGCGCCGGGGAAGTCGCGCTCGAAGCGCAGGATGTTGTCCACCTCGGCCCCACGCCAGCCGTAGATCGACTGATCGTCGTCGCCGACGCAGCAGACGTTGCCGGTCGACGACGTCAGCAGCCGCAGCCACAGATATTGGGCGACGTTGGTGTCCTGATACTCGTCCACCAAAATATAGCGGAACCGGCGGCGATATTCCTCCGCCAGATCAGCATGTTTGGACAGGATGGTGATGTTGTGAAGCAGCAGGTCGCCGAAGTCGCAGGCGTTCAACGTCGCCAGCCGCGCCTGATAAGCGGCGTACAGCGCCGGGCCCTTGCCGTTGGCGAAGTCCTCGCCCGGCGGAAGCTTGTCGGGCGTCCAGCCGCGGTTCTTCCAGTGGTCGATCATATGGGCCAGCGACTTGGGCGTGAACCGCTTGGTGTCGATGTTGGCGGCTTCCAGCAGCTGCTTCAGCAGCCGTTCCTGATCGTCGTTGTCGAGGATGGTGAAGCTGGACTTCAGTCCGACCAGTTCCGCATGGCGCCGCAGGATCTGCGCCGCGACCGAGTGGAAGGTGCCCAGCCAGCGCAGGCCCTCGGCCGAGGGGCCGATCAGATGGCCGATCCGCTCGCGCATCTCGCGCGCGGCCTTGTTGGTGAAGGTGACCACCAGCAGTTCCCACGGCTTGGTCCGGCCGGTCGCCAGGATGTGCGCCAGACGGGTGGTCAGGACGCGCGTCTTGCCCGTGCCGGCGCCCGCCAGCACCAGCACCGGCCCCTCGGTCGTCTCCACCGCCTCGCGCTGCTCGGGGTTCAGGCCCGACAGATAGTCGGCCGCCGCGCTTTGCGGAGTCTGGGCGCGGGCGAGGTCGGAAATGCGGGGAGCGGGCAGGTCGGTCACAGGGGCGGATACTCGGGCGGCGACGGGAAGGGCGGGCGAGCCGCCGGAATCTCAAAGGGAGAACATAAGCAGCACAGCGGCCAAAGTCAGTCCCATTCGCACGATCTGTGGTTGGAACCGTGAACAGCGAGCGCCGTTTTGCGGCTGACAGGGCCAGCAAGGGAGGAGCGTCTGATGGCGAACAGTTCCAGCGGCGGTGGGAACGTCGGTCTCGCCTTCATCGTGGGCGCCCTGGTGGTGGTCGTCGCCGTGCTGGCGTGGTTTCTGCTGGGGCGCGGCGGGTCGATGCGGCCTGAAACGCCCAACCTGAACGTGGACATCAATGTGCCGGCGCCGCGCCTGCCCGACGTGCCGGACCGTCCCGCGCCGCCCGAACTGCCCAGCCCGACCGAGCCGCCGCAGGTGGCCGCGCCCGAGCCCAAGGCGTGAGGCCGTGAAAGTCGTCCTGAAGCGCGTCTATGAGCCGCCGTCGGATGCGGACGGCACACGTATTCTGGTGGATCGACTGTGGCCGCGCGGGCTGAGCAAGGACAAGGCCCGCGTCGATCTGTGGCTGAAGGAGATCGCGCCGACGACGGAGCTGCGGCAGTGGTTCGGTCACGATCCGCAGAAATGGGCGGAGTTTCAGCGCCGCTATCGCGCGGAGCTGGAGGCCAACCCCGAGACCGTCTCGACGCTGAAAGACGCGCTGTCCAAGGGACCGGCGACCTTGGTCTATGGCGCCAGGGATGAGACGCACAACGACGCCGTCGTGCTGGCGGCCTATCTGACCGCGTCCTGATCCCTTCGCCGTGTAAATTACTTCAGGCGATAGCTGATCGTCGTGACGACCCGCACCTTCTTGTTCGGGCTGCTGGCTTCGTCGCCCGTGCCGTCGCGCGACAGGATTTCGAACGACCCCTGTCCCGCCGTCTTGATCGGCCCTAACGGAGCGCCGGAGTCCTTGGCGAACTGTTCCGCGCCGCTGCGGGCGGCGGCGGTGGCCTCGGCGATCATGGCGGGGCGCACGTCGTTCAGCTTGGTGAAGATGTAGGACGGGCCGTTGAAATCCTGCAGTACTACGCCCTGGCGCACCAGGTCGTTCAGGTTGCGGGTGGTGGTCTGCACCCGGTCGACGTCTGTGGTGCGCACGATCACCGTCTGGGTCAGGATGAAGCGCGGCCCGCCGGTCTGGCTGGCGTATTCGCGTGAGCGGGTGTCGGCCACGCCCAACTGACCCAGGTCCACGGCGTCGTCGGGATAGCCCTGCGCCTTCAGGAACTGGCGCACGATGGCCAAATCGCCGTCGATGCGCGCCTGCACCTCGGACAATACGTCGCCTGAGGTTGTGAAACGGATCGGCAGGACGGCCAGATCGGCCTTCACGTCCTTTTCCGCCAGGCCGCGCACGGTGACGGAGCGGTCGCCCGCGCGGGCGTTGACCACGCCCTGACCGATCAGGGCGCCGCCGCCGATCAGGCCCACGGCCAACAGTCCGCCGAAGACGGCGGCGGGGATCAGGCGGTTCTTGTCTAGGCGGGCGTCGCTCATGGCGTCTTCTCTTCTGCGAAACTGCGGTCGCCGCCGGTCCATTGCAGGGCCAGGATGCGGCAGGCGGAGGCCAGCGGGCGGCGGCCCCGCCAGGCGTCGATGCGGATCAGCAGGCCGGACCGACTGAGCGTCAGCTCGGCCGCGATGGCGTCCAGTACGGCCCAGAACTCAGGCTCCAGCGCCACCGAGGTGGCGTGGCCGGACAGCAGCACCGATCGTTTGGCGAGGCCGCTCAAGGCTTAGCGCACGCCCACCATGACGATCTCGACGCTGTTCGGCGCGCCGCGCGTCAGCACCGAATGGCGCGTGTCGGTGGTGAAGCGCAGGGCGCCGGACGGATCGCGGATTTCGGCGCGCGCGGCGTATTCCATGCGGCTGTCGATCTTGTCGTTCGGCACCGACAGGGTGACGGCGTAGGGCGGGGCGCGGCCATCCAGACGCTGGGTCGTCTCGGCGACGACGCGGGCGGGGGCGTCTGCGCGGCTGACGTCCTCGACCTTGACGGTCAGCACATGGCCCGGCGGCAGCATGATGCGCTCGCGATACAGGGCGCTGACCTGGACTTCAGTCATGTTGTCGGAAGCCTCCGGCAGGGTGGAGCAGGCTGCGGCCATCAGAGCCGGAACCAGGACGAGGGGGGCAAGAAGCAGGCGCATCAGCTTATCCTTCATGAGCGGCTAGCTTAGCAGAACGCGCCAGCGTCACATAAGGCTGCAACAGTAGAGAGACGGCAGGGATAAAGCGGTGCTATCGGAAGTTCCCGTTTCGTTTCGACCGAGTCGCCGGCGTGTCACAGTCTGAAGCTCCCCAATCCGAAAATGCATCGTCGCGGTTCTCGTCGCCGGCCATGCTGGCCTTCGGCGGCGTCGGGATCTGCGCCCTGATCTGGGGCACGACCTGGTACGCCATCACCTTCCAGCTCGGCGCCGTCGATCCGGTGATTTCGGTGGTGCTGCGGTTCGGCATCGCCTCGGCCCTGCTGGCGCTCACCGTCAAGGCGACGGGCGGGCGGCTGGCCCTGACACGGGCTCAGCATCTGGCGGCGCTGGGGCAGGGGCTGTTCTCCTTCGCCATTAGCTACGCCTTCGTCTACGCCTCAGAAGAAAAGATCGCCTCGGCCGTCGTGGCGGTGATCTTCGCCGCCCTGGCCTTCCTGAACCTGATCCTGTTCCGCGTCGCCTCGGGCCAGAAGGCGGCGCGCGCGGCGTGGCTGGGCGCTGGGCTGGGCGTGGTCGGCGTCG
>NZ_DAMCNG010000030.1:0-19846 GCF_032107865.1 Brevundimonas sp.
CGCCGGCCTGCGCCGCAAAGGCCGCGCCCCCGGTCGCCGGCAAGGCGAAGCCGCCCGCAGCACGTGCAGCGGGTCGCGTGGTCGGCGTCGAAGCGGCGCCCAAGGGTCCGGTGACCTTCATGCAAGACGTCTCCTTCTACGTTTCCCACCATGCCCTCAGGGGCTGAAGTCTTGGTTAACGGCCCGGCAAAACCTGCCGCCAGGCGTCGGACCCAAAATCGATCAATGTTGAATTCACTGACGTTTTCTTCCGGCACGATCCTCGCATGGTTAATCGCGAACGCTCACGCAGGGACGTCTGTCGTATGCAGAAGTTGCTTACCGCCCTTATCGGCCCGGCCATCGCGGCCCTGGTTCTCGCCGCCCAGCCGGGCGTGGCCGAGGCCCAGTCGCGCATCAAGGACATCGTCTCCATCGAAGGCGTCCGCTCGAACCAACTGGTCGGATACGGCCTTGTGGTCGGCCTGAACGGCACCGGCGACAGCGTCCGCAACTCGCCCTTCACCCGCCAATCTTTGGAAGGGATGATGGAGCGTCAGGGCGTCAACATCCGCGGTGCCAACCTGAACACTAAGAATGTGGCCGCCGTCATGGTCACGGCCGAACTGCCGCCCTTCGCCACGCCCGGCTCGCGGCTGGACGTCAGCGTCTCGGCCATGGGCGACGCCAAGAGCCTGCTGGGCGGCACGCTTCTGGTCACGGCCCTGCAGGGTGCTGACGGCGAAATCTACGCCGTGTCGCAAGGCTCGGTTCAGACCGGCGCCGTCTCGGCCTCAGGCGGTTCCGGCTCCTCGATTACCCGCGGCGTTCCCACGGCAGGCCGCATCGCCTCGGGCGGCGTGGTCGAGCGCGAGACTGGTTTCGACCTCGGCTCCATGCCGGTGGTGCGCCTGAACCTGCGCAATCCGGACTTCACCACGGCCCAGCGCATCGCCGCCGCCATCAACCAGACCTATCCTCAGAGCGCCTTCGCCGAAAACGGCACCGTGGTCGCCATCCGCGCGCCCCAGAACTTCGGCATGGCGGGCTTCCTCAGCCGGGTCGAGAACCTGCCCGTCCAGATCGATTCCCCGGCCAAGGTCATCATCGACGAGGTCAACGGCGTCATCGTCATGGGCGAGGCCGTTCGCATCTCGACCGTCGCCGTGGCCCAGGGCAATCTGACCGTCTCGGTTCAGGAAACGCCGCTGGTCAGCCAGCCCGAGCCGTTCAGCCGCGGCGGCCAGACCGTCGTAGTGCCCCAGTCGGACATCAGCATCTCCGAAGAAACCGGACGCCAGATGCGGATCGTCGGCGGCTCGACCTCCCTGTCCACCCTGGTCAACGGCCTGAACGCCCTCGGCGTCAGCCCGCGCGACATGATCAGCATCCTGCAGGCCATCAAGGCCGCCGGCGCCCTGCAAGCCGAAATCGAGGTGATCTGATGAGCCCCCTCGCCGTCTCTCCTGACCTATTGCGCGCCAATGCGCCCGCCAGCCCGAACCCGTCTGAGAGCCAGAAGGCCATGCGCCGCACGGCCGAAGCCTTCGAGGCCAGCTTTCTGTCGCAGATGATGAAGCCGATGTTCGAGGGCCTGAGCACCGAGGCCCCCTTCGGCGGCGGCGCCGGCGAGGCCGCCTGGCGCGGCTTCCTGGTCGACGCCATGGCCCAGCAGACGGTGAAGGCGGGCGGCGTCGGTCTGGCCGACAGCGTCCTCGCCCAGATGATCAAGATGCAGGAGCAAGGCGCATGACCGCCGATGTCGAAACCGCCGCCCTGCGCGTGCAACACCTGACACGCCTGACCCACGACCTGACCGAGCGCCTGTCGTTGGAAATGGAGGCCCTGCGCGCCCACCGCGCCCAGGATCTGAACGAAGGCATGGCTCAGACGCAGGAGATGGCCAATCTCTACCGTCGCGAATCCGCCCAGGTGAAAGCCAACCCAGCCGCCATCGCCGTCGCGCCGGAGGCCGATCGTCACGCCCTGATCAAGGCCACTGAGGCCTTTGAAGCAGTACTGGCCGAGCACGCCGTGACCGTGGAAGCGGCGCGTCAGGTCTCCGAAGGCCTGGTCCGTACCATCGCGGCCGAGGTGGCGGGCGCCCGCGCACAGGGCGTGGGCTATGGCGCTTCGGGCCAGGCCATGCAGGGCGACGGGCGGGCTGTGGCGTTGAACCGCACCGCCTGACGCCAACCGTCGCCATTCCTTAACAGCCCGCGTCCTATGGCTTCGGCATGACCCTGACCCCGCGCCTCCTGGGCCTGGCCTTCGCCGCCGCCGACGCCCTGATCGAAGTCGATCAGCATGGCGTGGTGCGCTTCGCCCTGGGTTCGGGCGCCGTTGCGGGCCAGCAGACGGCCGCCTGGGTCGGTCATCCTCTCAGCGACCGCCTGTCGATCAACAGCGCAGCCGCTCTTCAGAATCTGCTGGGAGCGCTTCGTCCCGGTCAGCGCAGCCCGGCCGCCGAGGTGCTGGTCGACTGCGGCGACGGCCGGATGCGCCGCGCCACCCTGCGCGCCTTCGCCCTGCCCGATATCGCCCCGGCGCAGTCCTGCGCCCTGTCCTATGAAGGCGAGCCCTTCGTCGTCGAGGACACGCCCCTTCCCGTCGGCTTCCCGACCAGAGACGCTGAAGGCTTCCTCAATCATGCCCGCGCCGGTCTGGCGGGCGGCGAGACCGGCGCCCTGCAGCGGTTGGCCCTCGCCTTCATCGACGTGAACGGCCTGCAAGGCGTCGACCCCGCCACGCTGGAGCGGGTTCACAGCCGTATCGGCGCGACCCTGAACGCCGCCTCACACGACGGCGCCAGCGCGGGTCAGTTGACGCCTGATCGCTATGCCCTAATCCGCAATCTGGACGATACGCGCGACCTAGCGGCGGAAATGCAGAAGGCCGGTCAGGCCGAGGGCGTGGCTTTGTCGGCTATCGCCACACAGAGCGCTTTGGGCGGTGATGCGGCCTCGGCCCTGCGCGCCATGCGATTTGCTATCGAAGGCTGCCTGAAGGACGGCGGACTGGATCAGCCGGAACTGTCCTTCGCCGATTCCCTGCAACGCACGCTGAAGGACGCTGAACGTTTCCGCAGCATTGTGCGCGACCGCGAATTCGCCCTCTACTATCAGCCTATCGTCGACCTGAAGACGCGGGCCGTGCATCATTTCGAGGCCCTGGCCCGCTTCGGCAAGGGATCCGGCCCGGCCGCCGCCATCCGCATGGCCGAGGAACTGGCCCTGATCGAAGGCTTCGACCTGGCCGTGGCCGAGAAGGCGGTGCGACGCCTGCGCGAGCCGGGCGGCGGCCTGCTGAAGATCGCCGTCAACGTCTCGGGCGCTTCTCTGGCCAATGATGCCTATGTCGCAGCCCTGCTGAAGATGACCGCCTCTGCGCCTGACGATCGCCGCCGTCTGATGGTCGAGGTGACGGAGACCGCCGCCCTGGCCGATCTGGCCGCCACCGACCGCCGTCTGGGCGCCCTGCGCAATGCAGGCATCAAGGTCTGCATCGACGACTTCGGCGCAGGCTCGGCCTCATTCGACTATCTGCGCGGCCTGTCGGTGGATGCCGTGAAGATCGACGGCGCCCTGGTGCGCGATATCGACATCGACGCCCGCACACGCACCCTGGTCGCCCATCTGGTCGAACTGTGCGGGTCGCTGGACCTGGAGACCATCGCCGAGATGATCGAGACGGATCAGGTCGCCGACGCCCTGCGCGATCTAGGCGTCACCCACGGCCAGGGCTGGCTGTTCGGACGCGCCGAGGCGGAGCCGCGCACCATCCTGGGCGGCGGTCCAGCCGTCCGCACGCGACGTCAGGGCGTGGTCGAGGACTGGAGCTGACCGTCCTTCAGGGCGATGGTCCGCTCGATGCCCGCATTCTCCAGAAAGTCGAGGTCGTGGCTGACCACGACCAGGGTGCCGTCATAACCTGACAGGGCGGCCTCCACCGCCTCGACCGCTTCGAGGTCAAGGTGGTTGGTCGGCTCGTCCAGCACCAGCAACTGCGACGGCTCCGTTCCGGTCATGACACAGGCCAGGGCCGCGCGAAGTCGCTCGCCGCCGGACAGTTCGCCCACGCGCCGATCCGCCTGCACATTGCGGAACAGAAAGCGCGCCAGCGCCGCTCTCGCCGCGTTCGGCGTCCCTTGCGGGTTCAGCCGCAGCCAGGCTTCGACCAGCGTCTCCTCCGGCTTCAGCATGGCCGCCTGCTGATCCAGCAGGGCCGCCCGAACGGGTCGTTCGACCGTTCCAGCCGACGGCTCGGTCAGACCCGCGACCAGCTTCAACAGGGTCGTCTTGCCGGCGCCGTTGGGACCGACCACGGCGACACGTTCAGGCCCCGTCAGGCGCAGCGAGACTGGCCCCAGAAGGCGATGACCGTCATCGAGGGTGACAACCGCCTCGTTCAGATTTAGAATCGTGCGCCCAGCCGGCAGCCCAGTCTGCGGCATGGCCAACGCCATCTGGCGCACGCGCTCGACCCGTTCGCGCGCCTCGGTCAGGTCCGTCTCGACCGCCTGGCGCTTGCGTTCGGCCAGACGCTGACCGCGCGCGCCGCTCTCCTCGGCCCGCTGGGCCTGGGCGTCGAGCAGTATCTTGGGATCGGAGCTGTTGGCGCGCGCTGTCTTGCCCGCCCGGTCGCGCCTCGCTTGACGCTCCTGCGCAGCCTGGTTCTCGCGCTGCACCCGGCCAACAGCGCGTTCGGCCTGGTCCAGATCGCGCTCGGCCGCGGCCCGCTCGGCGTCACGGCGCTCGACATACAGATCCCAACCGCCGCCATGAACTCGCGCGCCCAGACTGGACAGTTCCACAATGCGATCCACGCGACGCAGCAGGGCGCGGTCGTGGCTGACCAGCACCACACCGCCTGGCCAGTCGGTCACGACATCGGCGATCATGGCGCGGGCTTCGGCGTCAAGATGGTTGGTCGGCTCATCCAGCACCAACAGGTCGGGCGCCGCCAGCTTCAGCCCCGCCAGCCGCAGGCGCGTCTGTTCGCCGCCGCTGAGGTCCGCCGTGCGGCGATCCAGCGTCAGATCGGCCAGCCCGACCCCGGCCAGAGCCGCCTGCATCCGCTCTTCCAGCGTCCAGTCCGCCTCGGCCATGTCGTCCAGCGAGCCTTCGCCCGCCAGCACGCGATTCAGGATCGCCAGAGGCGCCGCGACAGCCAGCGTATCGGCGACAGTCTCGTCGTCGCCCGGCGTCTGGGCCTGCGCCAGCCAACCGACGGTTCCGACGCGTGCGATCGCGCCTTCGGCAGGTTCAGCCAGACCGGCGACAAGGCGCAGCAGCGTGGTCTTGCCCACGCCGTTGCGGCCTACGACGGCCGTGCATTCGCGCCCGAAAGCGAGCGTCAGATTGTCGAAGAGGCCTCTACCGTCAGGCGTGCGGGCCGCGACGCTGTTGAGCGTCACGAGTGCGGATGCGGACTGGTTTGGGCTTGGGTTGTGCGAGGACATAGGCGAACACGAGCAGCGGCACGGAAAGGGCGAAACCGATTTCCAGGGTGCTGATCATGATCGTCGCGCCTCCTCACTGATGCGTTGGCTGAGTGAAGGATGGGGACGGACGTTTCGTAACGCAACCCCCAATCTGCAGCCCCGATTTCGCAATGCAACGAGAACCGCCGCCTTGGACAATCGGCGTCATGGCCTTCGGCATCGTCGCCTCCTATCTTCCCTCCATGAGCACGCCCGACCGTCCCGTCGCCTTCCGCATCGATCGTCCTGCGCCGGATCGAGCGGAGGCCGCCGCTCGTCGCGAAGCCGCCGTCGCCCGCATCCGCGCCGAGACCGGCATCGACGAGACCATGATCGACGCCCTGGTCGAGGGTTTCTACGCCAAGGTGCGCGAAGACGACGTCATCGGACCGATCTTCGCCGCCCACATCGATGACTGGGGCCCGCACCTGGAGCAGATGAAGCTGTTCTGGTCATCCGTCGCCCTGTCCACCGGCGTCTATCAGGGGCGCCCCATGCCCAAGCACCTGCCCTTGCCCATCGACGCCCGCCATTTCGACCGCTGGCTGGGCCTGTTCGAAGCGACCGCCCGCGAACTATGCCCGCCCGTCGCCGCCGAACACTTCATCGTGCGAGCGCACCGCATCGCCGAAAGCCTGGAGCTGGGCGTCGCCAACGCCAACGGCGTCCTGGTCGGTCCCGGCGAGCGCTATCGCCGCCCCGAGGCGCCGTGGGCGCCGGACGCAGACTAAAAGTTCTCATATTGTTCTTGCTGTTTCCGGCGAATTGATCCCCATATAGCGTCGTCGCCCCGGACCGTTTTCGGGGTCTCCCGCGTTCCTCGGATCACATGATCGAAAAGCACAACTTCATCCGCGTTCGCGGCGCCCGCGAGCACAACCTCAAGGGCGTCGATCTCGACATTCCGCGTGAGCAGCTGGTGGTCATGACCGGCCTGTCGGGGTCGGGCAAATCCTCGCTGGCGTTCGACACCATCTATGCCGAGGGCCAGCGCCGCTATGTCGAGAGCCTGTCGGCCTATGCGCGCCAGTTCCTGGAACTGATGGGCAAGCCGGACGTGGATCTGATCGAGGGCCTGTCGCCCGCCATCTCCATCGAACAGAAGACCACGTCGAAGAACCCGCGCTCGACCGTCGGCACCGTTACGGAAATCCACGACTACATGCGTCTGCTGTGGGCGCGCGTTGGCGTGCCCTATTCGCCCGCCACCGGCCTGCCGATCGAGAGCCAGACCATCAGCCAGATGGTCGACAAGCTGACCGCCCTGCCTGACGGCGAACGCATCCTGCTGCTGGCGCCGGTCGTTCGCGGCCGCAAGGGCGAGTACAAGAAGGAAATGGCCGAGTGGCAGCGTCAGGGCTTCCAGCGGCTGAAGATCGACGGCGAATTCTACGCCATCGAGGACGCCCCGGCTCTCGACAAGAAGTTCAAGCACGACATCGACATTGTCGTTGATCGCATTGTAACCAAAGAAGGTCTTGAGCCGCGTTACGCTGACAGCATCCAGACCGCGCTGGGCCTAGCCGATGGCATCGCCACCGCAGAATGGGCCTCTCCCGCGTCTGGCGCGCCCGAAGGGGAAGAGCCCCGCCGCATCGTCTTCTCCGAAAAATTCGCCTGCCCCGTCTCGGGTTTCACCATCAGCGAGATCGAGCCACGGCTGTTCTCGTTCAACAACCCCTTCGGCGCCTGCCCGGCCTGCGACGGCCTGGGGGTCAAGCTGGCCTTCGACGCCGATCTGGTGATCCCGGACCGCGACAAGACCTTGCACAAGGGCGCGGTGGCGCCGTGGGCGCGCGGCCCGTCGCCGCTCTATACCCAGACGCTGCAATCGCTGGCCCAGCACTACGGCTTCTCGATGGACAAGGCGTGGCGCGACCTGCCGGAGAAGGCGCAGAGCGTCATCCTGCGCGGCTCGGGCGGCGACAAGATCAAGTTCGTCTATGACGACAACGCCCGCAAATATGAGGTCTCCAAGCCGTTCGAGGGCGTGCTGCCGAACCTGGAGCGCCGCTGGCGCGAGACCGACAGCGCCTGGGTGCGCGAGGAACTGGGCCGCTATCAATCGGAGACCCCGTGCGAAGTCTGCGGCGGCAAGCGGCTGAAACCCGAGGCTCTGGCGGTGAAGGTCGGGGGCGTGGACATCGCCGACATCTCCAACCTGTCAATCTCCAAGGCCTTCCTGTGGTTCTCCACCCTGGAAGACGATCTGACCGAAAAGCAGGTCGAGATCGCCCGGCGCATCCTGAAGGAGATCACCGACCGACTGCGCTTCCTGAACAATGTCGGGCTGGACTATCTGAACCTGTCGCGTTCGTCGGGCACCCTGTCGGGCGGCGAGAGCCAGCGCATTCGTCTGGCGTCGCAGATCGGCTCGGGCCTGACCGGCGTCCTTTATGTGCTGGACGAGCCGTCCATCGGCCTGCACCAGCGCGACAACACCCGCCTATTGGACAGCCTGAAGGGCCTGCGCGATCTCGGCAACTCGGTGCTGGTGGTCGAACACGATGAAGAGGCCATCCTGACGGCCGACTACGTCATCGACATGGGCCCGGCCGCCGGCATCCACGGCGGTCAGGTCTGCGCCGAGGGCACGCCCGCCGAGGTCATGGCCAACCCCAACTCCCTGACCGGCCAGTATCTGACCGGCGCGCGCGAGATCGAACTGCCGCCCGAGGGCCGCCGCCCGATCAATCGCAAGCGGATGCTGAAGGTCTCTGGCGCCACGGGCAACAACCTGAAGAACGTCACGGGCGAGATCCCGGTCGGCGTCTTCACCTGCATCACCGGCGTGTCGGGCGGCGGCAAGTCGACCTTCACCATCGAGACGCTCTACAAGGCCGCCGCGCGGCGGCTGAACAATGCGTCCGACGCCCCCGCCCCGTTCGACCGGATCGAAGGTCTGGAGCATTTCGACAAGGTCATCGACATCGACCAGTCGCCGATCGGCCGCACTCCGCGCTCAAACCCGGCGACCTATACCGGCGCCTTCGGCCCGATCCGCGACTGGTATGCGAGCCTGCCCGAGGCCAAGGCGCGCGGTTACGGCCCCGGCCGCTTCAGCTTCAACGTCAAGGGCGGCCGCTGCGAGGCCTGCCAGGGCGACGGCGTCATCAAGATCGAGATGCACTTCCTGCCCGACGTCTACGTCACCTGCGACGTCTGCAAGGGCAAGCGCTACAACCGCGAGACGTTGGAAATCGTCTTCAAGGGCAAGAGCATATCCGACGTTCTGGACATGACGGTTGAAGAGGCGGCGCGCTTCTTCACCGCTGTGCCGTCGATCCGAGACAAAATGCTGACGCTGGAGCGCGTGGGTCTGGGTTACGTCAAGGTCGGCCAGCCCGCCACCACCCTGTCCGGCGGCGAGGCGCAGCGGGTCAAGCTGTCGAAAGAGCTATCGAAACGCGCCACCGGCAAGACGCTCTACATTCTGGACGAGCCGACGACCGGCCTGCACTTCGAGGACACGCGCAAGCTGCTGGAGGTGCTGCAGGAACTGGTCGAGAACGGCAACACCATCGTGGTGATCGAGCACAACCTCGACGTCATCAAGGTGGCCGACCACCTGCTGGACTTTGGTCCTGAAGGCGGCGACGGCGGAGGCGAGATCGTCGCCGTTGGCACGCCGGAACAGGTCGCCGAGAATCCCGCCAGCTGGACCGGCCGCTACCTCAAGGAGGTGCTGGACCGGCACGAGGAACGTCGCAAGGGCCGCGTCGCCGCCCTGACCGCCGCCCCCGCGCCCGCCAAGCGCGCCAAGGCCCGCAAGAGCGCCTGAGCCACTTCCAATCCGCTCACCCCGGCGGACGCCGGGGCCCAGTGAAAGCGCCAGTCGGCAATCTGTAAGTCAGGCGTCGCGTCCTGAAGCCAAAGCACTGGATCCCAGCGTTCGCCGGGATGAGCGGGATGTAGTGGTCAGACTCAACAGAAACGCCGCGCCCCGGTCGGAGCGCGGCGTTTTCATTTCCAGCGGCGGGCTGCGGGTCAGACGCGCGACACGCCCTTGATGCCCAGATAGGCCGCAGAGAAGGGCGCATAGATGATGGCCGCCTGCGCCGCCGACAGCAGGGCATTGACCACGCCCCACACCAGCAGGGCCGGCCAGAACTTCACGAGAAGCGTGGCGATATTGGTCGTCTCGGCGCCCGCCAGGCTCTCCAGACCGCCGAAAACCAGGTTCAGCGGCGCGATGACGATGGAGCCCAGCAGCCCCACCAGCATGGACATGACGCCCGCCAACACGGCCATGCCCAGCAGCGGCCAGAAACGCCCCTTGGTCATGGCCCAGCTTTCCTTGATGGCGATCTTCTGCTCCGCAAAGGTCATCGGCGCGACCAGGCTGAGACGCACGGCCAGCCAGACAGCGACCGCAGCAACCACAAGCCCCACAAGAACCGCCGGCAGGATCAGGAAGGGCGCGCCCATGCTCGCCGCCAGACCCACGAAGAGGCTCACCAGCACCGTCCCGCCCATCACGACGCCGAACATCAGCAGCGCCACAAGCAGCGTGGCCCCTAGGATGCGCAGTTCATCGCGGCTGAGGCGCAGATAGCCAAACCGCTTTTCCTCCGGCCGGATGACGGAACGCGCCACCGCCGCCGTCAGCACGGCGCTGAACAGCAGCGACAACGGCATGGCCAGGCCCATCATGGCGCCATAGGCCTGACCCAGGCTGGTCAGGTCGCTCATGGACGGTTCGGCGCTCTGCTCAATCTGCTCGGCCAGGTTGATGATGTTGATCAGGCTGCCGCCCGCCACGGCGAAGAAGACCGCGAAGAAGACGACATAGGCTACGGCCCAGGCCAGCAGGGCCATTGGCGCGCGGCGGGCCAGACGGAAGCCCTCAAAGGCGGATTCGGTGGCGTTGAAACTCATGCTGGCTCCTCGATTCTCGCTCAGCTTAACGCAGCCGCGCCGGTTTCGTCCTGTTTCTGCGTCTCCAGCATCTGCCGACAGGCCGACACGCCGGGGGCGATCCAGATCGCAACGACGATTCCGTAGTAGACCGCCATCACTGCAAAGGCCGCAGCGCCCACGGCGGCGACCACGCCGAGGTTGAGGCTAGGAACCCCGCCCTGCGCGCTCTCGGCCCATGCCGCCAACTGTGGGAAGAAGGGAATGGTGACGCCCAGCGCAATCAGTCCGGCCACAACCAGAACCAGCACATGGACGACGAGCGTGACGGCGAAGGTCGCCGCAAACAGGCCTAACAGAACGCCGACGCGCCCCTTCGTCATTTTCCAGCCCGACACGAAGGCGAAGTCCTGCGACGCAATGCTCAGCGGCATGATCATGGACGTCCGAAGCGCCGCCCAGACGATGCCTACGATGCCCGCCAGTCCGACCACCACGCCCATGATCACGGCCGCCGTTTCAGACACCATCCAGAAGGCCGCCCCGAAGGCGAAGGCCAACAGAACAACGACCAGCATCACGCCATAGCAACCCGCCATGACAGCCAGGCCGGCCACAGCCACCCTAGCCTCATCCATGCCCACGCGAAGATCGAAGAAGCGGCCCGGCGCGCGCTCGGGCCACAGCACGGCGCGACTGATGGCGGCGATGATCAGCACGTATCCGATCAGTTGCACCACATTGATCAGCATGGACCAGGCCTGCATTCGCATCATGGCGGCGAGCGCCTGCGGGCTGGGGTCCGCATTCTCGGCCATCGCATCAAGACCAATAGTCATGAACAGGTCGATCATGACGATGGCGGACAGCAACAGAGGCAGGGCCAGGATGACGCCCCAGGCCAATACGCTGCCCGGCCGACGCCGGATCAGACGGAAACCATCCGTCAGCGCTTCATCGATCTGGAATCCATGGGTCATGAACAGCCTCCACCGTTTCCTATACGGGGGAAGACACCGCTGCGACACCCCGCGCCGCTTCAGCTTCCACAGCCTGCATGACAGGACAGCGACGGACGGCTATTAGGCCGCCATGTCGAATGCGCCCTCCACTCCCCGCCCCGTCCCCGCTGCTGTGCACGTCATCGGCGGAGGTCTCGCCGGATCCGAAGCCGCCTGGCAGATCGCCCAGGCGGGCGTGCCCGTGATCCTGCACGAAATGCGCCGGGACGGGCCGGAGCAGGTCCGCACCGACGCCCACCACACTACGGGCCTGGCCGAGCTGGTCTGCTCCAACTCCTTCCGGTCGGACGATTGGGAGTACAACGCCGTCGGCCTGCTGCACGCCGAGATGCGGGCGCTGGACAGCCTGATCATGGCGTCCGGCGACGCCAATCAGGTGCCGGCGGGCGGCGCCCTGGCGGTCGACCGCATCGGCTTTTCGGATGCTGTCACGGCCAAGCTGGAAGCTCACCCCCTCGTGACCATCGTCCGCGAGGAGATCGCGGGCATTCCGCCGGAAGACTGGGACAACGTCATCGTCGCCACTGGCCCGCTGACCTCGCCCGCCCTGGCCGACGCCATCCTGAAGGCGACGGGTGAAGAAAGCCTCAGCTTCTTCGACGCCATCGCGCCGATCCTGCACGCCGACAGCATCGACTTCGACGTCGCCTGGCGCCAGTCGCGCTATGACAAGGAAGGCCCCGGCGGCGACGCGGCGGCCTATGTCAACTGCCCAATGGACAAGGCCCAGTACGAAGCCTTCATCGACGCCCTGCTGGGCGGTCCCAAGGCCGAGTTCAAGGAGTGGGAGAACGTCCCCTATTTCGACGGCTGCCTGCCGATCGAGGTCATGGCCGAGCGCGGCCGCGAAACCCTGCGTCACGGCCCGATGAAGCCGGTTGGTCTGACCAATAAGCACAACCCGACGGTCAAGCCCTACGCCATCGTCCAACTGCGTCAGGACAATGCATTGGGCACCCTGTTCAACATGGTCGGCTTCCAGACCAAGCTGAAATACGGCGCCCAGACCGACGTGTTCCGCATGATCCCTGGTCTGGAGAACGCCCAGTTCGCCCGTCTGGGCGGCCTGCACCGCAACACCTTCCTGAACAGCCCGCGCCTGCTGGACAAGCAGATGCGGCTGAAGGCCATTCCGCGCCTGCGCTTCGCCGGCCAGGTGACGGGGGTTGAGGGCTATGTCGAGAGCGCGGCCATGGGCCTGCTGACCGGCCGTCTGGCCGCCGCTCAGGCGCTGGGTCGCGACCTGACGCCCCCGCCGCCGGAAACCGCCATGGGCGCCCTGGTCGAACACATCACCGGCGGGCATCTGGAAGGTTCGAAGTTCCAGCCGATGAACATCAACTACGGCCTGCTGCCGCCGCTGGAGGCGCCCAAGGTCGATGAGGACGGCAAGCGCATCCATCCCAAGGAACGCGGCCGCGCCAAGAAGCGCTTGCAGAGCATCCGCGCCATGGACGCCCTGAAGGCCTGGCGCGACGCTGCGGCCTAACGCAACTTCGCGCCGCCGGGCTTGAAGGCCAGGGTCATCGCGGCCATGGCGACAAGGCCCAGTCCCATCAGCATCCAGGCCTGGCTCAGGTCCGACAGGCGGTCGCGCAGCAGCCCGGCTGCCAGCGGCGACAGGCTGGCGATGATGTAGCCGCCGCCTTGAACGAAGGCGAGCAGATCGCCTGAACGTACCGGATCGTCGATCTGGTCCATGGCCAGGATCAGGGTCAGCGGAAACACCGCGCCGATCCCCAGGCCCAGCAGCAGCATGACCGGAACCGCCAGACTGACCGGCGTCAGAACCAGTCCCGCCAGACCGATCAACGCCAGGGCCACCGCCGCCAGCATCGGCCAGCGCCGGTCGGGAAAACGCGCGATGAACAGGGACACCAGCACGCCCGCCGCGACCTCGGCCCCGGTCATGCCGCTGAGCAGAAAACCCGCTGTCGCGCGCGCCTGTCCCATGTCGACGTAATAGGGCGGCAACCAAGCCAGCACGAGCGTATAGGCCGAGGTGCCCAGACCCAGGATCGGGACCAGCGCCCACGCCCTGGGCTGTTTCCAGAACGGAACCTCGGGGTGGGTTCCTTCGGCCACGACAGCGCGGTTCGACTCTTCAGTTGCTGGCTCGCGGGAAGCGATGATCCAGACGACCGCCGCCAGGAAGGCCGGGACCGCCCATAGCGCCAGCGCCCCGGCCCAGCCAACCACTTCCGCCAGGCCTGCCGCCGTCGCCGCCGCCACGGCCGCCCCGCCCATGATGCCGGTCGTATAAACGCCCATGATCGTGCCGAAACGTGTCGGGAAGGCCCGCTTGATGACGACGGGCGCCAGAGCCTGGATCAAGGCCACGCCGACGCCGACCACGACGGCGCTGGCGATCAGACCCTCCGTGCCGTCGAAAACCGCCCGCGCCAGACAGGCCAGACCGATGAGCGCCGCACCCAGCAGGATGCCCTTGCGCTCCCCCAAGCGCCGTCTCAACGGCCGGATCGACAGGGCGCCGACGCCGATCATCGCCACCGGCAGGGTGGTCAGCAGGCTGGCCGTGGTCGAATCCATGCCGGTCGCCACTTCGATCAGGTCCAGCAGCGGCCCCACCGCCGCCATCGCAGGACGCAGGTTCAGCGCCAAGGCGAAGATGGCCGCGATCAGCAGCAGACCCGCGCCGCGCGACGACGACGAGGCGTTCGACTGATCCATCCGAGGTGACTCCGGCTACGAAAGGCGGTAGTGTCTTGCTATCAAGTATCTTGATGTCAAGACAATGACCGATCGCGCTGCCCGCGCCGCCGCCCAGTGGGCGGTCGCGCGTCCCGACCTAGACCTGCTGGCCATGGAGACGCTGGGCCGTCTGCATGAGGCCTCCATTCTGGTGACGCGCGAGCGGCAGGCGCCGCTCTACGCTCGCCATGGCTTGCAGCACGGCGAGTTCGACGTCCTGGCCACCCTGCGACGCGCGGCCTCGCCTGACGGCCTGACGCCGACGGCCCTCTATGAGGCGACGATGATGTCGTCCGGCGGCATGACGGCGCGGCTGGACCGATTGCAGAAGTCCGGCCTGATCGAGCGCACGCCACACCCCAGCGACCGCCGCGCTTCATTGGTCAGGTTGACGCCCAAGGGCTTCGACCTGATCGACGGCCTGATGCCGCTGCATATGGTCGAAAGCCAGGCCATGCTGGCCGGTCTGTCGCGCGACGAGCAGGCCACGCTGGGCGCCCTGCTCGCTCGGCTGATCGGCGCATTGGAGCGCTAGGCGCGCTTCATCCGGCGGTTCCAGGGCATGACCGCCAGCAGGCGCGCCATGCCGCAAAAGCCGGTCGCCCCCGCCACGAACAGGCCCGCCCCGACAAAGGCGCTGATGCCCCAAAACCCAGGGTGGACCATGACGCCGAGCGCCCCGCCCAGCAGGATCAGCCCGCCCGCCGCCATCTGCACCTGACGCATCAGTTCCAGTGGTTGCTTGCGGTCGGCGACGATCGGCAGGCCGGCCTTCTTCCACGCATCCAGACCGCCCGCCAGGACATGCGCCGGGCCGTCGATGCGGGCGGCCAGCCGGTCGCAGTTCCCGGCCGTGCGGTTGCCGCTGCGGCACATGAAGATCACGCCCTTGCCAAGCTTGAGTCCCAGATCAGCGGCCTCGAAGGCGGATAAAGGCGCCGTCACGGCGCCGGCGATGTGTTCGCGCGCATGCTCGTCCGGCTCGCGCACATCGATCAGAACAGCCTGACCGGCCTTCAGGCGGGCGGCGACATCGGCAGGCGGCAGGGAGATCAGCATATTCATCGAACTTTCCTTCAGACGGGCGACGCTCAGCGCGCCTCGGGCGGACAGAAGATCTCGGCCAACACCTCGATCACCTTCAGGGCGGCGGGGTCGGCGATGCGGTAAAAGACAGCGGTGCCGCTCTTGCGCGCACTAACCAGACCGTCTTCGCGCAGGCGCGCCAGATGCTGGGACAGGGCCGATTGCGACAGGCCGACCTGAAGATCGGACACCTGGCGCTCGCCCTCGCCGATCTGACACAGGATCATCAGGCGGTGTTCATTGGACAGAGCTTTCAGCAGCCGCGACGCATCGCCCGCGCTGGCCTGAAAACGCTCCAATCCCATACGTTCGAGATCAACCATAGCGCTTATATATGCCATGATACTAAATTAGCAATGACTAATGTATTAGATTTTAACGAAAGAGATCAGACCCGTCCGCGCAGCACGGCCCAGAACAGGCGCAGCCGCTTGAAAGGCTCTGGCTCGTCAGCGCGGGTCAGCGCTGCAATCGCCACAGCCGGGAATGCCGCGGCCGGCAAGGCCTTGAGCGCGCGGTTGGCCTCAGCCCGCGCAACCTGCGCCTCATCCGTTCGTCCGGTCTGGGCCAGGCCTCGCAGGCGTCCGGCGACAGCTGCGGACGCCTCATGCCCCTCGCCGGCCAGAACCCGCACAGCCGCCTGCATCGGGCCGACGTAGAAAGCGTCCAGGTCATGCGGTTCGCCATGGACGCGGCCGATATGCGCCTCGATCAAGGCATCGAACGGTGCCCGCTCCAGGCCATGCCGCGTCACCGCGGTCGTCAGGGCCTCCAGCACGGGATGGCCGACGCGCGGCGTGTCTGTGAAGACGCCTTCCATCTGCTCGCCCCACCAGGCGTAGCGCATCTCGGCCAGCAGCGGCTGGGTCACGCGCGTCGGAATGGCCATCAACTCCGCCTCGAAGGCGTAGAGGGCGATCAGATCAGCCCGCGTCTGTTCGTCCGCCACGAAGCGGCTGGCCAGCCAGCGGTCGAGGTCGGCGGCGCGAACCTGGGCATCAAGATCAACAGTCATGGCGACAGGCCCTTCGACCATTGCGACAGATGCATCAAGCCCATGAAAGCAAACGGCCCGCCTTCCGTTCGGAAAGCGGGCCGTGATCTCAAGCCTGGCGAGCGTCCTTACGGACGACTGGCCATGCCAAACTTGACCGGGGTCGTGTCGGTCTTGTTGCCGCCGCTGCGGTCCACGCCCCACAGCAGGATGATCGGCGCGCCCACATAGATGGACGAGAAGGTGCCGATCACGACGCCGAAGGCCAGGGTGATCGAGAAGCCGCGCAGAGCCTCGCCGCCGAAGATCGCCAGCACGATCAGCACGATCACGGTCGTCAGACCGGTAATGATGGTCCGCGACAGGGTCTCGTTGATCGACAGGTCGATCACCTCGCGCAGAGGCATGACCTTGTACTTGCGCAGGTTCTCACGAAGGCGGTCGAACACGACGACGGTGTCGTTCATCGAATAGCCGATGACCGTCAGCAGGGCCGCGACCAGGTTCAGGCTGAACTCCATCCGCAGGGCGACGATCAGACCGAACGTCAGCGCCACGTCGTGCAACAAGCCCGCCACGGCGCCGATGCCGAACTGCCAGGGGAAGCGGAAGGCGATGTAGAGGAACATCAGCACCACAGCCACCAGCAGGGCCATCACGCCGTTGGTCAGCAGTTCGCCCGAAACCTTCGAGCCCACGACGCTGACGCCCGAATAGGCCACATCGCCGACGGCTGCGCTGATCGCGCCTTCAACCTTCTGGACGACGGCCGTCTGGTCTTCGTTGTCCGGCACCTGGAAGCGGACGATAGCGGTCGAGCCGTCATCCAGGTTGGTGTCGCGTCGCGCGATGCCCTGCACCTGGACATCGCCCAGATCCAGGCCGCTGACGGCGCCGCGCAACTTGTCCAGCTCCAGCGTCTGACCGGCTGGCTTGGCGACTTCCATCGAGGCGCCGCCCCGGAAGTCGATGCCCAGGTTCAGGCCCGGATAGAAGCAGCCGATGATCGCCGCCACCGTCAGGATCGCCGACAGCACGGCGAATCCCTTGGCGTATTTGACGAACTGGAAGTTCGTCTTGTGCGGCAGCAGTTTGATAAGAGGCCAACCGTTCATCGACATCACTCCGCGATCGGCAGTTTCTTCGGCTTGGCGAACTTGAGCCAGTAGCCGAGCAGGACTTGGGCCGTCAGCACCGAAGAGAAGACGGAGGTGAAGACGCCGATGGTCAAGGTCCAGGCGAAGCCGCGCACGGGGCCGGCGCCGAACATGAACATGATGAGCGCCGCCACCAGAGTGGTCAGGTTGGCGTCGATGATGGTGCCCATGGCGCGGTTGAAGCCCGCATCCATCGACGCCACCACGGAACGTCCCTGACGCGCCTCGTCGCGCATCCGCTCATAGATCAGCACGTTGGCGTCAACGGCCACGGCGAAGGTCAGGATCAGACCGGCGATGCCCGGCAGCGTCAGCGTGGCCTGGGTCAGCGACATGGCCGCGACGATCAGGATGCCGTTCAGGACCAGGCCGATCACCGAAATGCCGCCGAACAGGAAGCCGTAGGCCAGGATCATGAAGACCACGATGACCGCGAAGCCCAGGGCGGTCGACAAGGCGCCCGCGGCCACGGCGTCGGCGCCGAGTTCGGCGGTGACGACGCGGCGTTCCTCGACCTTCAACGGAGCCGGAAGAGCGCCGCCGTTCAGCAGGTTCACCAGTTCAGACGCCGAAGCGATGGTGAAGCTGCCGGTGATCTGACCACGGCCGCCGGTAATCGGCGACTGAATGGTCGGCGCCGAAATGACCTTGCCGTCCAGGATGATGGCGAAGGGCTTGCCGATGTTCTGGGCGGTCGCCTCGCCAAAGCGACGCGAACCCTGGCTGTCGAACTGGAAGTCGATGGCCGGACGGTTGTTCTGATCGGCGCCGACGCTGGCGCGGGTCAGGTTCTCACCCGAGACCAGGATACGGCGCTTGACCAGGAAGGGGGTGCCCAGATCATCGACCAACAGTTCGGCGTCCGGCGGCACGCGACCGGCCAGGGCGTCGTTCAGGCCCGTCGGCGAGGTGTCGACCATCTGGAAGGTCAGCTGAGCCGTACGGCCCACCAGGCGCTCCAGCTCCGCCGGATCGCTCTGACCCGGCGCCTGGATGACGATGCGGTCCGCGCCCTGACGGGTGATGGCGATTTCCTTGGTGCCCGAGCTGTCCAGACGGCGGCGCACGACTTCGATCGACTGATCGACGGCGGTCGCGCCCATGCTGGCCAGGGCGACGTCGGTGAAGGCGTAACGGATACGGCCGCCGCCCAGCTTGGTCGCCACGCGGTCCGGCTGGCCCGTCGGGCCAACGCCCTGCTGGGCCATGGTGCGCAGGGTGTTGAAGGCCGTGTCATAGGCCGCGCCCTCAGCGACGGTCACGACGACGCCGCCCGCCTCGCGCTGCATGCCCATGATGTTGACCTGGTCTTCCCGCAGGGAAACCCGAACGTCTTCCATCAGGTTGGAAATGCGCTTGGTGCGCATCTCGGGCACATCGACCTCGAGCAGGAGGTAGGAGCCTCCCTGAAGGTCCAGGCCCAGGTTCAGGCCGTTGCTCGGCAGCCAGCTCGGCAGAGCCTCGCGCTGCGCCGGCGACAGCACGCTCGGATAGGCCAGGAACAACCCGAGGACGAGCGACAGCGCGACCAGGGTGATCTTCCAGCGTGAAAGCTGAATCATGTCTCGGTTCTCTTCAGGGCCGGCGCGCGCCGCGCCGAGGCGAGGCTATCAGCCCTTGTCGTTAGCCGCGATGGCGGTGCGGTTGCGGACTTCGGCGATCATCGCCTTGACCACGCGGACGTTCACGCCCTGCGAGATCTCGACCATGGCCTCGGCGTCCTCGACGCGGGTCACCTTGCCGACCATGCCGTTCGACAGGACGACTTCGTCGCCGCGCTTGACGCCGGAGATCAGGGCCTGGTGCGCCTTCATCCGCTTTTGCTGCGGACGGATCATCAGGAAGTAGAACAGGATGAAGATCGCGACGATCGGCGCGATCTGGATGACAAGGGCCATCAGGCCGCCATCTTGGGTTGCAGTCATTGGAAACTCCCCGACGCGGGCCGCGCCTTCATCGGGGGCCCATCAAAAACAAGGCGCGGAACCTAGGGCGCGCCGGGCCGATTTGCAACGCGACGCAGTGACAAGGTTGTCCGGACGCTGCCGTCCGGACACCACTTTTCATCCGATCAACGCGGAAGGACCGTCAACGGGTCCAGAGCGACAGGATCATCGCCACGCATCTGCCGCACTTCGTAGTGGATCGACGGGCGTCCATCGCCCGCCGTCAAGCCAACCGTGCCGATGGCTTGACCGGCGCGAACCTGCGCCCCGTCGCGCACCGTGGCCGAACCCAGATGACCGTAGACCGTGCGCCATCCGTCACGGTGAACGACCAGAACCGTCAGCCCCTGCCCCACGATGTCGTCGCCGACATAGGCCACCGTGCCGTCGGCCGAGGCCTTCACCTCGGTTCCGGCCGAAGCGCCGATATTGATGCCGTTGTTGCGCTCGCCCATGCCCACCGGACCGAAGCGACGCAGAATCTCGCCGCGCACCGGCCATTGCAGGGCCAGCGGCTGTCCCACCGCCGTCGAAGGAGAGCGGGTCGGCGCGGAAGCAGAGGCGGGAGGAGCCGCAGCGGGCGTGCGCGCCGGGGGCGGCAGGGGCGCATT
>NZ_DAMCNG010000031.1:0-19617 GCF_032107865.1 Brevundimonas sp.
GGGCGAGGCCGGACCGCTGTGGATCGCGGCTCGGCGTCAAACCGCCGGACGGGGCCGTCGCGGCCGCGCCTGGGACAGCCGGGACGGCAATCTGGCCACGACCCTGCTGTTGACGCTGAACCGCACTCCGGCCGAGGCGGCGCAACTGACCTTCGCCGCCGCCCTGGCGGTGGCCGATCTGCTGGATCGTTATGTCCCGCCTGCGTTGGTCAGCATCAAATGGCCCAATGACGTCCTGCTGGACGGGCGCAAGTCGTCCGGCATCCTGATCGAATCCGGCCCGGCGCCGTCTGGCGGTCTGTGGCTGGCTGTGGGCGTCGGCGTGAACCTGTCCCATGCGCCCGAAGGGACCGAGCGCCCGACCACCTGCATCGCCGAGCATCTGCGTCATGACGTGGGCGCCGCGCCGTCGATGGAGGAGGGGGCAAGGGCCTTGGCCGAAACCTTTGACGCCTGGCTGGAACGTTGGACGCGCCTGGGCTTTCAGCCCGTACTGGACGCCTGGGTCGCGCGCACGCTGGGCCTGTTCGGCCCATGCACGGCGCGGCTGAGCCATGAAACCCTGAGCGGGGTCGCCGACGGCGTCGAGGCCGACGGCGCCCTGCGCCTGAAACTGCCGGACGGAAGTCTGCGGGTCATCTCCGCCGGCGACGTCTTCTTCGGAGAGGCCGCCTGATGCTGCTGGCGATCGAGCAAGGCAACACCAACACCCTGTTCGCCGTCCACGACGGCGAGGAATGGATCTTCCAGTGGCGCACCGCCACCGATCCCATGCGCACGGCGGATGAATACGCCGTCTGGCTGCACCAGTTGTTCGAGATGCGCGGCCAGGGCCAGACCATGGCCGACATGGACGGCTGCATCATCTCCAGCGTGGTGCCGCAGTCGATCTTCAATCTGCGCAACCTGGCGCGGCGTTATCTGAACGTCGAACCGCTGGTGATCGGCGAGAACGTCGAACTGGGCATTGAGGTGCGCATCCATAAGCCCAGCGAGGCCGGGGCCGACCGTCTGGTCAACGCCATTGGCGCGCTTCAGGTGTACGAGGGCGACCTGCTGCTGATCGACAGCGGCACGGCGACGACCTTCGATGTCGTGTCCGGAGCGAACGGGCAGGGGGCGGGGGCCTTTGAAGGCGGGCTGATCGCGCCCGGCATCAACCTGTCGCTTCAGGCCCTGCACGAGGCGGCGGCCAAGCTGCCGCGCATCGCCATTCAGCGCCCCGACACCGTGATCGGGCGCGACACCGTCACCTCCATGCAATCGGGCGTCTTCTGGGGCTATATCGCCCTGATCGAAGGGCTGGTGGACCGTATCAAGACCGAGTGGGGCAAGCCCATGACGGTCATCGGCACCGGCGGCGTCGCCTCCCTGTTCGAGGGCGCAACCGACTCTATCGACCGGTTTGATCCGGACCTGACCATCCGCGGCCTACTCGAAATCTGGCGGCGGAACTCCCATCTGTAAGGCCGTATGAAAAAGCAAAATCAAAACGACGAACTCGTCTTCCTGCCGCTGGGCGGCTCGAACGAGGTCGGCATGAACCTGAACGCCTATGGCTTCGGCCCGGCGCATGACCGCAAATGGATCATCGTCGACGTCGGCGTGACCTTCGGCGACCAGTCCACGCCCGGCGTGGACGTCATCGTGCCGGACCCCAGCTTCCTGGAAGGCGAGAACATCCTGGGCATCGTGCTGACGCACGCCCACGAGGACCACATCGGCGCCCTGGGCTGGTTGTGGCCGCGCATCCAGGCGCCGCTGTACGCCACGCCCTTCACCGCCTTCCTGATCCGCGAGAAGCTGCGCGACGCCGGCATCTATGAAGATGTCGAGCTGCACGAGGCGCCGCTGGGTTCGACCGTGAACCTGGGCCCGTTCGAGGTGACCTACGTCACCATCACCCACTCGATCGCCGAGCCGAACGGCCTGGCCATCAAGACGCCGCTGGGCACGGTGCTGCACACCGGCGACTGGAAGATCGACAACGATCCGGTCGTGGGCGAGCGCACCGACGTCGACTTCATCCAGAAGCTGGGCGACGAGGGCGTCCTGGCCATGGTGTGCGACTCCACCAACGTCTTCGTGGATGGCGTCGCCGGGTCCGAGGGTGATGTGAAGGTCAAGCTGGCCGAGCTGATCCAGGGCCTGAAGGGGCGGGTCGCCGTGGGCTGCTTCGCCTCCAACGTCGCGCGGATGCACAGCGTCATCAGCGCCGCCGAGGCGGCGGGACGCCGCGTGGCCCTGGCCGGGCGCTCGATGCACCGCATCACCGCCGCCGCCAAGTCGGTCGGCATGTTGAACGACATCAAGCCCTTCCTGTCCGAACAGGAGGCCAAGGTCTGGCCGGCGGACGAGATCCTGTATCTGTGCACCGGCAGTCAGGGCGAGGCGCGCGCGGCTCTGTCTCGCGTGGCCGAAGGGACGCATCCCTTCATCAAGCTGGGCGAGGGGGATCACTGCATCTTCTCGTCGCGCGTCATTCCCGGCAACGAGCTGTCCATCGGTCGTCTGCAGGACAAGATGGCCGAGCGCGGAATCCGCATTTACACCGAGAAGGACCCCCCCGGCATCCACGTCTCGGGCCACCCCTGCCGTGACGAACTGCGCCAGATGTATCAGTGGGCGCGACCGCAGATCGCGGTGCCGACCCACGGCATGCGCCGCCACTTGATCGAACACGGCAACCTGGCCAAGGACATGCAGGTGCCGGAGACGGTGACGCCGCGCAACGGCGACATGGTGCGCCTGGCGCCCGGACCCGCCGCCATCATCGACGAAGTGCCCTCGGGCCGCCTGTTCGTCGACGGCGGCATGCTGGTGGAAGAGTCGGGCGAGGCTCTGCGCGAGCGCAAGCACGCCGCCAGCAACGGCATCCTGATCGTCAGCTTCGCCCTGGATAAGCGCGGCCGCATCGCCAGCGACATCGACGTGCGCGGCATCGGCCTGCCCGGCGACGCCGACCGTCCGCTGGGCGATGTGCTGGACGACATGGCCGAGCGCGTCGAGAACACGGTGCGCGGGTTGAAGGGCGAGGCGCTGGAGGACGAAGCCGTCATCGAGCAGGCCGTCAGCCGCACCCTGAAGAAGGCCAGCCAGCAGATCTGGGATCGTCGTCCGATCGTGGAAACCGTGGTGCTGAGGCTCTGATGGCGGACCGTTTGTATCTGCTGAACGCCGACTGGTTCGACGATCAGGGCGGGCCGTGGTTCTGCCCGCCCGGCGCGCGGATCGAGGGGGTGTTGGGTCTGTATCCGCGCCTGCGCGATCATCTGACGGTGACCCATCTGGATCACCCGCGCCCGCGCCCGGCCGTGATCGCGGAGGTGGGGGAGGCGAACCAGAGCTGCCCCCTGCTGGTGCTGGACGGCGAGTTCGACTGGCCCGACGCCCAGGTCAGCGAAGAGACCGGCGCGCGTTTCCTGCAGGACGACGACATCCTGCCGTACTGGGCGGCGCGCTATGGGATCGGGCGACCGCATCCATAACCCATGACCCATCTCCCGATGGGAGAAGGTGGCCCGAAGGGCCGGATGAGGGTTCCTGGCTGAAGTCGGCGAAAGCCGTTGCAAACCGGCTGATTGCGGAACCCTCACCCTTTCGCCTGTTCCAATCGCTTCGCTCTTGGAGGCTCAAGCCCTCTCCCATCGGGAGAGGGTTTAAAGCGTCACTTTCCGATAATTATCCCGATCCAGGTTGCCGATCTCGACCGATATCTGGCGGGGACCGTCATACGGCGCGACGCCGGCCAGCAGGGCGGCCTGCACGGCTTCGCCCAGGGCGGTCTTCTGCTCCTGGGTGCGGCCGCTGAGGATGCGCAGGTCGCAGTGGATCATGGCCTGATCCGGGTCGCCGTCGGCGATGATCAGGCGGTCGCAGCGCACGATGCGCGTCTTGCAGGCGGGAAGGGTCGCGCCGACCGTCTCGACACAGAGGCGATGAATCTCCAGCGCCAGGGCGCGCCAGTCGGTCGCGTCGAAATGGGTGGAGTGTTCCAGCGTAATCTGTGGCATTCAGGGCGTCCTTGTTGCAGCGCCTCTCCTTATCGCGCCGCGACGATGATTGCGATGAACGGACTTTAGAGACGATGCCCCTTGGCCCCTTCACCCTGGTCGCCACCTTTCTGACGGTGTGGTGGATCGTGTTGTTCGCGATTCTGCCGCTGGGCATGTCGGACCAGATCAAGGATCCGCCGACGGACGGCACCCAGTGGGGCGCGCCGAAGAACCCGAACCTCAAGAAGAAGTTCATCACCACGACTTGGGTGTCGATCATCGTCTGGCTCATCATCGTCGCCATCGTCTGGATCGGCTGGAGCCCCGTGCCCGACATCACCCACGCGAACGCGCTCTAGCTTTCGTCCCCTTCGCCCGGTTAAACCTCGGGCCTGATTGAATTTGCCGAGAATCCTCCCATGCGCCTGTCGCGCTACTTCCTGCCGATCCTGAAAGAAGCCCCTTCCGACGCCCAGATCGTGTCGCATCAGCTGATGCTGCGCGCGGGCATGATCAAGCAGGAGGCCGCCGGCATCTACGCCTGGCTGCCATTGGGCCTGCGGGTGCTGCGCAAGATTGAAGGCATCGTCCGCGACGAGCAGGTCAAGGCCGGCGCCGTCGAACTGCTGATGCCGACGTTGCAACTGGCGGACCTGTGGCGCGAGAGCGGTCGCTACGACGCCTACGGCCCGGAGATGCTGCGCATCACCGACCGTCATGAGCGCGAGCTGCTGTACGGACCGACCAACGAGGAAATGGTCACGGATATCTTCCGGGCCTACGTGAAGTCGTACAAGGCCCTGCCGCTGAACCTCTTCCACATCCAGTGGAAGTTCCGCGACGAGCGCCGTCCGCGCTTCGGCGTCATGCGCGGTCGCGAATTCCTGATGAAGGACGCCTATTCCTTCGATCTGGACGAGGCCTCGGCCCGCATCGCCTACAAGCGCATGTTCGCCGCCTATCTGAACACCTTCGCCCGCCTGGGCCTGAAGGCCGTGCCGATGCGCGCTGACACCGGACCGATCGGCGGCGACCTGAGCCACGAGTTCATCGTCCTGGCCGAGACCGGCGAGAGCGAAGTCTTCTGCGACCGCAAGCTGGTCGAGATGGACGCGCCCGGCCACAACCTCAGCGTCGAGCAACTGGAGGGCGTGTTCAACGAGCGCACCGCCCTCTACGCCGCGACCGAGGAAATGCACGACGCGGCCCAGTTCGAGACCCAGACCGCCGAGGGCGACCGCCTGTCGGCGCGCGGCATTGAGGTCGGCCACATCTTCTACTTTGGCACCAAATACTCGGCCGCCATGAAGGCCAAGGTCGCCGGGCCGAACGGCCAGGACACCGAGGTTCACATGGGCAGCTACGGCGTCGGCGTGTCGCGCCTGCTGGGCGCCATCATCGAGGCCAGCCATGACGAGGGCGGCATCATCTGGCCGGACTCGGTCGCCCCGTTCGACGTGGTGGTGATCAACCTGCGCGCCAGCGACGAAGCCGTCTCGGCCGCCTGTGAAGACGCCGTGGCCAAGCTGGAAACCCTGGGCAAGGACGTCCTCTACGACGACACCGACGAGCGTCCGGGCGGCAAGTTCGCCACCGCCGACCTGATCGGCGTGCCGTGGCAGCTGACCATCGGACCCAAGGGCCTGGTCGACGGCGTGGTCGAACTGAAGCGCCGCGCCACCGGCGAGAAGCAGAGCCTGTCGCTGGACGCCGCCCTGGAGCTGCTGACGAAATGACCGACGCCGCGACGGCTTCCGCCCCGCAGCCTGCGCCTAAGCCGGCCGGCCCGTTCTCCAGCTGGGAGATCGGGCTGGCGCTCCGCTACCTGCGCGCCAAGCGCAAGCAGGGCGGGGTGGCGCTGATCGCCATGATCAGCTTCATCGGCATCATGCTGGCCGTCGCCGTGCTGATCAGCGTGATGAGCATTATGGCGGGCTTCCGCGGTACGCTGATGGACCGGATCCTGTCGTTCAACGGTCATATGTATGTGCAGGGGCCGGTGCTCTATGCGCCCGATCGCGACGCCGCGTTGAAGCGGATCGCCGACGTGCCGGGCGTGGTGGCGGTGACGCCCCTGATCGAAAGCCCGGCGATGTTCCGCGCGGGCGGGGCGGCGACCGGCGGCATGGTTCGCGGCGTGCGGCCGCAGGATCTGGCCTCGACGAAGTTCGTCTATGACAGTCTGACCCCTGAGGCGCGCGAGCGTTTCGGCAAGGGCCAGTACGGCGGCGATCAGGTGTTGATCGGCAAGAGCCTGGCCGAGCAGATGGGTCTGCGTGAAGGCGACCCGATCTCCCTCTACACGCCGACCGGCGCCGACAGCGCCTTCGGCAATCTGGGCGGGCTGGAAAAGACCTATATCGTCGGCGGAATCTATACGTCGGGGGCGGCCGACTATGATCGCGCCTTCATCTTCATGCCGCTGGAGCAGGCGCAACTGTTCTTCGGCAAGGACGGCGTCTGGGACGTCATCGAGATGAAAGTGGCGGAACCGGATCTGGTCGAAAATCTGCTGACGCCGGTTCTGCGCGCGGCAGGGCCGGGCAACGTCGTCACCGACTGGCGCAATCGCCAGGCCGCCATCTGGGGCGCGCTGAAGGTCGAGCGCGTGGCCATGAGCATCATCCTGGGCATGGTGGTGGCCATCGCCGCCATGAACATCATCAGCGGCATCGTCATGCTGGTGAAGAACAAGACGCGCGACATCGCCATCCTGCGGACCGTCGGCGCCAGCCAGTCGTCCATTCTGCGCATCTTCTTCATGTCGGGCGCGGCCATCGGCATCGGCGGCACCATCGCGGGCCTGGTTCTTGGCCTGTTGTTCTGCTGGAACATCGGGGCGATCCAGCACTTCCTCGAAGGCCTGCTGGGCGTCCAGCTGTTCAACGCCGAGGTCTATATGCTGGATTCCGTTCCGGCTAAGGTGGACCCGTGGGACGTGACCTGGGTCGCAGTCTTCTCCTTCTTCATGAGCTGCCTGGCCAGCTTGCCGCCGTCGTGGAATGCGTCGCGCATCGATCCGGTGGAGGCTCTGCGCTTTGAATAGGCTGTTGAAGAAGAAGGCGGCCGTCGCCGCCGAGACCAACGGCGCCATCCTGTCGTTGCGCGGGGTGACGCGCACTTATCCAACGGCCCAGGGCGGGCTGACGGTGTTGAAGGGCGTCGATCTGGAGGTCATGCCGGGCGAGGTCGTCGGCCTGATCGGCCCGTCCGGTTCGGGCAAGTCCAGCCTGCTGCACGCGGCGGGTCTGCTGGAGCGGCCGACCAGCGGCCAGGTGCTGATCGACGGCGAGGACGTCGACGGCCTGGACGAGCGGGCGCGCACGCGCCTGCGTCTGCACCGCATCGGCTTCGTCTATCAGTTCCACCACTTGCTGCCGGAGTTCGACGCTCTGGACAATGTGGCCCTGCCGATGCGCATCGCCGGCGTGGGGGAGGGGGAGGCGCGTCGTCGCGCGACCGAGAAGCTGACGGCGCTCGGCCTGGGCCAGCGCGTCACGCACCAGCCCGCGCAACTGTCGGGCGGCGAGCAGCAGCGCGTCGCCATCGCCCGCGCCCTGGCCAACAGCCCGCGCCTGTTGCTGGCCGATGAGCCGACCGGCAACCTGGACCCCGCCACCAGCCAGGCGGTGTTCGAGTCCTTGCGCGAACTGGCCAAGACCACGGGCGTCGCCGCCCTGATCGCCACGCACAACATGGAGCTGGCCGGGCACATGGACCGCGTCTTCGCCCTGAAAGACGGCCACCTGGAACAGCGGGCGGCGGAGAGCCACGCTTACTAGGAAGCGATGAGCCTCGTCGTCGCCTGCATTGGTGAGCGGTAGGGCAGCATGGCCCAGTGCAGAGCGGCTGCTGCGAGCAGCGGCGGAACGTCGGCATAGTTCGGATGCAGGGGGTTGATCGCGTGTCGCAAGACCGCTGTTTCGTCAGGCCTGAGCGGAGGCTGAGACAGCGCCAGGACGCGGTGGAACCGAAAACGCACTGTTTGTCGCCAAGCTTCTATAGACGCCGTCTCGCAAGGACTGGCGCCAAGCAGTTGAAGAAAAGCGTCTAGGGCGTCCGGCGACCCTTCCATGGCGTAGATGATGACGTCATCCACGGCCGCCGCCACGCCGGCCAGGCTCAAGGATCGAGCTTGGTCGCGGCGCATGTCGATCAGCGCCGGCCAACGCATGCTTTCGGCAAACCCAGATGGAGGCAGGGTCTGGAAAACAGCGCTTTGCAACACAGCGAGCCTCCATGTCCGCCTTAGTGGAACCGAGGTATGGTTTCCGTCATGCGGGCGAGGCGATCAATTGCGTGGGACTACGAGGTTTTGCCCGCGCCAAGCCTCGCTTAGTTTCAACGACATGATGCGTGATGGCGTGGACGGCGGTCGAAATGAACAGAAGGTCGAAGGGGTTGGGCGCGCTATCGCTGAAATCGCCATCATTGACGACGATCGGGCGCTGCTGGAGCTGACGCTCCTGGCGGTGCGGGAGGCGGGCTTCCCCGCCGTAGGCTTTCATGAACCGCTCGACGCCTTGATGTGGGCTTCAGACGCTGACCCGACCTGTATTGTCGCCGATCTGAAGATGCCAGGGGTCGAGGGGTTGGATCTGGTCGCCGCCTTCTGCGCCCTGAACCGTCATGCCGTGATCATCGTCAGCGCCTTTGTGGATGTGCGCACCACGGTCGACGCCATGCGCCTGGGCGTGGACGACGTCTTGTCGAAGCCTGCAACGGTCGATGAACTGATCCGCGCCCTGCGTCGCGGGGCGGAGGCGTTGGCGTCCACGCCGGTGCGCGAGGAACTGACCTTCACCCGCCGCGAGCGTCAGGTGGCCGAGATGCTGGTGGAGGGGCTGACCACCAAGCAGATCGCGCAGAATCTGGAGCTGAGCCCACGTACGGTCGAGTTCTTTCGCGCCAGCCTGCTGCGCAAGACGCAGTCCCCCAACTCGGCCGCCCTGGCCTCGGCGCTGACCCGGCTCGGCTTCCTCGCGAATTGAGGTTGACGAGAACAAAGAGGCAACTTAGAACAAATGAGCAACATTTGATCTGGGGATAAAATCAATGGCGCGTTGGGTGAGGGATCTGCTGTCGCTTGCGTCCTGCGGCGGCTTCGTCTGGATGGTCTGGCAGGCGGCCTTCCTGGTGACATGACCGCGCCTCACTGAGGCGCGACTCCCTGCATGATGATGACGCGCCGTTTGAAGCGGCGCTGCGATGCGGAGTTTTCGATTGGCGGATGCGGTGAACAGTCAGGGCTTTGTCCACCTGCGGGTCCGCAGCGCCTATTCGCTGCTGGAAGGCGCGATCAAGGCTGGCAAAATCGGCAAGATGGCCGCCGATGCTGGGATGCCGGCGGTGGGCGTGGCCGACCGCGCCAATCTGTTCGGCGCCCTTGAATTCAGCCAGGCGACCAAGGATTCGGGCGTTCAGCCTATCGTCGCCTGCGCCCTGCCGGTGCTCGATATCGGCGGGCAGGTCGCCCAGCGCTGGGCCAAGACGCCGACGGTCGTGCTGATCGCCCAGAACGAGCAGGGCTGGCTGAACCTGTGCGCCCTGTCGTCCGCCGCCTATCTGGACGCAGGCGAAATGGCCGAGCCGGGCGTGCCCTGGGGACAGGTTGTGGATAAGTCCGAGGGGCTGATCCTGCTGTCCGGCGGTCCCGACGGTCCCATTGATCCGTTGTTCGTGCAGAAGAAGCCGGCCGAGGCCGCCGCGGCCCTGGCGGAAATGAAGCGGGTCTTCGGCGACCGTTTCTATGTCGAACTGCAACGCCACGGTTTGTCCAGTGAGACCGTGGCCGAGGGCGGGCTTGTCGAATGGGCCTACGCCAATGACGCGCCTCTGGTTGCGACCAATGACGTCTATTACGCCAAGGCGGCCCAGGCGAAGTCGCATGACGCCTTGCTGTGCATCTCCGACGGCGCCTTCACGGGCCAGGAGGATCGCCGCCGCGTCACCGGCGAGCACTGGTTCAAGTCGGCCGAGGCGATGCGCGAACTGTTCGCCGACCTGCCCGAGGCCTGCGACAACACCATTCAGATCGCGCGCCGCTGCGCCTTCCTGGTCAAGACGCACAAGCCGATCCTGCCGCGCTTCGATACGGGCGCAGGCCGATCGGAAGATGACGAACTGGCGCACCAGGCGCGCGAGGGGTTGAAGGCGCGGCTGGAGAAGAACCAGGCCTACGCGCCTGAGGAAGACTACTGGTCCCGTCTGGAGTGGGAGGTTGGGATCATCCAGCAGATGGGGTTCCCCGGCTACTTCTTGATCGTGGCGGACTTCATCAAATGGGCCAAGCTGCATGACATCCCGGTGGGGCCGGGGCGGGGCTCGGGGGCCGGCTCCCTGGTCGCCTGGTCGCTGACTATCACCGACCTGGACCCCTTGCGGTTCGGCCTGCTGTTCGAGCGCTTCCTGAACCCCGAACGGGTCTCCATGCCCGACTTCGACATCGACTTCTGTCAGGAGCGGCGCGAAGAGGTCATCGACTATGTTCAGGACCACTACGGCAAGGACCGGGTGGCCCAGATCATCACCTTCGGCACCTTGCAGGCGCGGGCCGTGCTGCGCGATGTGGGCCGGGTGCTGCAGATGCCGCTGGGCCAGGTGGACCGTCTGGCCAAGATGGTGCCCGCCAACCCCGCCAACCCCGTGACCCTGGCCCAGGCCATCGATCTGGAGCCGCGCCTGCGCGAAGCGCGCGACGCCGAGGCCTCCGTCAAGGCGCTGCTGGAGACGGCGCTGGAGCTTGAGGGGCTGTACCGCAACGCCTCGACCCACGCGGCGGGCATCGTCATCGGCGATCGGCCGCTGACGGAGCTGGTGCCGCTGTACCAGGATCCGCGCTCCACCATTCCGGCCAGCCAGTTCAACATGAAGTGGGTCGAGCCGGCGGGCCTGGTGAAGTTCGACTTCCTGGGCCTGAAGACGCTGACGGTGCTGGACCGGGCCAAGAGCTATCTGGAACGGCGCGGCGCGGCGCAGGACTGGGGGCTGCTGCCGTTGGACGATCCCAAGACCTATGAGCTGATGGCGTCGGGGCAGACGGTCGGGGTGTTCCAGCTGGAATCGCAGGGCATGCGCGACACCCTGCGCAAGATGCGCTGCGGCTCGATTGAAGAGATCACCGCCCTGATCTCCCTCTATCGGCCGGGGCCGATGGAGATGATCGACACCTACATCGACCGCAAGTTCGGCCGGGCCGAGGTCGACTACCTACACCCCAGCCTGAAGGAGGTGCTGACCGAAACCTACGGCGTCATCATCTACCAGGAACAGGTGATGAAGATCGCCCAGATCCTGGCGGGCTACAGCCTGGGCGAGGCCGATCTGCTGCGCCGCGCCATGGGCAAGAAGAAGAAGGAGGAGATGGATTTCCAGCGCCTCCGCTTCGTCAAGGGCGCGTCCGAGAAGTCCGTGCCGGAGGCCCAGTCGGGGTCCATCTTCGATCTGGTGGCCAAGTTCGCGGGCTATGGCTTCAACAAGTCACACGCGGCGGCTTATGCGCTGATCTCGTTCCAGACGGGCTGGCTGAAGGCCAATCACCCGGTCGAGTTCTTCGCGGCGTCGATGAGCCTCGATCTGTCGAACACGGACAAGCTGGCGGTCTTCTATCAGGATTGCCGACGGTTCGAGGTTCCGGTCCTGGCGCCCGACATCAACCGCTCGTCGGCCGACTTCGACGTGTCGTGGAAGGACGGGCAGGGCAGCGTGCTCTATGCGCTGGGCGCCATCCGCAACGTGGGCCTTGAGGCGATGAAGCACGTCATCGAGGTGCGCGAGACGGGCGGCCCCTTCCCCGACATCTTCGACTTCCTGGAACGGGTTGATCCCCGAGCGGTGAACAAGCGGGCGCTGGAAGGCCTGGCGCGTGCGGGCGCGTTCGACAGCATCCATCCGAACCGTCGCCAGCTGTTCGAACAGGCCGATGTGCTGATCGCCTATTGCCAGAGCGTAGCGGCGGAGCGGGCCTCGTCCCAGGTCAGCCTGTTTGGCGCCGATCAGGCCGCCGCCGCGCGGCCGCGTCTGAAGAGCATGGAGCCATGGGCCGGGCCCGACAAGCTGGATCAGGAGCTTTACGCAGTCGGATTCTATCTGTCGGGCCACCCGCTGGAGGAATTGACGCCAGCTCTGAAGCGCAAGCGCGTGACCTTCGTGGCCGAGGCGCAAGGCCTGGCCGAGGCGGGGCATGAAGCTTTCCAGATGGCCGGTGTGGTGCGTCGCCGCCAGGAGCGGGCCAGCGCCCGCACCGGCGAGAAATTCGCCTTCGTCACCTTCTCGGACCCGACGGGCGAGTTCGAATGCCTGTTCCCGCCGGAACAGCTTCGGCGCTGCCGCGATGTTCTGGAAGTCGGGACGTCGGTTCTGGTCAAGGTTCGGGCCAAGGCGGCGGATGGCGAGGTGCGCTTCTTCGGCGATGACGCCAGCCGCATGGACGTGCTGCTGGATGACGCCCAGATCGGGTTGCGCGTCATCCTGTCGGCGCAATCAGCGGACGCCGAGGCGCTGAAGGCCCGGCTGGATCGGGCGCGGTCGCAGGGCAAGGGCGGCGAGGTCTGGCTGCAGGCGACGCTGGGCGGCCGCACCGAAGTGGAGATCAAACTGCCCGGACGATACCGGCTGGACGCGGCCCTGCGCGGCGCGCTGAAGTCGGCGCCGGGGGTAGTGATGCTGGAGGACGCCTGATGAGCGAGACGAGCGTGAAAACCCATGCCGGGTCATGCCACTGCGGCGCCGTGGCCTATGAGGTGGATGTCGGGCTGGACGGCCTGGTGGAGTGCAACTGCTCACATTGCTACCGCAAGGGGTTCGTCCTGGCCTTTACGTCGCGTTCGGCTTTTCGCCTGACCAAGGGCGAGGAGGCGACGACCTCCTACTTCTTCAATCGGCACAAGATCGAGCACCGCTTCTGTCGGATCTGCGGGGTGCAGCCGTTCGGTTACGGCGTGGCGCCGGACGGCAGCGAGGTGGCGGCCATCAACATCCGCACCCTGACCGACGTCGAACCCTGGGACTGGACCGCCCAACGTGTGGACGGACGCAGCTTCTGATCAATCGTTTCGTGGTCGGAACTGTTCGCGCGGGGTTCCGTCGACGGCGTAGAGGCGCTCGACCGGGACTTTGATGACCAGCCCGCTGTTCGGCAGGCGCAGGTCGTAGATGGCGCCGAGCAGGCCCGCCATCGGTCGGCCGACGACGTGCGCGCCCTGGGCGTCAAGGCCGATGGCCAGGCCTTCGCCCATGCTGCCGGTCCAGCGTCCGACGCGGACGACGACAGGGCCGTCGTGATGCTTGCCGGGACGCGGCAGCACCTGTTCGATCCAGCGTCGCTGGATCCCGGTTTCGCGCGCCTCGGCGGGCAGGCTGTGGATCTGGTAGGCGGCCGGCGTATCGACGAACCAGCCCATGATGGCGCGGGCGACCACGGTGTTGCCGCCGCTGGGCGTCTCCGTCAGGTCGAGCACGACGGTCTGGCCGGGGCGGGCCGTCGCCATGGCTTCGTCGAAGGCGGCGATGGTCGCCTGATCGCCGAGGGCGTCGTTGATGCGGATCTCCAGGACGTCGCCGGCCTGTCGGCTACGCACCGGCGTACGGTCGCGCTGCGTCGTGTAGAGGTTGGGCAGGGTCAGGCGACGCTGAACGCCGTCGGCGCTCTCGATCATCAGGTTTCGTGGGCGGTCCCGCCGTCCGGCCGCCAGGACGCCGGCGGCGAAGGTGGCGCGCTCGCCCTGAGGCGCCAGACCGACCTTGCTCCAGAAGAGGGCGACAGCGTCGTCAACGGCTCGATCGTCTATCGCGAGCAGGCGATCGCCTGGACGGACGCCTGCCTCGGCTGCGGGCGAGCCGTCGCGAACGTCGGTGATGACCCAGTTCCGTCCGACCGGCTCGATCCACAGATCGGCGTAGCTGGGAACCACGGCCCAACTGTCGGGGAAGGACGATCCGGTGATGGCGTGGTGGTCCGCCAGGACCGTCAAGGCGCTTTCGGCGTATCTCAGCAGGGAGGCGGCGTCGTGAACCGCTTCGGCCTGGGCGGTCAGTTCACGCGACATTGGAAAACGCCCGTCGGGCAAGCGTTCCAGGTAGGCGTACTTCGCCTCGATCAGAGCGGGCAGGGCCAGGGCGTCCTGACGATACGCTTCTGCGGAAACCGGCGCTGGGGGCGGTGCCTGGGCTACGGCGGTCAGTGGGGCGACTGCGAATGAAGCGAACGCCAAGGCGGACAACAGGCGAAGGGAAGGGCGCATGACGCCATTTGTTCGGGACCGCCCGGCGCGGACAAGTTAAAAGCCCATCATCTTCGACGCCTTGCCTTTTTCGGCCGTTTCGCCTACATGCGCGGCGCACTTCGCACGTGGGCGTGGCGCGGCCTGGGGAGACATCCCGGTCTGCACCGTTCCGAGGGATCAGCCGGTCCTTTTAACCGCCCGCGCTAGGTTTGATCGGAAAAAGGAAAAGACGATCATGGCTCTGCCTGAATTCTCGATGCGTACGCTGCTGGAAGCCGGCGCTCACTTCGGCCACCAGACGCACCGCTGGAACCCGAAGATGGACCGCTACATCTTCGGCTCGCGCTCGAACATCCACATCATCGACCTGTCGCAGACGATGCCGCTGTTCCACCAGGCTCTGGTGGCTGTGCGCGACGTCGCCGCCAAGGGCGGCCGCGTGCTGTTCGTCGGCACCAAGCGTCAGGCCGCAGACCCGGTTGCGCAAGCCGCCACGCGCTGCGCCCAATACTACATGAACAACCGTTGGCTGGGCGGCACGCTGACCAACTGGCGCACCGTTTCGGGCTCGATCGCTCGCCTGCGTGAGCTGGAAACCATCGTCGGCGCCGGCGGTGAAGGCCGTAACAAGAAAGAGCTGCTGACCCTGCAGCGCGAGAAGGACCGTCTGGAACTGTCGCTGGGCGGCATCAAGGACATGGGTTCGGTGCCGGACATCATGTTCGTGATCGACACCAACAAGGAAGCGATCGCGATCCAGGAAGCCCGCAAGCTGAACATCCCGATCATCGCCATCCTGGACACCAACTCGGACCCGGACGGCATCACCTATCCGGTTCCTGGCAACGATGACGCCGCTCGCGCCATCCAGACCTACTGCGACCTGATCGCCGACGCGGTCCTGGACGGCCTGGCCGCCGGCGCCGTCGCCCAAGGCATCGACCTGGGCGCTTCGGAAGCTCCGGTCGAGCCGATGCTGCGTGAAGCTGACGCCCCCAAGGCTGAAGCCGAAGCCGCTCCGGCCGGCACGGAAGGCGTGGCTGAAGAGCTGGTCGCCGCCGAGGCCGAGAAGGTCGAGGGCTGAGACTGACGTTCCGGCGCCGCCGCGCGCCGGACCGACGTCAACTTGACATGCGGCCGGGCTAAACAGTCCGGCCGCCCATTTTGAATTTCAGGAGAAGAACATGGCCGAGATCACTGCCGCCCTTGTGAAGGAGCTTCGCGAGCGTTCGGGCGTCGGCATGATGGACTGCAAGAAGGCGCTGGTTGAGACCAACGGCGACATCGAAGCAGCGATCGACTGGCTGCGCGCCAAGGGCCTGTCCAAGGCCGCCAAGAAGGCCGACCGCGTCGCCGCCGAGGGCCTGGTGGCCGTCGCCGTGCGCGAAGACGGCAAGGGCGAAGTCGCCTCGGCCATCGAGTTCAACGCTGAAACCGACTTCGTGGCCCGCAACGACCTGTTCCAGGCTGCGGCCAAGGAATTCGCTCAGCTGGGCTTGCACCACGACGGCGTCGACGCCATCCACGGCGCGACCCTGGAAAACGGCAAGACCGTTCAGGACGAAGTCACCAACCTGATCGCCACCGTCGGCGAGAACATGCAGCTGCGTCGTGCAGCTCGCCTGTCGGTCGGTGAAGGCGTGGTTTCGACCTACGTCCACAACTCGGTCTCGCCGGGCGTCGGCCGCATCGGCGTGCTGGTCGCGCTGGAAGGCGCCGGCGACAAGGAAGCCCTGCGTGAAGTGGGCCGCAAGATCGCTATGCACGTGGCGGCTACGGCTCCGCTGGCGCTGGACACCTCGGACCTGGACCCGGCGGCGATCGAGAAGGAACGCTCGGTTCTGATCGAAAAGGCCAAGGAAGAAGGCCGTCCGGAAAACATGATCGAAAAGATCGTGGAAGGTCAGATCAACAAGTTCCAGAAGGACGTGGTGCTGTCCAAGCAGCCGTTCGTCATGGACCCGGACGTGACCATCGAACAACTGGTCGCCAACACGGGCAAGGAAATGGGCTCCGCGCTGAAGCTGGCCGGTTTCGTTCGCATGGCGCTGGGTGAAGGCGTCGAGAAGGTCGAAACCCCCGACTTCGCGTCGGAAGTCGCCTCGATGACGGGCGGCAACTAACTCGAAACGTCTTCCCGAAAGGGAAGAATTTTCAAAAGGGCGCGTTCGGCTTTGATGGCTGACGCGCCCTTCGTCTATGATGAGCCGCCGATTCACTTCGCGCGGATGCTAACCCCTGTATCCACGGACCCCTGATCATGCCCGACGCCCCCTCTGAGTTTCGTTACAAGCGCGTCCTGCTGAAGGTCTCGGGCGAGGTGCTGATGGGCGACCAGCCCTATGGCATCGACATGCCGACCGTGGACGTGGTCGCCGCCGCCGTCGCCGCCGTGGCGCGCCAGGGCGTCGAGATCTGCCTGGTTATCGGCGGGGGCAACATCTTCCGCGGCCTGTCCAAGGCGGCTGCGGGCATGGATCGCGCCAACGCCGACTACATGGGCATGCTGGCGACCATCATGAACGCCCTGGCCATGCAGGGCGCGCTCGAGAAGATCGGCGTCGATACGCGGGTCCAGAGCGCCATCCCCATGGCCGCCATCGCCGAGCCCTACATTCGCCGCCGCGCGCTGCGCCACCTGGAGAAGGGCCGCGTGGTGATCTTCGCCGCCGGCGTGGGCGCGCCGTTCTTCACCACGGACTCCGGCGCGGCTTTGCGCGCAGCCGAAATGGGCTGCGACGCCCTGCTGAAGGGCACCAGCGTCGACGGCGTCTATACCGCCGATCCGAAGAAGGATGCGACGGCGACGCGCTATGACACGCTGACCTATCAGGAAGTCCTGGCCAAGGACTTGCGCGTCATGGACGCCTCGGCCATCGCCTTGATGCGCGACAGCGGCATTCCGATCGTGGTCTTCTCGATCCGCGAGGAAGGATCGATTCAGAAGGCGCTGACGGGAGAAGGCACCTTCACCGTCATCACCAACAAGGCCGCCTGAGCGGCTTCGTCATCAAACGACAGGACCAAGGACACACGTCATGGCCAAACCCGATCTCAAGACGTTCCGCGACCGGATGGATAAGTCCGTCTCCGCCCTGAAGGACGACTACGCCGGCCTGCGCACCGGCCGCGCCAACGCCGGTCTGCTGGAGCCGGTCGTGGTTGAGGCCTATGGCGCAACCTCGCCGCTGACCGCTGTGGCCGCGATCAGCGTGCCGGAGCCGCGTATGATCTCGGTCAGCGTCTGGGACAAGGGCATGGTGGTTTCGGTCGAGAAGGCCATCCGTTCGGCGGGCCTGGGCCTGAACCCGGTCGTCGACGGTCAAACGCTGCGTATTCCGATCCCGCCGCTGACCGAAGAGCGCCGCAGGGATCTGGCCAAGCTGGCCGGCAAATACGCCGAGGACAAGAAGATCGCCGTGCGCAACGTGCGCCGCGACGCCAACGACGAGCTGAAGAAGGCTGAAAAGGCTGGCGAGATCAGCCAGGATGATCAGAAGAAGATGGAGGCCGAGGTCCAGAAGGACACCGATGCGGCCATCAAGCGTATCGACGAGACCTTGAAGGCCAAGGAAGTCGAGATCATGCAGGTCTGACGCGATCAGACCTGTTCAGGAAGGACGCCCCATATGTCGGCCGAGCCCGTCGCCACGGCGCCTGCAAAGGGGCCACGTCACGTCGCCCTGATCATGGACGGCAACGGCCGCTGGGCGCAGCGCCGGGGTCTTCCGCGCGCCGTGGGCCACCGCGAGGGGGTCCAGGCCCTGCGCCGCACGATCAAGGCGGCGCCGGAGCTGGGCGTTCGGTGCCTGACGGTGTTCGGCTTCTCGACCGAGAACTGGAGCCGCCCGGCCGACGAGGTGTCCGACCTGATGGGCCTGGTGCGCGCCTTTGTCGGTAGTGACCTGAAGCGGCTGGCTGCGGCGGGCGTGCGGGTGAAGGTTCTGGGCCGACGCAAGGGGCTGCCGGACGACATCGCCGCCATCGTCGCGCGGGCCGAGGCCGAGACGGCGGGCAATGATAAATTCTTGCTGCAGGTGGCCTTCAACTATGGCGGCCGGGCGGATCTGGTGGATGCCGCCCAGCGGCTGGTCGATCGCGCCCGTGCGGGCGAAGACGTGGTTGTCGACGAAGCGGCGCTGGGCGCCGGCCTGTCGACGGCGGGCGCGCCGCCGGTCGATCTGATCGTGCGGACCTCGGGCGAGCAGCGCCTGTCCAACTTCCTGCTGTGGGAGGCGGCTTACGCCGAGATGGTGTTCCAGGAGATTCTCTGGCCCGACTACGGCGCGGAAGCCCTGGCCGAGGCCATCGCCCAGTTCGGCTGTCGTGAGCGCCGTTACGGCGGGCGCGAGGTCATGGTCGAAGCCTATGATGAGGTTGCGGGCTGACATGGCGTTGAAGCCTCGAGATATCGCCTTGCGCGCGGCCTCGGCGGTCGTGCTGGCGCCGGCGGCGGTCCTGGCGACGTGGGCGGGCGGCGATTGGTTCTGCGCCCTGGTGGTCGCGGGGGCGGTGCTGCTGGCCTTCGAATGGGCGCGGATGTGCGCGCCGAACCTGTGGCGGCCGATCGGGATCAGCGTGGCCTTGGCCCTGGTCGTGGCGGTGATTGCGGCCCACGTCGGGCAGATTTCCCTGGCTCTGGTGCTGATGGTGTTCGGGGCCCTGGCGGCGGGCCTGTTCGCCCGCACGCGCGGCGAGTCTCTGCTGGATACGGCCTATGGGGTGCTCTACCTCGGCTGGCCCTGCATCCTGCTGATCTGGCTGCGCGACCTGCACGAGGTGCAGGGGCTGTATTGGACTGTGCTGGTCTTCGCCGTGGCCTGGTCGGCGGACATTCTGGCCTATCTGGTCGGCAGCTTCGTCGGCGGACCCAAGCTGTGGCCGCGCTTTTCTCCGAACAAGACCTGGTCGGGCTTCATCGGCGGCCTGACCGCCGGGATGATCGCCGGCGCCGCCATGGCGGGCTGGCTGGACATGGGCCTGCTCAACGCCTTCTGGGGCGGGGTGCTGGGCCTGGCGGCGGCCCTGGCCACCATGGGCGGCGACCTGTGGGAATCCGCGCTGAAGCGGCGTTTCGGAGTCAAGGACGCGGGCAATCTGATCCCGGGCCACGGCGGCCTGCTGGATCGGGTCGATGGACTGATGTTCGCCGTGGTCGTGGTGTCGGCCGGGCGCCTGATCGTCCTGATGCTGGAGCGGGCGGCATGATCGCGCGGCGTGTCACTGTTCTGGGCTCGACCGGATCGGTGGGCTCATCGACGCTGGACCTGATGGAGCAGGCGCAAGCGGCTGGCTCGGCTGCGTTCGAGGTCGAGGCCCTGACCGGGGGCGCCAACATCGCCCGTCTGGCCGAACAGGCGCGCCGCTGGCGGCCGCGCATCGCGGTGACGGCCGATCCC
>NZ_DAMCNG010000032.1:0-19522 GCF_032107865.1 Brevundimonas sp.
GTAGCCGGCAGCCGCCCACCCATCGCCAGCCCGCGCGGTCGCGAAACGCCACCCAGTCGCAAGGCGCCGTGCTCGCGGCCGGGGTTTCGCTGGCTTTTTTCTTCGGCGTTTTCGATGACGGGGGCAGTTCCCCGATCCTGTCGGGCAGCCACAGAATGCGGGCGTCGCCGATCGCCAGGACTTCGCACGCGATCACAGGCGCCGCTATCCTCTTGCCGATAAGGCTCCCATTCAGCGCAGCAGGCGTTCACCGCCGCGCGGTCGGCCTTGTTCGGGTCGAGACCCGTCGCCGTGCGGAAACTCGCGCGCGCGGCCTTCGGCTGGCCGGAAGCCGCCTCGGCCTCGAGAATCAGAACCGCGCCGCTATTGCGTCGTCTCCCTGACGACGATGTGCGTATCGGGGAACAGTGAGAACAAGAGCCGCCGATCCTCGTCGGTCGTTGGAAACCAGAAGGATCGAACCCTCACGCGGCCAAGCGCGGCGGCCGTAAAGGTCGGGTCGGCGAGCGCAAATCCCATCGGCCCGTAACCGCCTTCCGGTGTTGGGAATCCGGTGAGCGAGAACCATGCCGATGATACGCCCAAGTCCTCCCCATAGCGGCGGTGAGCGGCCACGATCGTGCGCACAAGGTCGCGCGTGAACACACGGGCCTCGGCGACCGTCGCCTCGTCGACGTCGGGCGCGACGGCTTTTTGCCGGGCGAGAATCTGGTCCACAGCCGCCTCATAGATCAGGTCCTCGTCATCGGCTCCGCCGTGGAGAAGGACCGCAGAGAAGGGCTCGACGGCGACCGCCCGCATCGCCGGAAGGATGTAGTTGGCGCACGCGGAAGCGCAGAGGCCGTGGACCTCCGCCGTCCAGTCCCGGCCTTGCAGCAGATACCCGGCGTCGATCCCCGTCTCGGCGTCGCCGCCCTGCGAGGAAATCGCGAGCGTGACGCCGCGTCGATCGGCGAGACCCGCGAGGCAGTCGGCCAGGCCGGCGTCGATCGGACCGATATAGCGTAGGCGATTGTCGGACTGGACCTCGCAGAGGCGGCGACCGGCGACGACGGCGTCCACGGCAGCCTTGGCGTTTCGCCAACCCGCCCGTTCCGTCTCGCCCGATTGCGCGAGCGCGTTGGCGGGCAGCATCAGGGCGACGGCGATGAGAAGGAAACTTTGGGCGTGGCGGCGTAAAAACATGAGGCGTGTCGTCGTTCCGAACGATGGCGGGTCGGGCGCCTGATCGCCCGCCCCGCCGTTCTGCTCAGTAGAGGCCGGCGAGATCCGCCGCGGGCTGCGTCTGCCGTGCGCCGTCCGACGGCCTGTTAATCTCGACAACAGGCATGTTGACGATGCCCGAGCCGCCGCCCATCGGCGCGCTCCGTCCGCCGCCTCCGCCGCCGGTCGACGGCCCGTCGCCCCAAGCGACCGACACATAAATGCGCCCCCCGGTGATCGAGCCGTCCGAGCCGATCGTCGCGTCAGCGCCGACGGTGACGGTGCGCGAGCTGCCGGTCGTGGTGGTGGTCGTCCCCGGCCCGTTCTGGTTTGCTGTGGTCGTGTTCGACTGGCCGCCGACGACCTGATCGAGTTCGAGATAATCGAGTGCACGCATGTTCATTCTCCTAGGATTAAGAAAGTAAATACAGCGGCTTCAGAACAACAAGCCGCCAAATGTATGCCACTCCATTCTTCGCCCAAATCACCCCGCGGGTTCGTACCCAGCGCGATAAATGATGCGCGTTCCTTCGATGACCTCAGCCAGGGCGTCCCGTTCCGCAGCGGAGGTTGGAAACCAGAAGCGCCCGATTTCGAGGTTGGGTAGACTGGATCGTAGAAAGTCAGGGTCGACGATGGCGAAGGTGCGTCCGCCGAACCCGCCCTCGGGCTGCGGGAAGGCGGAAAGATCGTACCAGCCTGAATCTACGGTCCTCTGACCCGCGAACGCCTTGTGCCGCTCGACGAGAAGACGCGCTTGTTCACGGGTGAAGCGCCGCGCCTGATCGATCATCGCATCGCTGACATTCGGGTTCGCCGCCCGCTGGCGTTCGAGAACGCCCGGAAGGAACCATTGATAGACACCCTCCTCATCGTAGGGCGCTCCGTGCAGCAGAACCGCCGAGTAAGGCTCAACCTCGATGCGCGCGGCGACGGGCAGCAGATAGTTCGCGCAGCTGGAGGAGCACATGCCGCGAACGATCACGGTCCAACCGCGCCCGGTCATGAGTTCGGCTGCCCGGATCGCATCCGCGGCATCGCCGCCCGGTGAACTGAGGATCAGGGTCATCCCGCTTCGCCCGGCGAAACGTTCGACGCAGGCGGTGAGCGACGGCCCGCTTTCCCCGATGAAACGAACGACGGAGTCGCCGGGGTAGCTGCATGTCACCTGGCCCGCCGCGATGGCGGCGACGGCTGAACGGGCCTGAACGAAGTCCGTTTCAGCATTCGCCTGCGCAGCCCAGGCGGGATGCTGGCAGCCTGCCGAAAGCGCGGCGAGCGCCAGTCCGGAAAGAAGGGTTGGTCGCACCATGGCCTGCACTTTGAACGCGCGGCGGCGGATATGGAATCCGCCGCCGCGCACGAGGCTCAATAAAGCCCAGCCAGATCGGCCGCCGGGCCGCGCTCATTGCCGCGAGGGAAGTTCGGAGTCGTGACGACGGTGACCGTCGTTTCCGACCGGCTCCAGCTGTAACTGCCCCCGACCGATCCGGTCACGCCTGTGGGGGTTTGGTTGATGTTGTAGTTCACCTGGCCGCCGCGCGTATTGTTGTGGGTGGTGGTGGTGGTCGTCTGGCCATTGTTATTCGAAGGCGGCGAGCTGGGCGCCGGGGTCTGGCCGCCGGTCTGGCCGCTGGATTGGCCTCCGACGACAAGGTCGAGTTCGCAATAGGACAATGCACGCATCAATCGTAACTCCATGTAAGGGGTGGTTGCGTCGGGCAGCGCTGCCGTTCGAAGCTCAGCAGAGCTCACGTAACGCCGCAATCCAAACGCTGTTCACATTCCTGTGACAACCTTGCGTTGGGGGCCACAACCCGCAGTAGCGGATCGTGCGCGGGGCGCGACACAAAGCCCGGCCGCCCGGCGGCAAGTCCCGTCCGGTTCACGGCGCCGTCCGGCGAAGCAACTCCGGCCCCGCTGCGGCGATCAGCCGCTCCCCGGTGCGGAGCAGGCGGACAATGCGCTTCCTCATGTCGTCGCCCGTCGACCAGTCGGTCGTCACGCGATCAGGACCGAACAGGGCGATGGCGATCTCGCGCTGGCTCGCGCCGTTTCGCCGACCGTCCCAGGCCCGAAGGGCCATCGCCCAACGGTGCGCCCGTGGTTCCCCCCGGAAGAGCGTGGGCAACAAACGGTCGAACCGGTGGAGGGCTTCGAGCTGGCCGAGCACCCGCAGTCCGATATCGAGATCGACGAACCCCGCGAGGTCGTAGGCCAGCCGGACCGGTCCGCTCAGCACGCTCCCTTCCCTCACTTCGATCCGGATGGACCGAACGCCTTCGCCGATGATGATCTGCTCCCGTCCGCCGCCGAAACGGCGGACGATCGCCCGGCACGGCAGTCGGTCCAACCGGAAGGCGTCGCCATCGGCCGCTGCGACGGGAGCGGCGCGCACGGTCAGTACGGCCGGGTCGAGATCGGCGCGCCAGAAGACCGACGCCGGCGACCGGCGGCCGCGGAAATCGCCAACCCCAAATCTCCGGTCCGTCTTCGGCTTGGGTCTCGAATACTCGTAGGGGCGGAGAGCGCCGCACCAGCCGAGTCCCGACAAGCGGAAGGATGCGGCCCGCGTCGTCGGGCCGACGACGCAGCGCCTCCCAAGTCCATCCCGCCAGGTCGAGCTCGAGCATCCGATCGTAGGCGTCGCGCTCTTTCCAAGCGGGAGGACAGCAATCGGTCCGCGCTTCGCGCATGCCCCTCCTTTCGGTCGCCGGTCGACGGCGCGCGGCATGTCGCCGCCGGCCAAGCATAAGCGTCAGCGTATGGAGCGATCTTCACGGATTGACCGGAATTTTCGCCAAATACCTGTCGGCGCATCATTTCTGGCGTCGCAAACTACAAGTTTTCGAACCCCGTGCGTCTCCCTCCAAGGGACATTGCGGGGGTTTGAAGCGCGGGCACGGCGGCGGCCGCAAGCTCGCAGGGTTGCCGCGGCAGGACGATGCGTGGCCAAATGGCCGATCGAGCGTCAGGAGAACCGACGTGCCGGATTCGCAAAGCAAACAGGACTATAATCGCGCGATCGGCGAGCGCGTTCGGCGACGGCGAAAGGAACTCGGCCTGAGCCAGACGGCGCTCGGCGCGAAGATCGGCGTCTCGTGCCAGCAGATCCAGAAGTATGAAAACGGACGCAACAGCGTCGCGGCCTCACGGCTGCACCAGCTCTCGCTCGCGCTGGCGACCACGGCGCCGGCGCTTATCGGCCTCAAGTCCTGGGACGAGGGCGAAGACGGCGGCGAACGCGCGCGGTTGCTCCAGGCCTGGTCGGTCCTGCCGAACCATCAGCGCGAACCCCTGCTCCGCTACGTCGAGGCGCTCGCTCTGTCGGCGGACCCACATGTCACAGGCCGGGCGGATGACGACCCGGGCGGCGGCGATGGTTGACCTCGACCGGCTCACCCCGCGCGAGGAGCAATGCCTTCGCGACGTCGCCGACGGCCTGACCTCCAAACAGATCGGTCGCCGACGGACGATGAGTCCGCGCACGGCCGACACCCACATCTACAATGCGCTGAAGAAGCTCGGCCTGCGCGACCGCGAGGAAGCCGCGGCGCTCTATCGCGCGGCGTTACGTATGGACTACGCAGACCGGTCTCCTAGGGAACCGGAAGCCCTTTCGTCCGGGTCGGGATCGGGTTTCGATCCCTCGGCGAAAGGAGGAGCCCATGCCCCAGCCGGTCATTCCGCTGCCGCGCTACACCTGGGGCGACGTGGAGACGGTGTTCGACGACCTGGCGCTGACACGAGCGCAGAAGGACGCGGTGGAGTATCTGCTGGACGAGACGCGGAGACACAGCCGCAACCTCTCGCCGCTCGATCTGCTTCGCGAGATCATCTGCATCGCATTCGTGCTGGGACCCGACAGCGACCGCCCTCCGAACGCGCCGCGCTTACGCCGGTCCTGAACCGGACGCTCGGCCGGTTGATCGTCACGGCCCTGGGAGCGGTCCTGCTCGGCGTCTGCCTCGTCGGCGCGCTCGCGGTCGCCCTCTCGCTCGGCCACCAGACCCAAGCCATCGACGCCGCCCTGCTGGCCCAGCGCTGACGGGCCCAGCGGCGCCCCATCCCTCTCTGACAAAGGACTTGCGCCGCCAGCGCGAGACGGACGCCCCATGCAACGACGCGACATCGCCCAATCCCTCGCCGACGCCCTGTTCGAGACCGAGGCGGCGCTTGATACGACCCTGGAAAAGGCCGCGCTGCTGATCGCGCAGGCTTCAGCGATCCGGCGCACCCATGGCTTCTCGGCCGTTCTCGGCCATGAGGCGGTCGCAGCCGCGACACGGACCGTCGAGGCCCTGGGCCAGGCCCGCGGCCATGCGATGACGATGCACGCGGCGCTGGCCGACGCCGCGCCGCACATCGGCGTCAGGCCAACGACGCTGCAGGGGACAGGCCTGGAAAAGCCTGACGCCGCCCAGATTCGCCCGACCGCCTCCATCGCACGCCCCCGCCTGGTCGCCGATGCTTGACATCGCGCCGCCGGCGCCGCGTCAATCGGCGTGGGATGGCGCTCGCGGTCGAACAATGGATGGGGGCGGCGGGCTTCTGGCTGACCCTCGCGGTGACGGGATTCGCGCTGTGGAAGGGCGGCCGGCCCGAACAGGCCGCCGTCATCGGCAATCTCCTCGCGGTGCTGATCTCGCCCCGGTTGCAGCCGCCGCCGAACGCCGCGCCGCCCTTCTGGGCCGTGGCCGTGGTCGATACGGCCGTGCTCCTGCTGCTGATCGTGCTGTTGATCCGCACGGGCGGTCGGCGGCGGTGGCTGTTCGCGGCGGGCGGGGTCCAGCTCCTGACCGTGCTGGTGCATGTCGGCGCCGCTCTGGACGTTTCCCTCCTGCCGCGCGGCTACATCGCAGCGCTGGAGACGCCCTATTTCGTGCTGCTCATCGTCTTCACGGCGGGCGTGATCGAGGCCTGGCGAAAAGGCGCGACGCAGCCCCTCTGCTTCAGAGGACCGTAGGATCGAGGCCACCCGCGCCTTTCAGTCGGCGCGGTCCGCGGGATCGGCCAATCCCTCGAGAATCATCGAGGCTCTGCGCCTTATTGCGGTTACGACCTCGTTCAGTCCGGCCCCGCCGGCAGCCATCGCCGTAACGTCCGCTTGAGCGGACGGGAGTTCCGCCAGCACCCGTGTCGCCAAGGCGTTAATGCGCCGCAGCATCGGCGCGGCGCCGAAGCCTGCCGCTTGCAGGAATCGCGTCCAGTGTCGGCGCCTGAGGTGATCGCCTCGGGTCTTACCGTCGATCGATTGCGCCAAATTCGGCGTGATCCCGTCGAATACGGAAGCGCACATGACGTCGTAGATCGGCGCTGATGTCGGACGACCATTCGTCACCATGAGCGAATAGTTCTTGGCGTGTGCGTCAGTATTGCATGCAAGGATGTTGAACACGATGGCGTCAAGGAGCGCGAGCACATCAGGCGCCAATGCATGTTTCCTGACGACCATCAGCATGTCGGCGGCGGAAGGTCCCTTCGGCCCGGTCCGGTTCCGCTCATATTTGGCGCTTGGCGGCAGGCCGAGCGCCTGACAGAAATCTTCCTGGTGGAGGCGCCTCCATTCGTCGCCGATCGCGCGCCTGTCGTAGCGCTCGATCAGGAGATAGGATCGTCCTCCGGCGCGTCCCGTGGTCACGGAAGGAACACGCAATCCGCAACGTCGCGCCAGGGTCAGGCAGAAGGCCTCGTTGGGTACGCTTCCGAGCAAACGATCGCTGTCGGGCTTGAGAATGTGGGTCGAGGGCGCGCCGTCTACCGGAATGTAGAGTCGGCCCTGCTCGTCGCGCCCGACGGCGATCTTGGACTGCACGCCCGCCAACGACATGGAGACCCCGTCGTCTCCTGCTAGAAACGGCTTCCTCGGCAGTTCGTCGATGATCCGCTCGAGGTCCTGATCGCGCGCGATGGGCGCCCAGCCGGACCGGGTGCGGCCGCCGGGCGCACCGAAAGACAAGGCGCCTGCGGTGTCGCGTCCGATTCGTTCCAAAAGACCGATCGTGTCGCCAGGCGACACGCCAAGGCTGCGCCCCACCATGACGAGCTGGTCAGCCTCCGGAAGCAGGTTCGCGGCCCAGGTGAGAAAGACGCTCGGCTCGACCTCCCGCTCGGCCAAGGGCATGGTGACGGACAACGGGAAGGCCCCGCGTCGTCCGCGCCAAGTTTGCGAATAGACAAAGCCGCCGTCGTCCTCGACGTGCCCGACCTCCTCGTTTTCATTATAGATGGTCAGCACGTCTACTGCTCCGGCGCGGGGTCACGGCGACGCGCCTCGTCCTCTTCCAGAAGGTCGATCAGATCGAGGCCGAGCGACGCGGCGACGGCCAGCGACCGCCCGAGCTGGCAACTCGGCTTTCCGGTTTCGAGGTCATGAATGAAGCGCACGCCGACGCCGGCAGCCCCTGCGAGATCTTCCATTCGCAGACCGACAGCCTCGCGGCGCGCTCGGATCAGAGCGCCGAGCCTACGGGCGTAGTCGTGAGCCTGTTCCTCAATCACCGTGAAACTCCTTTCCCGATCGGGAATCTCATAGGCGATTTCTTCATTTACCGCCACCCACATTCCCGATCGGGAAGGCAAACCCGTCAAACCGCCCGGTAGCCTAGCAGAATTCCCGATCGGGAAAGCGAGTATCAATGGAGACCGGAAGAATCGTGAAGCCGGGCAAGCCCCCTGCCCTGTAGCTTGGGCGCGCCGCCGTCGCCGAGTCCGCGTCCAGCGGACCGCAAGGCGAACGCGGCAGGAAAGGACGGCATGTCGACCCTGACGGTGATCCTTGCGCTCACGCGGCTGACGTTCGATCGCCGGCTGGAAGCGCGCGGCGACGCCGTCGCGGGAATAGCGATCGACCTGGCCGGCATCGGTCTGGGCGTCCTCGGTCCCTATCTGCTCAAGCTGCTGGTCGACCGGCTTTCAACCGGCCCCATTGATCCCTGGTCGCTCGCGCCGCTGGTCGCGGCCTTCGTTCTCGCTTGGTCCGGGACCGCGCCGCTGTCCGCGGCCCGCTACATCTTCACGACGCGCCAGCTCGGAGCGCTGTCGCGCCACCTGATCGAGCGCGCGACCGCGCAGCGGCTGCCGCAGATCGCGCGGCGGCGCGACGCCGACAGCGGGGAGATGTTGGGCGCGCTGGAACGCCTGCCGTTCAGCCTACAGATCGTCGTCGACGGGCTGATCAGCCGCGCCGCCTCGCTGATCATCCAGGTGGTCGCCTCGCTCGTCGTGGTCGCGACGCTGGTCCCACCGCTCTATGTCGCCCTGCTGGCGACGGTGCTGCTCGGCTATTTCCTCGCCTCACGCCTGACCGCGAAGCGCTTCCAGGCTCAGGCGCAGGCGACCAATCGATCCGCCGCCTCCGTGTCGCAGTTGCTGGGCGACATCCTCAGAAACGCACGTCGGGTGGTCTTCAACGGCAATCTCGATGGCGAGGTGGAGCGCGTCGCTGTCCTCGGCCGCGCGCGCCAGACCGAGGCTTCGCGCCTGGCGCTTCTGCTGTTCGGAACGGCGCTGGGACAGTATGTGGTGGTCGGGGCGGGCCTGGTGGCGATCCTCGTCCTCGGGGGTATGGATGTCGGACGCGGGCGATTGACGGTCGGCGATTTCGTATTGCTCCAGGCCTACGCCTTCCGACTCGCCCTGCCGCTGGGCGGGCTGGGATTCATCATCCGTCAGGCCGGCGTTGCGATCGAGAATATCGCCGAAGTGCTCGACCTCGCGATGGCGCGCGATCCCGCAGTCGAGAACCGAACAACGGCAATCTCCCCTGCCCCGCGCGCCGCAGCGATCCGGCTCGACGGCCTCTTCTACGCCTATGGCGATACTCCGGTTCTCACCGACGCGAACGCCGCCATTGCTCCGGGGAGTTTCGTGGTGATCGCGGGACCGAACGGCGCGGGCAAGTCGACGCTCGCCCGGCTGATGGCGGGCCTTCTCGATCCGTCGCGGGGCCGCGTTCTGATCGACGGCGCCGACATGGCGGCAGAGCCCATTGATGAGCGGCATCGGCGCGTTCTCTACGTTCCGCAGTTCGTGGGGCTGTTCAACCGGAGCCTGCGCGAAAACGCCCTGTATCCGCCGACCCGGCAGAGCGAGGCGGAACTGGCGGCGCTGCTCGCCGGGTGGGGTTTCTACGAGAGCGGCCGCGCGGTCGACTTCGACCAGGCCGTCGGCGAACAGGGCGAGCGGCTGTCAGGCGGACAGATCCAGAAGCTCGAGCTCGCGCGCCTGCTCGGGGTGTCCGTCCCTGCGGTCATTCTCGACGAGACGACGTCGTCTCTTGACGCCCCAAGCGAGAAGCGCGCCATCAAAGCGCTGCGTGAAAGTCATTGCGGCCGGACAACGCTCATCCTCATCACCCACCGACCCGGTCTCCTCGACGATGCGGACCAGATCCTGTTCCTGCGCCGCGGTCGATTGACCGCAGGAGGGCATGCTCATCTGCTCGCTGCCACGAGCGACTACCGCACCTTCTGGTCCGAGGCCCGCCGTGAAGCAAAAACATCCTGAGCATCGATCAATACGCCCGTTCATGCGGCCGTGGGAGACGTCCTTTCAATCCCGATGTGGCCGCGGCATCCGGGGCTTGGCGCGCATGATTCCGCCGCGCCTCAAAGCGACCGGCTCGCTGCCGGTCAGCCAAGCACCGTCCACGCGCAAGCCTTCTTCAGGCCTCGATAGGGACACAATGTCGCAACCCTAGGTCGTAAAACTCCCTACCCATCCCTTGACAACGTTCGCCGCTGAAAATGAATAATAAGTAGCTCAATAGGCGAGCATAATCATCGGGAGGCTGATAATGCGAACACTGACAATGGATGAATGTGAATACATCCATGGCGGAAGTGGAGGCGAACCGGCAACGCGGGTGGACGATATAGTTGTCACCGCGCAACGCAAAGTAGATGGCGGAAATCAGAACGTCTTTTTCGGTTCTTATACGACCGGCGCCTTTTACGGTGAAGTCGGCGTGGGAGGCCGCGACGTCTATGTCGGCGGCGGCGACGGGGTCGGGCGCGGCTTGGGCGTGAGCATGGAGCAGCAGGAAGACGTCTCAACAGGCGTAAACGTCACTCCGACCAGCGCTGGCTTCCGGACCGGAATCGGGGCGTCCTACCAATTTCTCCGTGATGGCGCCCGAGACATGCTCAATGACTTCGTAAGGGACAGGGGGCTGGATCAAATCCCGTCCTTGCAGAATATCCAGCGATGAGATTGTCGTTAGGGCTGGATTGGCCAGCGTTCCTATTTGGCCCGTGTCTGGCCCTAGCGATCTCCGCTCTGGCGGGGTGCGCCCGATCGACGGAAGTTGAAGAGCCGCCCCGTTGCGCCCCCGGCGCAAGAAAGATCGACGGCGGGACGATCGAGGTTTGCGGGCAATTGACGCCCGATGTGATCGACGGGGCGATCGCTCTGATCGACGACGACACCAGGTCGATCCGGGTTTCCAGTCCGGGCGGCTCAGGTGTCGATGCGATCCGGCTCTCGGAGCAGATGATCGCCCGCAACCTACGTCTGGACGTCGTCGATATTTGCGCGTCAGCCTGCGCTCACTTTCTCTTTCTTCCCGCGCCTGCCGTATCTGTGGAGGACCAGTCAGTCGTGCTCCTTCACCACACCGACTTCGCTCTCGTGAGCGCGGCTGAAGCGTCAGGACTGAAGGCCACCGCAGAAACGCAGCGGCGCGCGGAACGGCAACGCGCCTTCTTTGTCGCGCGCGGGCTGCCGATCGCCCTGCTGACCGATGCTTTTGTCCGTACGGAACCGGTTTGCATCGGACAAACGCCCGACCAACGGCTGTTCGCGATGACTCGGTTGCGAACGCATATGCCGACCGTGGACATGGTGAACAACATCCGCGCCGCCGCCGTCGATGGCTACTGGCCCAAAAATGCAGCCGAGGCGGGTCCGATCGTGGAGACGTTCGCTCCCGAAGCCGTGCCTCTCGTTTATGGCGGTGAGGGCCTCATCGGCGTCGAGAGTCTTCCGAGCCTGCCGATATGCGACGAAACACACGGCGCCGGATCGAGGATGGGCGGATGAACGCCCTGAATGTGGTGCGCGAACTATCAGCCATCGTGGTCCTGGGCGTGATCGCCTTCGTCGTCTGGAAGGTGGTGCGGCGAGCGATGGGGACCCGGTTCGGTCATCCGGATGTGCCGACAGGAACCCTGTGGTGGGAATACGAGCGCCGCTTCTTTCCGCGCAAATCCGAGGAGCAAGCGCCGTCGCTCGACATGGACGCAGCCGATCAAATGGATCGAGGCGGCGATCAATGCTCGCGCTCAGAGAGCGGCGAACGGTCACAACAGAAAAAATAACACGGGTCCTCGACAGGACGCGCCGTCGGGCCTTCAATGACCGTCGCAATGGGGCGCAAGCGGTTCTCACCGGTTCAGTGCAGAAGGGACGGCGTTGCAGCATCCGTTCGGTAAAACACTTGTCCTGCAATCCGAGGCGGCCGAATGCGGCCTGGCCTGCCTCGCGATGGTGGCGGCCGCTCATGGTCGCAGGGAAACGCTGCCGGAGCTGCGTCGCCGCTTTCCGATTTCGCTGGGCGGAAGCAGTCTGAAGAGCCTCGTATCGATCGCCGACGCCCTGGGATTTACGGCACGGCCGGTCCGGTGCGAGCTGGACGAGCTTGCATTGCTCGAGACGCCAACCGTCCTGCACTGGAGTCTCGATCATTTCGTCGTTCTGCGCCGGGTCGACAAGCGACATGCCTGGATCGCCGATCCCGCACGCGGAGAACGCAAGCTGCCGCTGGACGAGGTGTCAAAACACTTCACCGGCGTCGCCCTCGAACTGACGCCGTCTCCGGACTTCGAGAAGAAATCGCGCGTCGACAAGGTCCGACTGGGAGATCTGTGGAGCCGCTTGTCCGGCTTCAAGCCGTTCCTGTTGCAGGTCTTCCTCCTGACGCTGCTGCTCCAGGGCATCGGCCTCATATCGCCGCTTGCCAGCCAGCTCGTGATCGACGACGTCATCGGCCGCGCCGACCGCGACCTTCTGGTGGCGATCGTCGTCGGGTTCGGCGCACTGGCCCTGGTCTCGACCGCGGTTGAGACGTTGCGCGGCTTCATTCAACTCCACGCCGGGCAGCGCCTGTCGATCCAGTTGTCCGGCAATTTGCTCAAGCATCTTCTTCGGCTGCCCACGGACTTTTTCGAGCGTCGCCATGTGGGCGACGTCCTCTCCCGGTTCGGATCTCTAGGGCCTGCACAGTCCTTTTTGACCGGCGGCCTGGTCGGCGTGGTGCTGGACGCCGTGATGGTCCTGCCGGTGGCGATCGTCATGGTCCTCTATTCGCCCATCCTCGCCGGTCTCGTTCTGATCAATCTCGTCGTGATCTTCCTGGTCAGGATGGCGGCCTTTCCAACCGTGCGTCGTTTCGCCGACGAGCAGTTGAACCTCTCGGCCAGGACTGACAGCGTCTTTCTGGAGACCGTCCGCGCCGCCCGCGCGATCAAGATCGGCGGTCGCGAGGCCGAGCGGCACGGCCTGTGGCAGAACGCCGTCGCAGAACAACAGAACGTCGCCTTCAGACAAGGCGCCTTCGGTCTCTGGGGTGGGTCAGGTCTCGGCATCTGGCAGACCCTCCACGGTCTCGCCATGCTCTACTTCGGCGCCCTCCAGGTCCTCGACGGTCACATGACCCTGGGCATGTTTTTCGCCTTCCAGAGTTACGCTGGACAGTTTTCCAGCCGGGTCAGCAGCCTGATCGGCGCCTTTTTCACCTTCCGTATGCTGGGGCTTCACCTCGAACGCCTCTCCGATATCGTGCACGCGGAAGCGGAGCGTGGGCTCGACGGTCCTGCACAGCTCTCCAAGCCGCTTTTGGGCGGCCTGGAAGTGCGTGGCCTGCGGTTTCGCTATGGCCAGTACGACCCCTGGGTGCTGGATGGCGCGGCGTTCTCGATACGGCCCGGCGAGGCGGTCGCCTTCGTCGGCCCGTCGGGCGGCGGCAAATCGACCCTTCTCAGGCTGTTGATCGGCATCTACGAACCGACCGAAGGGGACGTGCTGATTGACGGTCACCCCATGCGGGCCTTGGGACTACGCGCTGTTCGAGACCGGCTGGGCGTCGTCATGCAGGACGACCAACTCCTGTCCGGCACCATCGCTGACAATGTCGGCTTCTTCGACGCCCATATCGATATGGACAAGGTCGAACGGGTCTGCCGCCTGGCCCATGTCCATGACGACGTCATGCGGACGCCCATGGGCTATCACAGCCTGATCGGGGACATGGGTTCGATTCTCTCCGGCGGCCAGAAACAGCGCCTCCTGCTGGCGCGCGCGCTCTACAAGGACCCCGCCATACTTTTCATGGACGAGGGCACGGCCAACCTCGATCCCGAGCTTGAACGACAGGTGATGGCCACGCTGGCGGACCTCAAGATCACGCGCATCATGGTGGCGCACCGCGAAGCGGCCATTCTCGGCGCCGATCGCGTCTTTCTGGTCGACAAGGGCGCGATCACGGAGATCACCGACGCGAACCGCGCGCGCGTGCCGGTCGCCGCCAGCCTGATGGCCGACCAATGAGCCTGTTTCGCAACGAAGCGATCGAAGCCAAACGCCTCAGGCTCTGGGGCGAAGTCCGTCTGGCCCAACCCCCGTCCCTCACGATCTGGACGGTCGTCCTGACCCTGCTCTGCGCGGTGCTGGCGACGACCCTCATTTTCGGCCGATACACCCGAAAGGAGACGGTTCCCGGCTTTCTCATCCCCGAGGCCGGCGTCGTGCAGGTACGCACCGTCCAGTCGGGCCGGATCGCTCGCGTGCTGGTCCGCGACGGCCAGGCGGTCGCCGAGGGCGCTCCCCTGATCGAGTTCACCTCGGATATCGCCAGCATCGGCCAGGGCCCCATGCTCGACGTCCAGCTTGCCGAAACCGGACATCAGGAAGCATCGCTGGAAAGTCGCCGCGCGGCTGTCGCCCAGGGATATGCGGACGATCGGCGACGACTCGCCGATCAGGTCGCCGCTCACCGCAGAAGCCGAGCGATCCTGGAAAGCCAGCGCCGCGTCCAGGTTGAAGCGCTCGCGCTGTCCGAAGCCGACGCCGAGCGTCTTTCACAACTCCAGGCGCGCGGCTATGCCCCCCGCGCCCAGGTCGACGCCCGGCGCCGCACCGTTCTGGCGGAACGCCTGGCCGTCGCCGACATCGACAGCCGTTTGTCGGAGCTCGACCGCGCCGCGGCTGATCTTCAAGGTCAGATGGCCGCTATTCCTGCAAGGGAGGCCGAGGACCTCGCCGCGATCGCTCGGGACCGATCCAGCCTGGCGCAACGGCGCGCCGAGCTTGAAGTGGCGCGCGGCCATGTCCTCAGGGCTCCGGTCGCGGGCACGATCTCGGCCGTACAGGCGCGAGTCGGCATGCTGCCGTCCGGCGAGGTTCCCCTCCTCTCCATCGCGCCCGAAGGCTCGCCCCTGGAAGCTCGGTTGCTGGTGCCGACGCGCGCTGCGGGTTTTCTAGAGGTCGGCCAGGTCGCTCGCTTGCAGGTCGAGGCCTTCCCTTTCCAGCGATTTGGATTTGTCGAAGGGCGGATCGTCGAGATCGCCAGAACCGTAACGAGACCGGGCGAGGCGGCGTTCCTGATCGAACAGACCGCTCCCGTCTACGAGGTCCGCGTCTCGCTCGAACGGGACTATGTCACCGCCTATGGCGAGCGCCGCGCGCTCCAGCCGGGAATGGGGCTACGCGCCGACATTCCGATCGACCGCCGTCGCCTCTGGCAGCAATTGTTCGATCCGCTGCTGGCGGCGGCCAAGCGAACGGGATGACGGCGCCGTTGGCGGTTGACGCCGCCCCTCCTCATCGCGCCGTGGGTGCGGTCCACACGAGCCCGGCTGGCCGGAAGATGCGTGGCTGTCCCTCCCCGATGATGCGTCGATCGGAAAAGGCGCGCATGTCGCAATCCGCGACGACGATCTTGCGATCGTTGTAGCGGTTGAAGTCCGCGGCGATGTCGGCCAGCGCCGCACCGTCGAAACTCAACATGCCGTCGCGCCAGGCCAGGGCGCGTTCGACGCGTTCGCCATCGCCGATGCTGACAAGGGTCTCCGTCGGCCGAAGGATCGCCATCTGCCCGGCCCTCAGGACCGGTAGTTCATGGGCCGGTTTCGACGCCTGCGTATCGTCGACCCGCACGCGCCCTTCCAACACCGACACCGACACATCCTGACCGGATCGCTTCACGGAGAAGCTGGTCCCCAAGACCGTCACGCGATAGCGGCCAGCGTGGACGACGAAGGGGTGCGCCGTATCGTGGGCGACCTTGAAGAAGGCCTCGCCCTCGTCGAGCCAGACCTGGCGCGTGTCGTCAGTCGCCGCCGCCCGCACGCGGGTCGCGGTGTTGAGTTCGGCGACGCTGCCGTCCGCCAGCTCGATCGCCTCGTGGCCGCCGACCGGCGTCGCATAGGTCGCTGCCGCCAGGCGCGGCGCAGGATCGTCGTCGTCCGAGCTGAACGAGAGGATTTGCAGACCGATCAGGGCCAGCGCGGTCGCGCTGGCGAAACCCAGCGGCCCCTTTTGTCGCCACCACGGCCGCGCGGCGGATGGCGTGCGTTGCGGCCCCCTCGCCGCCAGCCGATCCGCGATCTCCCAGCTTCGCGACAAACGCCAGTAGACGGCCTTGTGCGCGTAGGATTCCGCAAGCCAGGCCTGAAGCTCTGCCTCGTCGGCAGCGCCCCATTCGGGCTCATCTCTGCGACTGACGAACAGGGCTGCGCGGTTGGCGATCTCTTCGTGGTTCATTGGACCCGCCTCCGCCGAGCATCGCCGCCGTCGCCCTCGCGCCCCTCCCCGACCCGGCCGCCGAAGATGAAGTCGGCCAGCGCGCGCATGCCCTTGCTGGTCTGTTGATTGACCGCGTCGACACCGATGCCGAGTTCGGCCGACACCTCCTTCGAGGACAGGCCGTCAATTTTGCGCATCTCCACGATCTGGCGACAGCGAGGCGGGAGGGCCTCGATACCGGCTTCGACACGGCGAAGTTCCTGGCGCGCCGTCGCGATCCGCTCCGGCGTCAGTTCATCGGCCGCCGGCATGATGTCGTCGAGATCGGCGACCAGGTCGAAGGACACGACCTGCTCGCGCCGGGCGCGGCTGATCAGATGGTTGCGGGCGACCTCATAGACATATCCCGAGACATGGCCGGGCAGTCCCCGCGCCGCGCCCGACAGAACTCGCTCATAAACATCCTGAAGCAAATCCACGACCTCGGCCTCCACCCTCCAGTTCCTGCGGATGAAGGCCGTGAGCGAGCGTTCGAGAGGAAGCACCTCCTTGCAGAACCAGTCCCTCAGCACGCCGTCATCGACCATCAATCAGGGCAGGGCTCCTTTCCGATAATCCGGTCCCAATATAGAAGACGCACGACACCCAAAAACCTGAGCGCCGGTCGTGCGAATATTTTCCAGCGACTCGGACGGGCGCTTTCGCTGTGAAACTCCGCGCTGCTCGGCCGCCCTCTCCCAACAATCGCTACCGATTTGGGAAGGTCTTTCGCAAGCTATTGTTTTTACCCGCGCACATCTAGCGCGCAGAGGTTGCGCGAGGTCTTTGTAACGAGACGCCGTCGCTTGCCTCCAGATAGAATTCAACGCGTCGTCATGCCCTGACGACAGCTTGATGGAGAGAAGAAATGGAACGCATCGAACAGCATGAAGACGTCGTGATCGACTTGGGCGCGGCAAGCCTCGAGACCCAGGGGCAGTTCCTCACCGTCGATGAACCTGACGAGCTGATGGAAATCACCGGCATCTCCGAGTGACCCGGTCGGATGGCGCGCGAGATTGTTTCGCGCGCCATTCAGACGCATGACCGTGGAGGTCCCATGAGCATTGCCCTAGCTGACAACGTCACCTTCTGCAGGTGCAGCGGCCAGACAGTGTTTCTTGACGAGAACCGAGATCGCTACTTCCGGTTGCGACCGCAAGCAGAGTTCGCTTTCTCGGAATGGCTGGCGTCGCCGATGGCGATTTCAAGCGAGCTCGCCAGCTTGGTCGACACGGGAGTTCTTGTCAGAACCAATCAAACGGCGTCCGAAGTACGGCCAGTCATGGTCGAACAACCGTCGCGATCCATCGTCGAACCCCGCACAAGTCGGGGTTTCTTCAATCGCCACGTTCTGGAGGTCGCGGCGACAGTCTGGCATGTATCAAGGCGGATGAAGAGTACATCCTTCCACGACTTGCTCGAAACCTACAGGCGGCGAAGGCAACAAATTTCCGAAACTGCGCCGTCGAGGACGAACATCGTCGAGCTGGCCTCGAATTTCGATCATGCGCTTAGGTTGGTGCCTGTGGAGCCGACGTGCTTGAGGGACTCCCTCGCATTGCTCGATTTTATCCATCGCCGCGGCCTCGGAGCCGATCTGGTCCTTGGCGTGAAGCTGGATCCATTCGCCGCGCACTGCTGGGTGCAATCCGGCGATCTCCTGCTGAACGAAGCCTCGGATCATGCCGCAATGTTCACGCCGATCTGCGTTGTATGACGACATTGCGATACCTTGCCATAGTTCCCGATGGAACGGAGAACGGCAGCAAAGCAGTTGAGCGGCTCGTAACCGCAATGCGCTGAGAGACTATCTACTCAAGGGCAACTTGGCGGGTGCCGGCCTCCTCGCGACAGACGCTGTTCAGGGTTACCTCGATAGTCCCGGCGCGCCCCGGAACAGCGACTTCAACAGGCTCCTGCGCTTGGGGTGTGCGGAGGCGTGGACGCGCAGTTGGGACCGACACCTCACGACAATTCACCAAGCGCGTGACGCCCCGCTCCGGCATGCTGTGGATCTCTGAGCTGCGTCCAGCGCCGATACTGATCATCTTTACGCGGGTCGGGATCTTCATATCCCAAAAGCCAGAAGCGGAACCAATCCAGGTTTCGCTCATAGGCCGCCAGCTTGTGACGCGGCTGGATTTTGACGTGAGGCTCGTGCGGAAAAACGAACATCTCTGCCGGATAGCCAGTCGACACGAGTTGGGAGTAGTATTCCATCGTCTGCAAATACTCCTGCTCCGGCATCTGCATGAGCAGCGGCGCATTAATCCGAGTGGGAACGAACTCCGCCCATCGGTCTGGCGTCTCATAAGGCGCCGCAAGCTGCCATCCCCGCTGAAGATGATCAGAGAAATCCGGCTGAAGGGCATGAAACCAATAGTACGTTGGTGTGACGGCCGTCGATGTCACCGACGCGGCGGTCAGCAGGTTCGTATTCTCGACGATCCAGAGGACGACCTCGCTTCCAAAGCTGAGTCCGCCCATTCCGATGCGCTGGGGATCGACGATGCCCTGCTCATCGAGTTGGCCCACAATTGCGCGGATTCCGGATGCTGCCAGCGCGAAATTGCCGGTTCGCTCGCCAGCAACTGCCGGCCCCTTGTTGACGCACATCGACGCGATGCCGGACGCGGCCAAGGACGCCAGCGGCCATTCGTCCCCGACGCCACCGCGAAGATAGCCTTGGCACACATAGTAGGTGATGAAGATCGGAAGCCGTTCGTCAGATTTGGAGTTCGCCGGCAGAAACAGCTGACCTGTGAACCTGTTGCCTTCGCTGTCTGACCAAGCGAGGGATCGTGTTTCGACGGTATCCACTTCGGCAAGTGAGCGGTTCGGATCGAACAGAACGGTTCGCACGCCGGAATTCAAGTCGATGGCCTCCACTCGCGGCGGCTGCCCCGCCGAGGCAGTTACGCAAGCAGCGAAATGGGAAGAGATTGAACAGGAGGATCGGTTCGGAGTTCGATTGCCGCTCAGTAAGCCGTCGGAAGCTACGATCAGCCTCACGTCATTCTCGACGGGGTTCCAGGCGTAGAGCGACTGGGCATACCCGCTGTCCCGCACGGTGACCGAGAAGACGACCTCGCCGGTGCTTTCGCGCCAAGCTATGCTCTCAATAGTGCCCGAACGGCAGGCATCTACATCACAAGAAATATCACTGGAGCGACCTCGAACGTGCAGCCTTCGTTCCGATCCGGCGCCCGACACATATGCGGTCATTGATCCGGAAAGCGTCGTCGTTGCGAGAAGGCGGTCTGAGCTTGGATCGGCGGTGCCTCGTTCGTCGGCGAAGCTTGCGAGATCGGCGGGTGCGCCGTCATTCACTGTGCCGGAATCGAGTTCGACAACGCGCAAATGACGAGGAGCGCTGTGCAGGAGCCCCGCCCTGGCCATCCAGTTGCCGGTGTACCTCTGCGTTGCAAGCCTGCCATTTACATATGCCGATCGGAAGACATTCTGACCGACTGGCACCGTTGTCAATCGGCGTCTAAAAGGGACCCCCTATCGGCGTGCAATAGGGACCCCCTTG